>CAZYNY010000058.1:0-19704 GCA_964648095.1 uncultured Nitrospirota bacterium | reverse complement strand
TATAAGATTTCTGAAAAGATAAAGCAAATGGGACGACAAAGGGGCTGGAGGAAAATTAAAGGGAACCGTCCCCTTTAGTTGTCTTGTCCGATACGACACGGCACACGGTTTTGCGCATCGTGATCGCCTATGGCCCTCAGGGAAGGTGGATAAACATCCTTTATTCTTTGAGAGCTATAATCTGGCATTTACCTATGCCACATTGGATCTAAAAGCCAACTGGCCTTCTTATCGTAGGGCATATAAAGAGGAGATGAAAACATGACAAAAGAGACACTGATACAGAAGAATCTGGATCTTCATGCGGAATGGATGCGCTATGTTTTTGATCACCCCGATATTCTCGACCGTATTCCCCACGGGGCGGTGCTTGTAATCTTGCCGGAAGATGATCCCGAGACCTATGTAGAAAATGCCAAGGTGGTGGATATCAATCGCTCAAAAGGCATATCTGTGGTTGTGGTAAAGATGAAGACCCCAAGGCCGCAAATCTCTGCCATTGAAGTTGTCCCTGCTTAGTATTATTTACTATCAGCGGTGGAAGCAAGGTCTAAGTCAAGTAGTTTGGGCTTGGCCTATCTGTAGCCTAATCATACTTCCTTGTCAGCCCCAATTCATCAAGCAGCGTACACCTCTGCGATAAATCTATTGCCCCTGTTAATTGACCTTTTATGTACCGTCTATCATATTATCTCACATATCATGTTGGATAGGCAGCAGGTCTTAATTACTAAAATAATATAGAAAAAAAACGCAAATTATGGCAAAATATTTTTAAGTAAATACTTATAGGGGGGTTAGTATGTCCAGGGAATTACCTTCAACGGATGACGTGAGGGATTTTTATACCAGGGCCGCCAAAAGGCCTGATAACTTCCTGTGCTGTCCGACAGCCTATAGCAAGGAGGATATAGAGCATATACCTGAGGGGGTATTCGAGGTCTCATATGGTTGCGGGTCGCCTGTAACAAAAGGGGGCCTGATACCGGGTGAGACGGTTGTAGATCTCGGATCCGGCGGTGGAATAGATTGCTTTATTGCCGCCAGGATGGTAGGACTCAAGGGCAAGGTCATCGGCATTGATATGACCGATGAGATGTTGGCAAGGGCGAGGAGGAGTAAGGCTGAGGTATCTGACAGACTCGGATACGATATAGTTGAATTCAAAAAGGGTCTCCTTGAGGAGATACCCCTTGAAAATAGTGTGGCTGATATGGTTACCTCTAACTGCGTTATTAATCTATCAACAGATAAACAGAAGGTATTTGACGAAATCTTTAGGATCCTTAAACATGGGGGAAGGTTTGTGATATCTGATATAGTCTCAGGCCTGGATGTACCGCATGAGATGAAGACCGATAAAAAACTTTGGGGGGAGTGTATCTCCGGTGCCATAAGGGAGGATGAATTATTTAAGGTGTGCAAAGAGAGTGGGTTTTACGGACTTGAACTACTCAACAGGTATCTATTTAGGGAGATTGAAGGGATGGGATTCTTTTCCGTAACCGTAAGGGGTTATAAGTTCAATAAGGGGAAGGAATGTGTCTATAAAGGCCGGCATGCCATATATCAGGGGCCGTTTGTATCCGTTACAGACGATGAAGGGCATATATTTTATCGCGGCATCCCTGTTGAGGTCTGTACTGATACAGCAAAAAGGCTGCTTAAAGCCCCGTATGCAGACAAATTTATCCTGATCGACCAAGATGGAGATATAGGAAATTGCGCCCCGGGATGCTGCTAAAAGGCCTCTGCCGCTTCCTTTTCCTTGTCCTTATACTGCAATTATCAGGTTGCACGGGTGGAGACGGAGGATGGACAAGGGTATATGAGAATGTAGTCACCGTATCCCTCTATTCTATCTATTTTACCGACAGTAAAAACGGATGGATCAGCGGAAAGGAGGGGTATCTTATTCATACTAGTGATGGCGGGTCCACGTGGGAGCTCCAGGAGAGCGGCGTTAAAAAGAACCTGAGGTCTATATACTTTGCAGAGATGGATATTGGATGGGCTGTAGGTGACGATGGGATTATAATCCATACAATCGATGGCGGTAAGCACTGGGAAAAACAGGAGTCAAAGATTATTGAACCTCTCTATTCAGTCTATTTTATTGAAGGGAAAACAGGATGGGCAGCAGGCGCCTTTGGCGCATTGCTTCATACAGAGGATGGCGGTATAAACTGGTCTCTGCAGAATACGGGGACCAGCTCATTGTTTCGTGATATGCGCTTTATAGACAACAAGAGGGGTTGGATAGTCGGGGAGAAAGGGTCTATCCTTTATACTGAGGATGGGGGCAATAAATGGACCCGTCAGGAAAGTAAGGTAGGAAACCATCTTGAGGGGATATTTTTTATAGATGATAAACATGGTTGGGTTGCGGGAAGGGAAGGTACAGTACTAGAAACCAAAGACGGGGGGGCCAGATGGGATCGTCTTGATACCGGGACAGATAGCTGGCTTTTTGATATTTATTTTGTGGATAGCAGAAGGGGGTGGGTAAGTGCCCCATTTGGTGTGTTACTGCATACTGAGGATGGCGGCAAGAGCTGGACAAGACAGAAGACAGGTACGATAAGCTATCTATACAAGATATTTTTTACAGGCCATGATGATGGGTGGGTTATTGGCTCCTTCGGGCTGATAATTCATACCAGTACGGGTGGAAAGGGGAAGATTGATGGTTAACAATGGAAGGATTCAATTTAGCGAAGGAAGACTTATTGTCCCGGATGAGCCGGTAATACCATATATCGAAGGGGACGGGACAGGGCCTGATATATGGAGGGCATCTGTCAGGGTATTTGATACCTCTGTGGAGATCGCATATGGCGGGAGGCGCAAGGTAAGGTGGCTTGAGACCTTTGCGGGGGAGAAGGCATATAGCCTTTGTGGGACCTGGCTTCCACGGGAGACGCTTGCCGCAATCAAAGACCATATCGTTGCTATTAAAGGACCACTCACAACCCCTGTTGGAGGCGGCATAAGGAGCCTGAACGTTACATTGAGACAGGAGCTTGACCTCTATGCATGTGTAAGGCCGATCAGATATTTTAAAGGGACCCCCTCGCCTGTTAAGGAGCCTGAGAAGGTGAATATGGTGATATTCAGGGAAAACACAGAAGATCTCTATGCGGGCATAGAATGGCCGCAGGGGAGCCGCGAGGCAAAAGAAGTTATAGATTTCGTAAAGAAAGAGACAGGAAAGGAGATAAGGAGCGACTCCGGCATAGGTATCAAGCCGATCAGCATTACCGGGACAAAGAGGCTGGTCAGGATGGCTATCTTACATGCGATAAAGAATGGGCTTGGCAGTGTGACCCTTGTCCATAAAGGGAACATTATGAAGTATACAGAGGGTGCCTTCAGGGACTGGGGGTATGAGGTTGCAAGGGACGAATTCCCCTTGGAGACCATAAGGGAGGATGAGCTTGGGAGGATGTCTGAGAAGGATAGGCCAAAAGGGAGAATTGTAATAAAAGACAGGATGGCTGATGCTATGTTCCAGCAGGTACTTCTAAGGCCTGAAGAATATGAGGTCATAGCAACGCCAAATTTAAATGGCGATTATCTTTCTGATGCCTGTGCTGCACAGGTTGGAGGTCTCGGGATGGCACCCGGCGCAAATATTGGCAAACCTCATGCTGTTTTTGAGGCGACCCATGGAACGGCTCCCAGATACGCGGGTCAGGACAAGGTAAACCCAGGCTCATTGATCCTCTCCGGTTCCATGATGTTTGAATATATGGGGTGGGACGAGGCCTCTCAAATCATCCAGGACGCCCTGGAGAAGACCATTTCAGAGAAGATGGTTACCTATGATCTTTCAAGGCAGATGGAGGGAGGAACGCTGTTACGGTGTTCAGAATTTGCTGATGCGATTATAAAGAATATGGGGGGTCTAAATGAAAAGAAATAAGGTAACGGTAATAGGCGCCGGAAATGTCGGGGGCACTACAGTCCAGAGGCTGGCCGGGAAAGAACTGGGGGATATTGTTCTGCTGGATGTAAGCGGGGATTTGGCCCGAGGTAAGGCCCTGGATATACTTGAGTCGGCCCTGATCTGCGGATACGACACAAAGGTTATAGGCACCGATGATTATAGCGATACAAAGGGGTCTGATCTGATAATAGTGACTGCAGGGATTGCGAGGAGGCCAGGTATGAGCAGGGACGATCTTTTAAGGACAAATGCAGGGATAATAAAAGATGTGGTCAAATCAGCCGCAAGCGCATCTCCTGACGCCATAATCATAGTAGTGACAAATCCCCTTGATGTAATGACTTACGTTGCATACAGGGTATCCGGGTTTTCGAGGGAGAGGGTGATCGGCATGGCCGGCCTCCTCGATTCTGCAAGGCTTGCTACCTTTATTTCCATGGAGCTAGGTGTGTCAATAAGGGACATCAGCGCCATGGTCTTGGGAGGGCACGGTGACAGTATGGTCCCATCCACCAGATATACAACCGTTGCAGGCATACCTGTCTCGGAGTTGCTGCCCGGAGAGAGGCTTGATGCAATCATAAAAAGAACCAGAGAGGGGGGCGCTGAGATTGTGAATCTCCTTAAGGCAGGGTCGGCATATTATGCCCCCTCTGCTGCTGCTGCTGATATGGCGGAGACGATTATAAAGGACAAGAAAAAGATCATCCCCTGTTCAGTCTTGAGTAACGGCGAATATGGCATAAATGGGATCTTTGTTGGTCTGCCGGCCAGGTTGGGAATGAAAGGGGTGGAAGAGATCATAGAGATAGACCTGACGCCTGATGAGTCTTCTGCCCTCAGGCGATCGAGCAATGCAGTAGCGGAATTGTGCAGGTTAGTTGATGGTATGATTTAGTTGAAAGATAGAGTATTATCGATAAAAACAGAGAAAAATTATAATATATATGGAACAAATCGCCTAAACAAGGCGTATTCATCAATAATTATGATGTTATGATGAAAAATAAGGATTGAACTTTAGTTGCCTATCGAGTAATTTTTTAAGTCTCGATGTTTATGTGGATTGGCAAGATTATCATAAAAATTTAGGTATAATGAGAGATAGCAGGTCTATAAAGGAGGTGAGGAGTCAAGCCTGGAGAAAGATTAGGTATAATCTCTGTACTATCTACCCTATACCATTGGTGCGATAAATAGAGTGTTTGAATAAATAATTTTTGAATAGGAGGAATCTGGATGAAAAAGTTTTTTTATCTGTTAACAGTAGTATCAATCCTGATGATATCAACAGGCCTTGTCTTCGCAGGGGATGTGGTAGCCAAGGTAAAGGCAACCGGCACAGTAAAGATAAAAGAGGGCAAAAAGAAAGAGGATGATATCAGGGCAAAGAACAGTGTGGTTATAGGGGCAGACGGGGCCCTGGCAAATGCAGTTATTACGATAAAAGGCGCAAAGGGTGCAAAGGCAGGATCTGTTACCGTGAATCAGAAGGACAGGGTCTTTGTTCCCCATGCGATGACAATTGCACCAGGGACTACAGTTACTTTTACTACAGAGGATGAGCTGGATCATACTACATACGCAACAGATGAGACAAATGCCGTTGCAAACATAAAGGACCTCATAAAGTTACATATGCCTGGCGACAAAGGTACTCACAAATTTGAAAAGCCCGGTATAGTTGACCTTAGGTGCAAGGATCACAAGAGGATGCAGCTCTGGGTAATAGTCACCGATGAGTATGCAGGTGTGACGGACAAGACTGGTGTGGCAACTATAAAGGGTGTCCCTGCAGGAAAATATACAGCTGAGGTCTGGCATGAGGTGCTCGGGACAAAGACTGCCGAGGTCACAGTGGGCGCAAGCGGCAACGTTGAGGTAAGCTTTACACTTGATGGTAACAAAGAGATTTAGCATATAGAGAAAAAGAGGGGACCTGGTTACAGAGCCCCTCTTTTTTCCATAGCGTTGTATCAGATTTGCATAACGGTAGGGAAAAAGGATGAAGGCTAAATCTAAGGTCTGGATAGAGGAGGATGGAAAACCGGTATTTGGTGAGGGGAGAGAGTATCTCCTGGAGCTGATTGATACCCATGGTTCTATAAACAAGGCGGCATCCAACCTGGGAATATCATACAGAAAGGCCTGGAGTTATATCAAGACGATGGAGGAGACGCTGAAGATCCCTCTTGTTGAGAGGTCCAAGGGAGGCATAGGCGGCGGGGGATCAAGGCTTACCGGGGAGGCGAGGTCCTTCCTCATCAGATTTGAACGCCTCTGTAAGGGGATAGACGAGATTGTTAACGAGAGATTTAAGACAATATTTAAGTGAGGGATCAGCGTGGGTCAGCGAGCAAAGCGAGCGTTGAGGGGGAGGCTCCATCCGGCTTTGCCGGTGGAGGGGGCGACGCTAGCCCCTGGAAAATCTATCCAACTCATTGACGGGTTCAGCAGGCGGATCGATTATATCAGGGTATCAATAACCGACCGGTGCAACTTAAGATGTCTTTATTGTATGCCCAAGGAGGGGATGCCTTTTAAGGAGAGGAGTGAGCTCCTTACATTTGAGGAGATAGAGAGGGTAGTAAGGGCCTTTGTTATGGCAGGCGTTTCTCGTGTCCGGGTTACCGGCGGTGAACCTCTTGTCAGAAAGGGTCTTCCTGATCTTGTTAGGGCCGTCTCCCGGCTTGATGGGGTTAAGGATCTTTCCATGACTACCAATGCGGGTCTCCTTGATAGGTTTGCCGAGGATTTAAAGAGAGCAGGGTTGAGGAGGATAAATATCAGTCTTGACTCCCTCAGACATGACCGGTTCCGGGAGATTACAAGGGGGGGCGACCTGTCTACAGTCTTAAGGGGGATCGATAAGGCGATTGATGTCGGACTTGTTCCTGTCAAGATAAACATGGTAGTGATGAGGGGTATCAATGATGATGAGTTGGTAGAATTTGTTAAATTCGCTGCCAAAAGGCATATAAAACTGAGGTTTATAGAGTGCATGCCCCTTGGGAGGATCGGCTTTCTGAACAAGGAGATGTATATGTCTACAGAGGAGATAGCGGAGAATATCACCAGGGAATACCCGCTCTCTCCATCAGGGGGTGATGGCGCGGGCCCTGCAAGATATTATAGGGTGGAAGGCCTCGGTATAGACCTGGGGTTTATTAGTCCGATAAGCCAGCATTTTTGCAGTACCTGTAACAGGGTCAGGATTACGGCAGTCGGCAAGCTAAGGTTATGTCTGGGTCATGATGATGAGATAGATCTTAGATCTATACTGAGATCCGGTATTAACGAGGAAGGGCTCCTTTCTGTAATACTTGATGGGATTAAGAAAAAACCAAAGGGGCATAATTTTGTAGAATTAAGCGGTAATGTGTGCGGTGATGGGATGTCGTCTATTGGCGGGTAGGGATATGACGATAAAGACAGCAGGGGATTTTGATTCAGAGGTTATCCTCGAGTCTATTAACGACGGGGTGCTCAGTATAGGTCTGGATAAGAAGATCAATTATGTCAACAGCGCCGCAGAGAGGCTCCTGGGTTACAAGAGGGAAGAGATAGTAGGGATGTCCTGTGCACAGGTGGCCGGCTGTGATACGTCCTATGAGTGTCTTCTTGAGCGGACAATAAAGACGGGCGAGAACCTCTCTAATATAGAGTGCGCTATCAAGGATAAAGGCGGGAGGGTCATACCTGTCTCCATTAATACGGCAATCATAAGGGGCAATGATGGGGAGGTTATTGGCGGAGTAGAGATATTCAGAGATATCTCCCAGATCAAGACGCTTACAGAGGAGCTGAAGGGGAGGTATCTCTTCGATAATATAATCGGGAAGAATTTCAGGATGCAGGAGATATACGACATCCTGCCTGATGTTGCAAAGACGAAATCGACAGTACTCATAGAGGGGGAGAGCGGAACCGGGAAGGAACTTATCGCCCACGCGGTCCATCAATATAGCCCAAGGAAGGATGGGGCGTTTGTTAAGGTGAATTGCGGGGCGCTGGCCGAGGGGATACTCGAGAGTGAACTATTTGGCCATGTAAGGGGAGCGTTTACCGGCGCCATATCAAGCAGGATCGGGAGGTTTGAGTTGGCGAACGGCGGGACTATCTTCCTTGATGAGATTGGAGACATAAGCCTGTCAACACAGATAAGGCTTCTCAGGGTCCTGCAGGAAGAGGAGTTTGAGCGTGTGGGTGATACCAAGCGCATAAAGGTGGATGTCAGGGTAATTGCAGCAACAAACAAAGACCTCAAAAAGGCCATAGAAAGAGGCGATTTCAGGCAGGATCTTTACTACCGTCTAAGGGTAGTGCCTATATATCTGCCGCGTCTCAGGGAAAGGAAGGATGACATACCCCTCCTGATTAACTATTTTTTAAGGCGGTTCAATGCGGAGATCGGAAAGAGGGTGAACAATATATCCTCAAATGTAATGGAAATCTTAATGAATTATAATTATCCGGGGAACATCAGGGAGCTTGAGAATATCATTGAGCATGCCCTTATCCTGTGCCAGGGAAATACGATACTCCCGGAGCATCTTCCCAGGGATATAATGCATCCTGACAATATGGTCGTGGAAGCGGCATTAGGGGAAGAAGAGCCGTTAAAGGCCATTGAAAGGGAGCTATTCGTCAAGGTGCTGGAACAGACCGGATGGAACCATAAGAAGGCCTCTGATAGACTCAAGATAAGCAGGACTACCCTCTGGAGGAAGATCAAGGCGCTTGGGATTGAGAAATAGGTATAGAATTGAACAGCGATGATTCAAATATGAAATGCCAATATAACCCATTGAAACCAACAAGATTTACTAAAAAAAGAGAGCCATATCCTGTTTATCGTTTCATTATTGCAATATAACCTCCTGTGAAATCAGGGCCAAAAGATAGCAAACTAGCTGTAATTACATATAATTATCCTGCTTGTTATAAAATGGTATGTCAATTGCATGTTTATTAAATACAAGGAGGATAGAAAGATGCAGTGTCCAAGATGTACTGGAGAGATGTCGTACGAGATGTTTGAGGATCTGAAGGACGACACCGGGGATATATATTTTTACGGCTGGAGGTGTATAATCTGCGGTGAGATCCTTGATCCCGTTATACTTTCTAATAGAAAAAGCCGGTTTGCCCCTATTATCGGGAGAAACAGGAAGATCATGGGGCGCAGGTAGGAGTCTTATTATCTGATGTCTCTTTGCTGGATAAAGGCAGGCTGGTGCGGCCATGAGACCTCTATAGATACGGGGAAGAGGAATATGGCCATTATGGTATTTACTATAGAATCAACATGTCCCCATGTGAGGAGGATGCACAGCAGATTCAAGGAGATCAATATCGGGGAGGAGCTTACAAGGAAGATTGCAGAGACAAAGACCTTTAAGGCGGCCTCAAAATATATCCCATGCATAGGCTGTCCTGTCCCATCTGCGATCTTAAAGTGTGTAGAGGCAGTCTCCGGCTCTTACCAGGAGGCAGACTCAATGATCAAATTTCTTCACTTCTATCCGGATTAGGAAGAATTTTGCCTGTCAGCTCCGATCTTTGACAATCAGAACATAGCGATAGTATTATTAAGGTGATCTTTATAATAATCATGAGGGGGGTATCCTATGTGTATGGCCTTTAAAAAAAGATGCAGCTGTTCTAAGTCGCACGCCAGTATCCATAATGACGGATCATTATTGCCTGAGGATGTCATCGTAAGTATTTACTGTGATAAGTGCAGTGCTTCTGTCCACTTTGATCCGGAGTCTATGGTTAAGGATAACGGATGGATAATTGAATATGATATGGAGATTGCCAATGGCCTTGCCGGCAAGATGGGGTTTGTTACCGGTGAAGTTACACCCGAGATCATCTTTGATAATAATTATTCAAGCTGGAATGGTTATTCCCCGAATGACCAGGAGGACAAGGCAAAAGAGAAGTCTCAACTCCTCTCTCTGGCAAGCGGGGATAGAAAGCGGTACATAGAGGAATTTAAGATCTGGACAGAAAAGAGACTTAAAAGACTCAGCGAGAGCGGCTGGCGGAAGGCCAGGAAGGCGATGGAGATGGCCCTTTCTTAATTTTTTGGAATATCTCCGATATTCTGCTTATCTCCTCCCTTGAGAGGGGCTGGTGACCGAAGCGGACCCGGTAATAGGTCTCGGTTAACTCGAATACCTCCCTTGAGATCTCATCTTGCTTTGTATTCAGGCTTATTGCGAACTCAAGGGGGGTTTTATTCTTTTCTTTGATAATCCCCCTCTTCTCCAGGAGCTTTAGCATCTTTTTGTATAGCTCAACGATCTGACTGTTCCTGTCGGCGCCTGTTCCAGAAAATAGACGAAAAGGCCTATATCCCTTTTTTATATACAAATATAAAGAAATGGCCAACAGGAGAAAATATAATGATAGGAGCTTGATCGTCTTCACAGAAATCCGGCTGAGGTCTGTAAGGCCGCTTTTGACATCTAGCATATATCTTTTTATTGATTCATACATCAATTGAAGGTCACCCTCCATTGACCTGATCTTTTCCCTCGTCTTTCTTATTGCCTCAGTCTGATCCTTAAGGCTGTAGTTGATAATATATCTGTCCCATCTTAGCCGTATGGAGTCTATGTATTTTGACAGGAGGCTGAGAGCCGTTCTCTGATCTTCAATCAATATTGCCGGGGTGGGATCAAATGTTACCCAGCCTGATCTTGGAAGATATGCTTCAACCCAGGAATGGGCATCCTTCTGCCTTACAGTGAAATACCCCCCGATCTCGTTCCATTCTCCCTGGAGAAAGCCTGTTACAAGCCTTGCAGGGATCCCGATGCTCCTGAGCATGACGACCATTGCCGTTGCATAATATTCGCAATAACCCGCCTTCTGTACGAAAAGGAAATCCTCTATCGGGTTTTTCTCCCCATGAGGTTTGACATCAAGTGTATATCTGTAATTAGTTTTTAGGTATCTCTCAATGGCGTCGATCTTTCCTGTGATGGTCTTTGAGCCTGAGGATACCCTCCTTGCCAGGTCGCCTGCCTCTTCACTCCCATCAGGTATCTGTAGATAAAATTTATTGATAAAGACAGGATAGCTTGCAGATTCGAGTTCCATATCCTCCTTTAATATTAAATCTATCTTTGAATAGACCGAGTATTGAAGACGGGAGAATGACGCGTAGGGTATATATACAGATCCCATCAAGTCTTCTTTTATAGAAGGGAGCTTCCCGCTTAATCTTATTATGTGGGAGGCCCCAAAAATAACAGTTGTGTCAAGCGGCTCGAGGATGATCTCCTGATAGAGACCACCTTCACCTGAGCCTTCATGTATGGTGAATTCTCCCCTATCGTTTATCTTTGGGCTGAACTTCTGGACTAGTTTATTGCTCCAGGAACGGCCGTCATAGAAGTTGAAGGTTACCCCGCGCCAATAGATCCTGTCTTTTAAGGAGTCATTATAATCGGGGATGCGGACCCGCATTACTATTGTGTTATCGAGTTTGATCGGGCCTATGTCTCCAAGGTCGATCCTTTCTGTGAACCCTGATGTCCGGAGCCGGTCATCGCTCTTCTTCTGCATGAAACCGATGCCGAATCTGGGGATAATAAAGAAGATTAGGATGGTGATAATGAAGGCAGCAACGGCCACTGAATTTGTTAAGAGGAAGAACCGGAGATCCACTATCTTGTTGTGCGTAGTTGCCGCTCCAAGATCCTTCATCTGGTATTTAAGATGAAGAAGAATGAGCGCCCATGTGGCTGAGATAAGGAAGATGACAACTGCAAATCCAAAAAAGAGCTTGTTGGTCATGGTTGAGGCAGCGAGGAATTGCAATAGGCTTAAAAGGAATAATTGAATATAATCCTTTCTTGTACTTAGGTTGAAGAGTTTATTGATCATCAGGAATATCGAGAGGTGTAATATGCTTATCAGGAGCGATCCGGAGATCCAAAAAATGTCGAGGAGCATTATAATAAATACCAGAACAATATAGGCGTTCCAGACAGACCTTGGTATCATCTTGTAGGCCTGAGGTTTAATATCCAACGAAGAGAGCAGGAGAGTGACGGCAATACAGACCAATCCGATCATAATAATTAATGGGTTTAACTGATCTGTCAGCGCGACAGAAATTAAACCGGTCAGCGCCAGGATTGCAGATGAGAGATTGACCAGGATATCAAGCATCTATCTTATTCTGCGCCTATCCTTAATATTCTGGAAAAAATCAATCCGGTCCTGTCAATATCCCGGTAATCCCATGGCAGAATAAGGATGTTTGTGCCGTTATGTGCGGCCGGCCCCATAAATACCTGGTCAGAAGGCGCTTTATTGTGCTTTATTTCAATAAGCGCCAGCTCGTTCAGGATCCTGTAAAGGTGTTTGTCCCCCTGTGCGTCGGGGATATAGCCTTCGAAGGAGAAAAGACCTACAGGGTAGTCTTTCTTGAGGAAATAATTGGCTAAAGATGCAGTAAGTTCAACCCCTCTTTCAAAATTATCCAGATCAATCTTGCTGATCGACCCTCCTGTGCCGAACCTGTTAACAAGGAAGAGATTAACTGTCCTTTCTTTTTCTTTTTCAAACTCCTTTATCATCAGTCTGGATTGCCTAGCAGATGACTTCCAGTGGATAGACCTTGAATCTTCTCCCGCCCTGTAATCCCTGATATTATACAAGGTGATCCCACTCCCTTTTTTCGTGTCATATGAAATATTGCCAATCGCCTGGATCTCCTCCTTCAGGTAAACCGGGAGTTTATCAATCCTTGGATATACTATTACCTCACAGGGTAAGATCCTCTTTTCTGATTTAATGAAAAACCCGAAGGGGAACAATGTGGATGTGATTATACCTTTGAAGGTAGTTCTCCCGCGTTTTTCAAATTGTCCCATGTAGCCTGTATGAGCGGTTTTTCGCGGAGGGATCCGGAAAAGCCTGGCCTCGCCCTGGTCTGAGATCTTCGTGATCTCCTTCAGGGATAATGAAAATGAGGATAAAAACCTCTTTCTGTTTGTAATCCTTAGTCTCAAATAAAAAGGTGTTGATGTAAAGATATGCCGGGGAAATATCCTCTCCACGTCTATGCCCCTCAGACAACCCTCCGAAAGGATACCCGAGATGATAATCATGCTCAGCATTGCAGCCAGGATCAGATATAGGAGGTTATTGCCTGTATTTATTGCCGCTGTGCCTATTGCCAGGGTAAGGAGGATAAAACCTAATCCCTCTTTTGTAAGTTTAATGGAACGGTTAAAGGAGATCTTTTTAATAATACCCTCTATATCGGAACAGGGAGTCCCTCTACGATCTCTTCAATAATCTTTTCGGCATCCTCACCCCTTTTTCCGAATGATTCAAGGCGGGCATTTATTATTACCCTATGGGAAAATACAAATGGGGCAAGTCTTTTAATGTCATCAGGGAGACAATAATTCCTCCCTTCTATAAAGGCCAGGGCCTTGGCTGTCTTGTATAGGAATATCGAACCCCTTGGACTAACCCCAAGTCCTAATAGTTCAGAGCTCCTGGTTGCTGAGACTATTGACAGGAGATAATCTATCAGGCTTTCATCCACTGCTACTCTTTCTGTTTCCATCTGGAGTTCCAGGATCTCTTGACTGCTAAGTACCGGAAATATCTCCTGAACCGGCTGGACCAGCCTTTGTGTCAGGAGGATCTGTTTTTCGTCCTCTTCTGCAGGGTATCCGAGGCTCAGCCTCATCATAAACCTATCGAGCTGTGACTCAGGGAGCGGAAAGGTGCCATGATACTCCATTGGATTCTGGGTGGCAATCACCATAAACGGCTCAGGAAGCCTGTATGTCTCGTTGTCTACTGAGACCTGGCACTCATTCATAGCCTCAAGAAGGCTGCTCTGCGTCTTGGGCGAGGTCCTGTTGATTTCATCAGCAAGGATTATACTGGAAAAGATAGGACCCTTCTTAAATTCAAATTCATTCTTCTGCTGGTTATATACAGATACCCCTATTATATCGGAGGGGAGGAGATCGCTTGTAAACTGGATCCTCTTGAATGTGGAGTTAAGAGATCTTGCGAGGCTATGGGCAAGGGTTGTCTTTCCGACCCCAGGGATATCCTCTAAAAGCAGGTGGCCCCTGGCAAGGAGGGTTACAATAACCATCTTCACGACCTCGGCCTTCCCCTTTATTGCCTGTTCAATATTCTTCTGGAGTAATACGATTTTGTCCATGTTTGTCATTGCTGAATAGGCTCATCTCCTTAACTAAGAGTCTAACAGAGGAGTTGACCCTAGTCAATTAAAGGGGCTTGCGTCGCCCCCTCCACCGGCAAAGCCGAAGCGAGCATCCGGCTTTGCCGGTGCAAGCGCGGGGTGTGGGGGCATCGGAGGAGCAACTGCACCGCACGGGCCCCCACAGATGATCGTCGCCTCCCCCTCAACGCTCGCTTTGCTCGCTGAGTAGATACCCACTGGCTCTGCACGTGGATATCTACGTTGATGCCTTGTCCTGGTCACGGTGTATCCTTTTGGATAACAGGAGTATCTAATCAGATACACTGTAGAAATCCCTTAGTTAAATAACCTTGATAATTCAATGTGTTGTACTTCGGCACAGCAATTGCTTTTATTGCATTAGCGCCCTCTGCCATGCCCTATTGCAGATTTTGGCAGGTCATACTCCCGCTTGCCTGCTCCGGGTTGTAGTAGAGGAGAGGAGGGGGCGCACCAAAAATAAATTTAAGGAGGGATATGAAAACTATCCTGATTGCTGATGACGATGAAGATATAAGGATATTGGTAAATATTACCCTGGCTTCCCCAAGATATTGCATCTTTGAAGCTGCTGATGGCAAATCGGCCCTTGATATGGCCAGAAAGGAGAGGCCTGACCTGCTTGTGCTTGACAGGATGATGCCCAATATGAATGGGCTGGAGGTTGCTGAGGCCCTGCGAAAGGATCCCTTTACAGCAGGTATCCCAATAATCATGTTGACTGCCATCCGCGAAGAAGGAGATAAAAAACTCACCCGAAACATGGGGGTCTTTGCCTATATGGTAAAACCCTTTAATCCCTTGGAGTTACAGGAGAAGGTAAGGGCAATGCTGGAGTAGGGATGGAATGATGAATATATATACCCACGGGCAAAGACCGTGGGTATATATCCAGCGAGCAAAGCGAGCGTTGAGGGGGAGGCGACGATCATCTGTGGGGGCCCGTGCGGTGCAGTTGCTCCTCCGATGCCCCCACACCCCGCGCTTGCACCGGCCAAGCTGGATGCTCGCTTCGGCTTTGCCGGTGGAGAGTGAGGATCGGGCTTTGCCTGTCCGAACGAGGGGCCTGGGGGCAGTGGAGCATCCTCTTAAAGGCGGAGCGCACAGGCCCCCAGATAAAATGTCGGCGACGCAAGCCCCTATGATAGAAGAAGGTTGGTTTTAATGGAGGCAGATTGAAATGTTATTTGGTTTTGTTTATAATCCTGCACAGGTAATTGAAAAACTGGATCCTTTTTCCTTATTGACCAGTTCCACCAGGAACTGTAGGAAAGAAGCGGGAAGAGCGATGAAATCGTTCAAGGAAAAGATCCTCGTGGTAGATGACGATCCTGACATCCGGCAGATCCTCTGCGACCGTATCCAGGCCCTTGGATATCAGGTGGTTACTGCAGTAAATGGTATAGAGGCCCTCGAAAAAGTAACCAGAGAAGAGCCGGACCTTATCTTCCTTGATCTACAGATGCCGCAATTAAGCGGCATGCAGGTGCTAAAGAAGGTCAGGGAGCACTCCGACCTTCCTGTGGTCATCATCAGCGCATTCGGTACAATTGAGAAGGCCGTAGAGGCCATGAAGGAAGGGGCCTTTGATTTTATTACAAAGCCATTCTGCCCGGATCATATCGAGATTGTCATAAAAAAGGCCCTAGATTGCAGGGCGCTAAAGCAGGAAAACATTTACCTAAAGGCGGAGGTAAATGCACCTTACCTTGAGATTGTGGGAGAGAGCGCAAGACTTAAGGAGACTATAGAGATCGCACAAAGGGTTGCCGTTACCACTTCCACTGTCCTCCTCCTGGGGGAGAGTGGCACAGGAAAGGAGATATTTGCCAGGTCGATCCACCGTTGGAGCGAAAGGTCAAAGGGTCCTTTTGTAGCTATCAACTGTGTAGCCTTAAGGGATGAGCTTATCGAGAGCGAGCTTTTCGGGCATGAAAAGGGTTCCTTTACCGGCGCTGCACAGATGAGACAGGGAAAGCTTGAGATTGCAGACGGGGGGACAGTCTTTCTGGATGAGATCGGGGACTTTAAACCTGATCTTCAGGCCAAGCTTCTCAGATTCTTGCAGGAACGTGAGTTTGAGCGTGTAGGTGGGAACAAAGGGATTAATGTTGATGTCAGAATCATTGCAGCAACCAATCGGGATCTCAATAAGGCAATCCATGAGGGCGGGTTCCGGGAGGATCTCTTTTTCCGTTTGAATGTGGTTGCCATTTCTCTCCCCGCATTACGGGAGAGGAGAGAGGACGTTCCCGCTCTGGCCCAATTTTTCCTTAGGCGATACTGTCAGATAGTGAAAAAACCACTTATGAAGATATCCCCAGAGGCAATGGACAAACTTATTGCCTATCACTGGCCAGGGAATGTGAGGGAGATGGGAAACATGATAGAGCGGGCGGTGGTATTGGCCAGAGGGAGTGTGATCAAGGCCGAAGACCTTCCCCTTCCGCATCTTACTATCTTAAGCAATGAAGATTATCCGTGCAAAGATTATCATGATGCAATCCGTGCATATCAGAGGGATCTGATCCGGCGAACACTTGAGAAGAGCGGGGGAAATCAAGTCAAGGCCGCAGAACTCCTGGGCCTTCAGCGGACATATCTGGCCCGTTTGATTAAAAAATTAGATATCATTAATGGCTAATACCAATTTGCAACTTATTGGGACGAAGTCGGCTTTCCTTTGAATCTTCCGGTACCAGGGAGAACCCTCTCCATGGTCAAATATTTATGAGAATCTTGTTTTCTTATTAACAATGAGCGGGTAATGACTCAATTGCGCAAGGCGGTTATACTCGGTTTTATGACAGGCATTTTCGGGCTTTTAGTGAGCCTTATGCCTATCGGGAATAACCTTGAGGAAGAGATCGGCCTTGGATTACTCTTCAAACTGAGGGGAAAGAGGCAACCCCCGTCAGAGGTGATCGTCATCTCCCTGGATAAAGAATCTGCCGACAATCTTAATCTCCCCGGCGATCAAAGGAAATGGCCTCGCACTCTTCATGCCGAACTGGTACGAAAATTAATCGATGAGGGTGCGGGCGTGATTGCCTTTGATATGTTCTTTGATGATCGCCCTTTGGCTGAAGATGATATCCTTTTTTCCAGGGCCATCAGAGGCGCCTCCAATGTCATACTCCTTGAATATATCAAAAAAGAGACGATCCCCTTAAAAGATCTTTCAGGTCAAGTTACAAGCGAGATGACAGTTGAAAAAAAGTCGGAACCCGCTTCTCTTCTTGCGAAAGAAGCGGTTGACCTGGCTGCATTCCCATTACCCAAGTTTCCGTTGAGGGTAAACCGATTTTGGACCTTTGACTCAGCGGATTCCCCAACTATGCCGGCATCGGCATTCCATGTCTTTGCATTGCAGCTCCATGATGAACTGATAGAACTATTAAAAATGGCCCTTGACCATCCTAAGATTGCCCTTGCCGGGAAGGATCAGGTAAATATCTCTTCTCTGGCTGAGGCCAGGAGATTGATTGGTCTCAAGAAGGAAGATATTATAAACGGCAAAAAGATCCATGAGCTTTCGAGGGGCCTGAAAGAGATCTTTGGAAAAAAGACATTGATCTCCGATATTGTTATGGAGGCGTTGAAGAACCCAAAAGAGTCCTCTCCCGACCCTCAAAGGATTAAGATCCTCAAGGCACTTATAAAGATGTACAAAAGCAGCAATAGCCGCTATCTGAATTTCTATGGACCGCCCAGGACCATAACCACCATCCCCTATTTTCAGGCGCTCCAACCAGATAGCCAGGGAGCGGCCAACCCCGATGGACATCGGGGGGCCGAAGAACATCGGCCCAAAAAGGGATTCGATTTTAAAGATAAGGTGATCTTTATCGGGGTATCTGAGATTTCTCAGCATGAACAGAGGGATGGTTTCTATACTATCTTTTCAGACCCAAACGGGCTCGATTTAAGCGGTGTGGAGATCTGCGCAACTGCCTTTGCTAACCTGCTTGAGGATATGCCGGTAGAGCCCCTCGGGTTCTCATTCCACATCCTGGCTGTATTGATCTGTGGCTTTGCAATAGGAGTTATCTGTCTTTTATTCCCTCCAATAACTGCCATGCTATATATCCTGGGTGTGATGATATTTTATACAGGGGTAGCATATTCCCAATTTAAGATGGCAGGCATCTGGTTTCCTTTGGTAATCCCAATAATCTTCCAGGTCCCCCTTGCCCTCCTTGGGGCTGCTTTTTGGAGGCATATTGAGATAAATAAGGAACGAAAGATTATTCAAATGAAATCAGAGTTCGTCTCCCAGGTCTCCCACGATCTGCGAACGCCTCTTACTGTAATCAAGGGGTATATAGATAACCTGCGTGATGGAATTATAGGCGACTTAACTGAGAAGCAGAAGGAGTATCTGAGCCGGATCTCCAAAAACACAGACAGGTTGTCACGTCTGATTAATGATCTCCTTGATACATCCCGGATAGAATCTGGGCGAATAAAACTAAAACTTGTCCCTCTCTCACTATATAATCTAATTACAAATGTTATCGAAGACCTAAGGCCGGTTGCGGCGGCAAAAAATCTTGAGATCATTGTAAATAGACCCGGTGGGGAGGGCTGGGTTAAAGGGGACCAGGAAAAATTGGAACAGGTCATCACAAACCTCCTTGAGAATGCAATCAAGTTTACCCATCAAGGAGGTCACGTTACCATCACCCTGCAAAAAGATCAGAGGTCTTTCAATGTTTCGATAAGAGATACCGGGATAGGGATCCCACCGGAGGAGCAGACACGGATCTTTGATCGTTTTTATAGGATCGAGCAGGATTCCCCTGCCGAGGCAAAGGGAACAGGCCTGGGCCTCTTCATTGCAAAGACACTGGTTGAACTCCATGGAGGCCAAATCTGCGTGACCAGTGAGGTAGGAAAGGGGAGCGAGTTCTCCTTCACCCTCCCCATCTCATTATGATGTTGCATCAAGAAACCTGCTGTACAAACTATTAGACAGTGTATCTGATAGAATACCCCGTGTATCTATTTAGATAACATTCTGTATCATAAAAGTTTCCCCTTTTATCCTCATATAAGGCTTCCTAAAATAATTTATCACCCGACAACCACGCATTATTTAAGACTTTTTTGCCTTGCACCAAATAAGAAATGAATAGCGATTATCTTCATGGCATATTCTCTGCAATGATAAAAGATCAGGATGGTTAAAAAATTGTCCTAAAAGGTTTAAAAATTGTCTTGACAAGAACTTTACTCATATGGTACTACTTACAATTCCTTTTTCCTTTTTTTGTCAAGCTATCTTGAATGGGGATATAGCAGTGATGCTTATTTACCTTCTTTCAATAGCTGTCTTGACCCTCATTTTTACCGGGATTCCTATAAGCGGCTCAGCAAATCCTAATGAATGCAAGGATTGGGTTGCCAGGATCGTTTCTGTAGAGGGGCGTTTTTTTTCAATGAAACCGCGACCACCGAGATCTACACAAGTGCAGACAAATAACACCTACTGCCC
>CAZYNY010000057.1:0-19839 GCA_964648095.1 uncultured Nitrospirota bacterium | reverse complement strand
GCTGGATGGAGCCTCCCCCTCCCTACGCTCGACTCCGCTCGCTGTTTAGAAGATTTAGAATCCAGACTTTCCTCCTGACTCCTGACTCCCGCTTTCATTTACAGGGGCTTTTAGTTGCCCCTCCAAAGGCCTAACCTTTGGAGCCTTCCCCTCTTGCATTCTTAGCCCTCTCATCAGCGAGTCTTTTAATGATCTCAGATCCTGATCTTTTTGCGAGCTCTGAAAATATCCCCCCTGATAATGCGTCCTTATTGCTCCTGGCCTGACAGACACCAATCTGGTAGCGGATATAGTCTGCCTCGTATCCCGCCGCCGTCCTCTCAAGGGCCTTCTCGTATGCGGCGATGGCCCCCTTGCAATCATTAGATGCAAAAAGTGCATCTCCGAGACGGATAAGAAGCCCAGGGTCCGGATCCTTTAATTGATCCAGCAGCTTCTTGTAAGCAGAGGACGCCTTATCCGGCGATCCATCGGCAATATAAGAGCCGGCTATATAGCTATAACCCTCCACGCGGCGCTTACTGTCCTTAGAGCGCTCAAGGATACGGGCAAATGCCTCTCTGCTCCTTTTATAATCTCTGGTCCGGTAAGAGGAGATCCCAAGATACCTATATGCATCGACTAGCCGGCTGCTCCCCGGATAACTTGAGATGAATTCTTCAAAATGCTTGCCCGCATTTACATAATCACCAGCAAGAAATCCCGCCTCGCCGATCCTGTAACGAGTCTCTTCGCCGGTTTCGCCCATCTTGATAGCCTCATTATAGATCTCAGCCGCCCCATCGTAGAGACCAAGGCCCATGTAACATCCGCCCAATGAGGAGTAAATGCCTGCATCCCCTATTTTTGCCCCAACCCTTTCCTTAAATTTCTTATATGTGATTGAGGCGGCAAGACACCCTTCTGACCTGAACTGGTCTGAGATATAATCTTTGACCAGTCTTGCAAGGGCTGTCCCTGCCTCATCAGTCTTGATCCCATTAGGATATTTTATAAGAAGGTCATTAAGGTCATTAATTGCGTACATCATCCGTTTTTCTTTTATAGCGTTTAGGGCCGATTGAAAAATCTCCCCTTCCTCCAATATCGCCTTTATCCCATTTATAGATTCATCTTCAGGAAATAAATCGACTGTTTCCCTGTAGATCTTGATTGCCTCGTTCCCCTTCCCTTCCAGTCTGTAGGAATCACCAATATTTTTCATCGCCTTTACTGAAAGATTATACTTAGGGTAGATGTTGACAAGGGCCTGGAAGGCCTCCCTTGCCGGCTCATATCTGCCGAGTCTCATATAATTATCGCCCATGTCATAGAGTATCACCGGATTAGACCTCGGGTAGTCCGGCCACCTGGCAGATCCTTCCATGTAGGCCTTCCCTGCCTCGCCATATCTCTTCATATGGTTTAAGGTATATCCCTTCATAAAAAATGCGTCTGCTGCCTCCATACTTTTGGGATAACTCTCTATTATTGCCTGTGCCTCTCTGAGCGCCTCCTGATATCTCCCGGAAAGGAGATACGCATTTGCCGTCCTGGCCCTTGCCTTTGGTATAAATCTGCTCCCCGGAAATTCAGCGTATATCCTCCTGAAACTCCCTGTGGCCTCATAAGAGAAACCAAGCCTTTGATATGCATCTCCTATCCTAAGCAGGGTAATAGCCCCCACATCTCCACCAGGATGTCCTTTTCTTACCTCTTGATATGCCTCAAGGGCATCATTAAACCGCGCCGGACTGGTTTCGCCCTCCCTCAGATATGAATCACCAATAAGGATGCCGGCCGGCGGGGCGAGTCCTGAATCAGGATGCCTGGCGATAAGCTCCTTAAATTTCAAAGAGGCATCAATAAATTTACCCTCCTTCAAAAGCCTTATGCCTTCCTGGTACAACATGGAGCCCTCTTCCTTCAGATCTCCCTGGAAGATAGGATCCAGGTCGCCATTATCTTCCTGATAGGGCAATGAAAAAGAGGCAGGCGGCGGAAAGACAAAATGGAATAAGATGAATGTTGTTAATAGCCGGTATATAAGATTTCTTGTTATAACCATAAATTATCTCAAAAGAACGATCTGATATAGTACAGCAACAAATATGCCAGATAGGTTTAGGGATTACAGAAAGGGGCCTTACTCTCAAATGGGATAGCGAGGATCTTAAGGCTGATCCTGATAATCTCCTTAGTGGTAGAGGACTTTCAGTTGATACCTGCTACCTTGAAATACTCTGTTTTTCTGATTGAAGCCTATATGGGAGGTTTTTTAAACTTGGTGATTTCCGTCAAATCATTGACAACTATTTAGTCAAAAGTTAGACCCTTCGGCAGGCTCAGGGCAGGCCCTTTTTCTGCCGGCCCGGATCTGTCAGGCCCTTTTTTTTCATCTTTTCAACCAGGGTGGTGCGATTTAATCTCAGGAGGTGGGCTGCCCTGCTTTTAACCCCATTCGCCTTTTCCATTGCAGATAAGATCAGCCTGTTTTCAAACTCATTGATCTCCATGGTCAGATCAACGCCTTCATCCGGGAACCTTGAAATTGGTCCTGATGCAGTGATCGGGTAGACGGTTGATATCTTTTCCGGGAGATCCTGGGCCTCTATAATCCCGCTCCCCTTCAATATAGCAAGGCGTTCAATCAGGTTTTCAATCTCCCTTACATTTCCCGGCCATCTATAGTCCATGAGCAGCTTCATTGCATCAGAAGAGAATCCCTGGATATTTTTCTTCTTCCTCTCATTAAAAAAAACAACAAAGTGGTCTAAGAGGAGCGGGACATCATCCTTTCTCTCTCTGAGAGGCGGGATATGGATCTGTACCACATTCAATCTGTAATAGAGATCCTCCCTGAATTTGCCGGACTTTAGCGCCTCTTCGAGGTCCTGGTTTGTGGCGGCTAAAATTCTAATGTCAACCTTAATAGTCTTTGTGCCGCCTACCCTTTCAAATTCCCTGCTTTGCAGGACCCTTAACAGCTTGACCTGCAAGGCCGGGGGCATCTCGCCAACCTCATCCAGGAATATAGTCCCGCCATTTGCAAGCTCAAACCTGCCGAGCCTGGTTGCGACTGCCCCTGTAAATGCCCCCTTCTCATGTCCGAAGAGCTCGGATTCGAGGAGTCCTTCCGGAATAGCGCCGCAGTTTATCGGAATAAACGGACCATCCTTCCTTGGACTGTTAAAGTGGATTGTCCTTGCAACAAGTTCCTTTCCTGTCCCGGACTCTCCCTGGATCAGTACCGTACTGTCACTGTCCGCAACCCTCTCTATTATCTCATACATCTTGTCCATTGACTTGCTGGCGCCTATAATATTTTCAAACTTATACCTGTTCGCCAGCGTCTTCTTTAAAATTATGTTCTCAGTTTGGAGGCGCTGGTGTTCAAGCGCCCTCCCGGCTGTCATGAGTATCTCATCGACCGGGAAGGGCTTTGTTATATAATCGTATGCCCCGGCCTTCATAGCCCTGACAGCAGAATCAATTGTCCCGTATCCCGTAAGGAGGATGATCATCAGATCAGGGTCAATCTTATGTATCTGCTTTATTACCTCTATCCCGTCCATCCCCGGCATCTTAAGATCAACAAAGGCGAGATTGAAAGGGTTCTTCCTGGCCTCTTCTATGGCTGAAGGGCCATCGGACATTGCAGAGACGGCATAGCCTCCATTCTTTAAGATTTCGGTCAAAAGATACCTGGTATCCTGTTCATCATCGACAATCAAGATCTTCTCCTTTGCCGTTTTTGCCTTTCCCATTTATATTCCCCTGCCCAATATAAGGCCGACAAGGACGCTCACTATTGGGTGGAAGATATTCCCCATAATCCCTATTGGATCCGCCATTACCAGCAATAGTATTATAAACATGCCGTATGGTTCTATCCTGCTGACCATCCTGGAACCCTTGTCAGGCAAAAGGCCGACAAGGACCCTTCCCCCATCTAATGGTGGGATGGGGATCATATTGAAGAGCATAAAGAATAGGTTAATGTGGACACTGGCATTGAGCATCAAAAGCAGCGGGACCAGGATTGAGGCGCCTATATCTCCACCTGGTATAAAGTGTGAATTCCTGCTTATGTGAGACAAAAGCCTCGGATCCAGGGCTATGAATGTCCTGAAAATTATCCCGCTAGCCAGGGCGAGGAGGAAGTTTGTAGCAGGTCCTGATGCCGCCACCAGGACCATATCCCTCTTTAGCCTTTTAAGATTCATAAAATTGACCGGAACCGGTTTGGCATATCCAAATAGGAATCCGCTGAATAAAAATAGGAAAATAGGCATAATTATAGTCCCGAAAAGGTCTATATGCGCTATAGGGTTTAATGTTAGTCTGCCGAGTTTCCTTGCGGTCGGATCTCCGCACCTGTCGGCTATCCCGGCGTGGGCGGCCTCATGGAGGGTAATGGCAAAGAGTATCGGGAGCGCAATAATAGATAACAGCCTTATATTATGGGCAAAATCCATCATCTGACTGCCACCAGTACCTCATCGGGATTAACGCGGTCTCCCTCTAAGACATAAATATTTTTTACCTCCCCGGCTATGGGGGTGTGTATCTCATTCTCCATCTTCATCGCCTCAACAATGAGTACTGTGTCGCCTGCCTCTACTGCATCTCCAACCTTAACCTTGATATTAACTACCGTTCCGGGCATGGCCGTAGTTACATCTCCTTCATGGGATGCCTTTGGTCTCGTGGACCGTCCCCCAACCGCGGAGTCTATCCTCCCCTCACTGCTCGGCACTATTTCAACCAGGGATTCGACCATTACCTCCTCAAGCTCGCCGTCCAGATAGAGGAAAAATGGTCTTCCTCCCTCCCCCGGGTGGCCCATACCGCCAACCTTTACATGAAAGGTCTCGCCATGTACCTTGATATTAAATTCACTTGGGGCAAAGACCGGTACAGCCTCCTTTGAGCCCTCTGGTAAGGGCGGTTTGTCCTCTGCAGGGTTCCATTTACCGAGTTCTCCCTTCTCTCTGGCATCAAAGAATTCCTTGGCGATCTTTGGGAAGAGGGCATATATAAGAACATCCTCGCTCGTCTTGGCAGTATCAGGCGCCTCCTGTTTGGCCCGCTCCATCTCCGGTTCAATCAGGTCTGCCGGCCTGCATTCGATAAACCCTTCGTCACCAATGGCCCTTCTCCTTACATCCTCATTTATAGGGGCAGGCGGTCTTCCATAGAGCCCCTTCAGGTAGTTCTTTGTCTCGCTCGTGATGACCTTATATCGCTCGCCGGTGAGGACGTTTAAGGTCGCCTGCGTACCAACGATCTGGCTGGATGGGGTAACAAGGGGCGGATATCCCATATCCTCCCTTACCCTCGGGACCTCGTCCAATACCTCCCTCATCCTGTCAAGGGCCTTCTGATCCTTTAATTGTGATGCCAGATTAGATATCATCCCTCCGGGTATCTGATAGATGAGCACAGCCGGGTCCACGCCTGTGTAGTCAGATTCAAAAGATGCATACTTCTTTCTGATAGACCTGAAGTGATTTGCTATATCTGCCAGCAGGTTCAGATCAAGCCTTGTATCGTACCTTGTATTCTTCAGCATCGTTACCATGGTTTCTGTCGGGGGCTGGGATGTCCCTGAGGCCAGGGAGGATATTGCAGTATCTATGATATCAATGCCTGCCTCAACGGCCTTCAGATATGTTGCTGCCCCTGTCCCGCTCGTGTCGTGACAATGGAGATGGATCGGCACGCTTACTGCTTTTTTCATCTTTGATATCAGGTCATATACCACACCGGGGGAAAGGAGACCGGCCATGTCCTTTACGCAGATGGTGTCAGATCCCATATCCTCAAGCCTCTTTGCCATATCGATAAAGAGGTCTATGGTGTGTACAGGACTGATCGTATAGCAGAGGGTCCCCTCGACCTTTCCGCCGTTTTTTAGCGTCGCCTTTACGGCGCTCTTTATATTCCTGAAATCATTTAAGGCGTCAAAGATCCTGATTATATTAATCCCATTAGCTATTGATCTCTCTACGAACTTTTCCACGGTATCATCCGCGTAGTGTCTGTATCCAACCAGGTTCTGCCCCCGGAGCAGCATCTGGAAGGGGGTGTTGGGCATTGCCTTCTTAAGACTTCTGACCCTCTCCCAGGGGTCTTCCTTCATATATCTTATGGCGGTATCAAACGTGGCCCCGCCCCACATCTCTACAGACCAGAACCCCACCCGCTCAATCTTCTCGGCAATCGGGATCATGTCGTCCGTCTTCAGTCTTGTTGCAATGAGGGATTGATGGGCATCCCTCATTGTGGTATCCGTTATCTTCACCCTTTTATTCGCAGGCACCGATTATCCTCCATTTAAGAAGGTTAAGGCTGAGGCTAAGGTTCAGAAACACTTAACCTTAACCTAGACCTTACTCTCCTCGACCTTAACCTAAACCTTGACCTTCTTTTTCCTATTACCTCCTCGTATGTGCAATTATGGCCGCAGAGAAGGCAAGTACCAGATCCACCGGGTTCCTGACATCCTGGTAGACAAGCTGCTCAAGCCTCTCGTCTATGTAATTGGTATCAAACCTTCCCTGCCTGAAGTTCTCATCCAGCATGATCCTCTTGTAAAACGGGATTGTGGTCTTGACGCCGCGGATCACATATTCATCAAGGCACCTGTACATCCTGTCACAGGTCTCGTCCCATGTCCTCCCCTTTACAGTGAGTTTAGCCAGCAGAGAATCATAATATTGCGGCACCTGATAGCCGGCATATACATTCCCGTCTATCCTTACGCCAAATCCTCCCGGTGAATAGTAGGCCGTGATCTTGCCTGGTGTCGGAAGGAAACCCCGCATCGGGTCCTCAGCATTAATCCTGCATTCTATGGCATGGCCATCAATCCTGACCTCCTCCTGGCTTATGGAAAGCCTTTTCCCTGCGGCAATCCTTATCATCTCCTTCACGATGTCAAGACCCGTTACCTCCTCTGTCACCGTGTGTTCTACCTGAATCCTTGTGTTCATCTCAAGGAAATAGAATGACTTATTCTCATCCATCAGAAACTCTACGGTCCCTGCGCTTGTGTAGCCCGCAATCCTTGCCGCCTCAACAGCAATGTTTCCCATCTTCTTGCGCAGGTCATTATCCAGAAAGAGCGATGGGGCGATCTCTACCAGCTTTTGATGCCTCCTCTGTATAGAGCAGTCCCGCTCCCCCAGATGTATGATATTTCCGTGATGGTCAGCTAATATCTGGAACTCGATATGATGGGGCGACCTGATGCACTTTTCCATGTATATATCGTCGTTTCCGAATGAGGCCATTGCCTCCACCTTTGTCGTGTTAAAAAATCTCTCAAGGTCAGCGCTGTCATTGCAGATCCGAAGACCCCTGCCTCCTCCCCCTCCGGCCGCCTTCAGCATTACAGGGAATCCTATAGCCTCTGCCGCATCCATTGCATCTTTTAGGGAATTTAAATTATCCATTATCCCCGGCACAATCGGTATACCGGCCTTAGACATAAGTCTCCTGGCAGAGACCTTATTCCCCATTAGTGCAATAGCCTCAGAGGATGGACCTATGAAGGTGATATTGTTCGTAAGGCACTCCCTTGCAAACTCGGCATTCTCAGCTAAAAAGCCATATCCCGGGTGGATTGCATCGGCCCCCATCTGTTTTGCAAGATCGATTATTCTATAGATGTTGAGATAGCCGGTAATCGGGCCCGGGCCTACCAGCGCAGATTCATCGGCCTTTTTTACATAGAGGGCAGTTGCGTCTGCCGCTGAGTGAATTGCTATTGCGGGGATCTTAAGCTCCTTGCACGCCCTAATGATCCTAAGCGCGATTTCCCCCCTGTTTGCAACCAATACCTTGCTGAAAAAAGACATCATCTTCTCCTACTAAACAGAGACCCTTCGCCCTGCTCAGGGTAAATGCACTTTATAAAAAAATCAATAGTGGTTGCATTTAATTTATCTGGACAAACCTTCCATCCCTTATCTGTATTATAAAAGGCTTCTTTTCCACATCGCCGTCAGGCCTGAATGTTGTCAGACCTGACGCCCCCTGGAAATCTTTATTCCTCAAAAGATAATCCCTGAGGGCACTACCGGTAGTTGCCCCGGCCCTGATTCCCCCTACAATCATCATCATTACATCATATGCCTGGGCAGAGAAGATATCCGGGTTCTCACCATATCTAGCCCTGTATTTTTCGGTAAACCTCCTTACAGCGGGATCAGGGCTATCCATAAAGAAGCCATCCGTGAAGATCCCTCCTTCAACAAAGTTGCCCCCTATCCTGATCAGCTCTTCTGAGTTCCATCCATTAGTGCCGAGCAATACTAAACCCCTGACATCATAAAAGGCAAGCTGAGGGGCCAGCAGGCCTACCCTGTTGTAATCACCCGGGAGGAAAAGGGCCTCAAAGCCGGGGAAATATTCCCTCTGCTGTTTTCCTTTGACTTTAGATTCGAATGGTTCTCCAAGCTTTCCATATTTTTTTAAGTCCTCATCCTTTAATCTTTTTATCTGGAGACCGAAGTCGTTTGTGTCCGGCGGATAGGCCTCAACATCTATAATCTCTCCGCCAAGCCTTATGACTGTTTCATAAAAGACCCTCATCAATTCCTTTCCGTATGAATCATCCGGGTGAATAATGGCAAACCTTCTTAGGCCAAGGTTGGTAAAGGCGTATTCTGCCATAACCGCTCCTTGCACCCTGTTTGTCATGGCGTTTCTAAAGAGATATTTTCCCTTTTTCGGGAGGAGGGAGGAGGTGGCTGATGGTGTTATCATCGGAATCCTTGTCAGGTCTGCCTTCTGGGCCGAATTTTCGAGGTCCTTGCTTAGCAGGGGCCCGATAACAGCAATAGGTTTATACTCATTTATCATCTCATCAAGTTCCGGCGACAGCCTCCCTGAATCTTCCTCCAGGTCCTTAATGGCCAGGCCCGGCAGATCCGAATCTTTTACCTTTTCCTCATCCTCAAGCGCCAGATTTATTCCGTTTAAAATCCTCCGGCTGAACCAGCCTAGCCTCCCCTCAAGCTGGAGGACTACCCCGACGATGAATCTGTAGGACCTGATCTTCTTCTTATTTATTGCAACTAATTCCTTTGCCCTTGCTGCATACTCATGCCCCGGAAAGTTTGATATAAACCTCCTGACCTCATTTTCGACCTTATAATATTCATCTCTTGTATTATACCGTTCGATTAATCTTATAGAGGCAAAATCACCTGGGAATCGATTAGGAAAGAGCCTTCTTATATCTTTCAATCCTGCCTCATTAAATCCTTTATCTATGAAGCTGACGATCCTTGTATCAAATAGACCCCTCTCTTCCTCTTTTAACCCATCCCTCTCCTTGATGATCCTATCAATCGCCCTTATCTGTTCCTTCTTTTTCAAGAGGATCTCTCCGATAATAAGTGTCATCTCAAACCTCTTAGCCGGCTCAGAGATCTTAAAGAGTTCCAGTTCTAATATTGCAAGGGCAGGCTCCAGTCTCCCCTGATCCATATATACCAGGGCCAGGTTATATCTTGCCTCGCCTATAATCTCCCTGTCATGAGGTTCGTCGATGATCTGCTGGAATATAAGCCGTGCCTGGTCAAGCTCTCTGTTTTTGAAATAGGCCTTTCCGAGGAGGAGCTGTGCCCTGTCTATTAGCGGGTCATTAGGATTGGCTGATAAAAATTCCTTTAACCTGGTTATAGCGCCCCCTGCTTCCCCGCTCTCCAGTGACTCCGATATGCTGGTGATAATCCTGGAGCTATCCTCCTTTTCTGATACCGGTATCTCGGTCTCCGGATAACCGCTTGCCGGGCCCAGGAGGCAGATAAGAAAAAAAAGGAAAAAGAGGCGCAATGCAAGGGGGTAGGGTGTAGGGGGTAGGGTGTAGGGGGTAGGAAGAACCCTACCCTGTACCCTGTACCCCGTACCCTGAAAGGGTTTTTCCAAATATAAGCTAATCTTCATGATAATTATTCGGCTATAAGTTAACAGATAAGATATAGAATAGTTTAGAGGCTATTGTCAAGATTTTGTCAGGTTAAACTCTACGATCATCCCATTTTTAAGCCCCATCTTTTTAAAAAACCCCCCTGTTGTTTCGACCACATAGAGGGCCTTGCCTTGGTGGCCGTAAGACGGGCATGGATCCGCCTTGCATGGCGGCAGGTTCTCCTCATGATAGACAATCCTCTTTTTTTCATCAAGCCAGATTATATCTATATCAAAAAGACAGTTCTTCATCCAAAACCGGTAATAGTCTGCTGTTGGAAAGATAAAGATCATACCTTGATCGGGATCAAGGTGTTCCCTGAACATAAGGCCAAGTGTCCTCTTCTCCTCTGTATCAGCCACCTCGGCCTTGATCTTGGCGCCTGAGGGGAATCTGACCGTTATGTACCTCTTATCGAGAGGCAAGGGTGCAGGGTGCAGGGGGGAGGGTGTAGTAATTCCAATGGCGATAATTAAGGCAAAAGGCAAAAGGCAAAAGGCAAAAGTACTTTTTAATTTTTCCTTTTTAATTTTGCCTTTCCTTATTCACCTGAGGATTCCTCCTTGCCCTTGCACACTGCACCCTTTACGTCTCTATTACAATATGGGTATCTGTCTCTACTACACCTTTTAGGCTTTGGATCTTTGATAGAACCAGGTCTGTCAGTGCCTTGGTGTCAGGCACCTCGACAAACGCAATTATGTCCGGCAACCCCCAGCAGGGATGTACGGTCTTGATCCCCTCGATCTTAGCCAGAGACCCCACAATCTCGCCTGTCTTGCTCACACCTACCTTGATAAATACATACGCCCTTGTTTTCATGGCTCCTCCGTTAAACAGGATCTGAATAATTATATTAACAGGATTTGCAGATAACTTAAAGCCCTGTTTCATTATTTTGGTATGTTAAATACTTAACCATTAAAATAAATGAAATAAAAAATCCTTTACATATCAAAAAAAATGTGATAGATTTCGCCCTGTGTCTTTTTAACACGCATGTTAATAGACACAAAAAACAGGATCTAAAAGGGATATTTTTTAAAGAGGTATAAGAAATGGATATGGAAGAGCTAACGAAAACAAAGATTTTCAGTGAGCAATTAAAGACCAAAGAAGCGGGGGAGGGCGAACCAAAGGAAGAGCCCCAGGATTTGTATAAGCAGATCATTACATTGGCCACAAAGATTGATCATCACCTGGCGATGTATCTGACCGCCTGCTATGCCGACTGCGGAATGATTATTGATTACAGGGTTGCTGATGCCTATAAGGATCATCTTTACACAATCGTTAGTTTCCTGAGGATACTTGAAAAGGTTGGAGAAGAGGCGAGAAAGCTTGTAATAAAGGAGGTTATTGTTAAGCTGAGGGTGATCATGGTGGAGGCAAAAAAAAATCTCATAAAACCAGTGACAGACAAGCTTGATGAACCCGGCGCCCCACAGTCAAAGAACTATGATACCTTCAGGAAGGAGTGGAACAACAGGGTTTCGGATTTCCAGAAGATAGCCGGCCAGGAATATGAGAGGCTTGATTCCAGGAGCTTATTAATTGTATGATCTTACCGCGAAAAATTTGGCGCGTAAATTTGGATTGAATTGAAAGGAGGTGAAGGGGAAGCAGTATTCACGTTCTTTATATGTTAACTTGTGGCGCTGATGTGATATGTTACTTTTGTATCGATTCCGCTGATGTATAACTAAAATATAGAGGAGGGAGTAGATGGAAAATAGCAGCATAATAAAGAGATTGAGTTTCATAGCATTTGTAATGGTTGTTTTAGCAGCATGGGTGGTCCCGGGCTATTCATTGGATACTGCCTTTGATGCGCAGTATAGGGTAAGGTCTATCTTTACGGATAATAGCCAGACCTTTGATGATGACGATAAAACAGATCGTGACTCCTGGATAGACCAGAGATTCAGGCTCGGCATTAAGCTGACCGAGGCCCCTGTATCCGGCTATGTCCAGCTCCAGTTGGGCGGGAATGGTCAAAATGGTTCCCGGACATGGGGGTCGTCGGATACAAAGTTATGCACCAATTCTACCTGCACTGCAACTGCTACCGTAGGCGATACAACCAGCGTTATCTTCCGCCAGGCATATCTTACCTTTCCCTTAGGCCCGGTAGGGTTCACGGCCGGTAGGACATATGCAAGCCATGGTTTCCTTGGAGGCGGTATGTTCGAGAATATCGCCGATAGGTTCATCATCTCCTATAAGGTAAGCGACGAGCTCTGGGGCAACTTCATCCATGCAAAGGCGAGGGAAGGGTCTGATCTTACTGGTGCAGCTCCTTTTACATCTGGGGCCAATGACAATGACAAGAATATCTACAACCTTGGCGCTATCTGGAAACCGAAGGGTAGGCCCTATGATGCCGCTGCCAGGATCTATTATGTGAGGGATGGGGCAAGCGCTAATCCTGGTCCTTTTGTTACCGGGACTCCTACTACTACCTCTACTCCTGGTACTTGGGATGCCATATGGCTTACAGGCCAGACAAATATGGCCTTTAATCCAATAAATGTCTATCTATCAGCCGCATTGCTGACAGGAAGCGTTGAGCCTGCTGGTTCATCGAGCGTTGATCTATCCGGTTTTGCCTTCCATGGGGATGTAAATGTTAACCAGGGCCCATTTAAGGCAGGTGTTGTTGCCGGTCTTGGTTCAGGGGACGATGGTACAAGTACTGACAAACTTAAGACCTTCTTTGCACCGGGCGCCGCCTCCTATATCCAGACTCACATCTTCTGGCAGAACGGAGAGAATACTTATGCCCCGTCCATTGCAGGTACTCCTGAAACCCTATCCGGCGTCACTTGGGCCGGTTTATATGGCGACTTTAAGGCAACGCCAGATCTGACCTTAAGTGCAAAGATCGCCACCTTCATGCTGACAGATGCGCCTTCAGGAGTGGATGATTCACTAGGGAATGAGATAGATCTTACTGCCAACTATGTGATCCACAAGAACCTCTCGCTCCTCGCCTTTGCAGCATGGTTTACGCCTGGCGATGCTATAACCGGTGGCGTGCCCCCGGATGATAAGATTACCGAGTACTTTGCAAGGCTGCAGTGGGAGCTTTAATCCAGGAGGTATCTGTTAGTTTTTGGTATTAGGGTTTAATTTTTTGCTAGTTTTTAACATATTTGGGCCGGTGATCTACCGGCCCAAATAGCCTTATGATGTACTCCGTGAGGGATGAATCTATTGATTGATAAAAGATCAAGATATCTCCTCTTCCTCTTCTTAGTTACCATTGCTATTATCCAGTTCAAGCTACCCATTGTCTCATCCCAGGCGCCAATACTTAAATCCAGTTTTGTGAACGGGGATCTTCCGCTAGATCCGGGTTCAAAGATCTGGAATGATACCCCAGTCTTAATAATGCCCCTTTCAGGCCAGGTTGTTGCTTTTCCGAAGTGGCCTGATCCAGGGGTAAAGGCTATTGAGGTAAGGTCTATGAACAATGGTAAGGAAGTTGCCTTTATGCTTACCTGGATGGACAGCACCAAGAATGATAAGGTCACTATGGAGAAGTTCAGGGACGGCGTGGCTATCCAGTTTCCTGTAAAATCTGAGACCCCCTTTTTCTGCATGGGACAGGCAGATAACTATTCAAATATATGGCATTGGAAGGCAGACTGGCAGACAGATATCGATAAGATAAAGGCAGAGAGAGAAGGAGCAGACAAAGAAGGACCAAAGAGCGGAGATGTAAGGAGATTCGAGTTAATACCAAATAGAATTACACCGGTGGAGGACCTCATCGGAGGGGGATTCTCGACATTGACCACCAAAAAGATACAGGCGGAGATTTCAGGTAACGGTTTATGGGAGGATGGGGTCTGGAGGGTCGTGTTTAAGAGATCCATGTTTACAACGGGCACATACGATGTCCAGCTTAACCCTGGAAGGGTTGAAACAACAGCCTTTGCGGTCTGGGATGGAGAAAGGAAGGAGCGGGACGGCATGAAGGCCGTCTCAAGCTGGGTTCAGATGTTAATCGAAAAGGGATCATGAGAACGGAAAGGCTGATTTTATTTACAGGTTCATCAATCAATAAAATTGGAGGTTTTCAATGAAGGTTCTTATCCGCCTATCCTATATCTTTTCTTGCCCATTCCTTTTTCTTCTCATGCTCCTGAATACGGAGATAACTACTGCCCAGGAATTTGATGCCCCGATTGCTGAGAAACTTTATGAAGATTATAAGGTTATCCCTCCTGAACCAAAGGCCTATGACAAAGAGGAGGTGGATAGTTTCCTTGATAGAGAGACCGGCCTATATTTCAGGTTATTCGATCTGAATCAATCCGGTAAGATAGATTATATGACAGCCACAAGGACAAATAGCAGCTATATGAATGAGTACTGGAATTCCGTTATCTATAAGTTTGAATATCCCCTCTTTTACTGGATAGATAGAAACGGGAACGGCAAGTTCGAGCCTAATAAAGGTGAGATGTGGATAGATCAGGATGAGGATGGATTAAATGGGAATGAACATATCTATAACCAATAGAATTCAGAAGTCAGGAGTCAGAAAGCGAGAATTCAGAATTCAGAATTCAGAATTCAGGAGAATACCAAATTCTGGCTACTGGCTTCTGTATTCTGTATTCCTTTTAAGTCTTTTCTTGCCTCTGATAGGTTGGGCAGAAGAGAGGAGGGTGGTAAATGAGGAGATAGGCATCCTTGTTGCCACAATAACTGAAGTTTATAAACAGGACCTTAATCTTGATAATGCAAATGGCGTTATAGTGCTTGGGGTCCTCCCCGGGGGGCCTGCTGATCAAGGCGGGATACATCCGGGTGATATAATACTCGGCATAGCAGACATTGTCATCAACAATCTGGATGAGTATGAGGCTGCGATCGGGAAGCTAAAGGGGAGGGTGGATTTTAATATAATGATCCGGACCAGAGACGGATCATTCTCATTTATCCAGATAATTAGCCATGAGGAGTAAAAAAGGATTGAGAATCGGAAACATGGCTGCACTTGTTGTTCTTTCAGCCGTAATTCTTTTGGCTACAGGACCTGCTTCCGAAGGTATGACCGAAGAGAAAGAGGCCGTCCCAACCTGGATTGAGGATATTGATAAGGCCTTCCCACGTGCCGAAAAGTGCAAGCAGTGCCATGAATCACACTATTCACAGTGGAAGGGATCTAGACTCGAATCATCTTTAACTGAGCCGATATTCAGGGTGGTCTTAGGGGTCTGGCTTAAGACTAATCCCACGGAAGAGGCAAAGAGGGTCTGCCTGTCATGCCATGTCCCCTCAATTATGACCTTTCCGCAGCATGCAGATATGGTTATTAGCCAGGTATTGACCGGCAATGTACGGGTGGAGGGGGTCGGGTGTTCCGGTTGCCACCTGATAAATTCGTTTTCCAGTGCAAAGAGCCCTCTGGCAGACATAGGATACAAATTAGGGGATATATACTTTGGTCCTTACTCTAATGCCGAGGAAAATCTGGCACATAAATCCGAGCCTGTCGGGGTCTATTCATCCTCCGAATATTGTACTGCCTGCCATTTTGATAAATTGCAACAGCCGGGCATCGGATCAGGAGAGATGATTACAAGGGAGATTGTATGCCAGAGGTGCCATATGGGTTCATCTGTCGGGAAGTCGGCTAAGGGAGGGCCAATGAGATCAATAGCTGATCACTCCTTCACAGGCGGTCTTCCTGCTGCGTTATCAGGCAGGTCCAGGGCCAATATAATGAATGAATGGCTTTATAAGCTGGAGGCTGATACAGAAAGACGGGGGGATGAGGTGCAGATCACTGCCGGTATCAAGGCCGGAGAGATAGCCCACACACTGCCCGCAGAGGGAGATCCTCTATTCAAGGAATTTGCCCTCACAATTTCTGTCAGGGATCAGGACGGAAAAGAGGTATTTAAGGGAGAGAAGCGCTATACAAGGAGATTTGAGGAGATCCTGAATAATGCAGAGATTTCGACGGAGACCATTTTGAGAAATGGAGAAACCAGGAAGGTATTATTCAATTTTAAGGTACCCGATTCTACCAAGCGCCTTGAGATGGACCTTCTGCTCACATACTCTCTGATCCCTCAGCCGGACCCTGATCTTTTGGACAGGTATCTGGGATCGCTTCCTTCTGATGAAAAGGAAGAAGCAAAGAAGCTTATTGCCGAATACAGAAGGTCTTATACGCTGGCCCATCTATTTAAATCATATTAAAATGTCTTGTTTCTTGAGATGATATATTCTAAGGTATCTATAATAACTGCATCCATGATTCTCTTCTCGTTGTGTGTATCTGAGGGCCTACATGCCGACAGCTTTCCATTATCTGAGAAATGCAAGAAGTGCCATGAGAGGGTATATGATGAGTGGATCTCTTCGTCTATGTCGCAGTCACTTAGTTCGCCCTTATTTAAAATCCTCCTGGGTGATTATCTTTCAAAGGAAGGACCCAAGGAAAGGGGATACTGTATTAAATGCCACGCCCCCCAGTCAAAGGTTAATCCTGAAATTATCGAGGACCTTATCCAGCAGGTTGCTAAAGGCAAGATAATATCTGATGGGGTTGGTTGTTCACAATGTCATCTTATAAAAGGGATAGATCTTGGGAAGCAGGATATAAGGGTAAGATATGAGCTGGGTAGAACACTCTTTGGGCCTTACAGTGACCCGATCGAAAATCTGGTACATAACTCCCAATTTATAGATATATATCAAAAGTCAGAGATATGCCTTTCTTGCCACCAATTCAAGATGGTCTTTTCTAATGGGGAGATCTGTTGTGATGCCTTTGATGGATGGAAGAAGAGTGTGGCGGCAAAGGAAGGAAAGGAGTGTCAGTCATGTCACATGAAGGAGAGGCATGGCCCCTCAGCAGATGAGGAGAAACCCAGGAAGATCGCCGGCCATGATTTTCCCGGCAGATACGGCAAACTAGTTACCGAGGCCGTAAAAATAGATATGGAGAAGATCATAATTGGCGACCAATTAAAGATTACAGGATCGCTTCAGAGCCTGGTTCCGCACAATTTTCCGGGCGGTCATCCGCCATTCGCCCAGGTCTTATTGACGTTCACTGTTAAAAACCAGGATTATAAAACAATATACTCCGCCACGCGATCCTACAGGCGCATCTTTGAGGATGTGAACGGGAACAGGGATCTGCCTGACTTTAATGGGATAAGGATTGCAGAGGATAGCATCTTTAGGGTCGACGAACTAAAAAAAGAGCAATTTACAATACAGATACCGAAGGATACCAAGTCAGTCGAGGTCGAGGCCGTACTTAACTACAGTCCTATTTCTGATGAGTTTCAGGGGATCAGGGATCTGATTCCGAAGGATTCCAAGGGAAAGAGGTACCTTGAGCCGCAGTTGATGGCTAAAAAGACAGAGGCGATCCGATTCCATAAATGAAGCGGGATGTTATTTAAAAATCTAAAAGATAAATTAGGTTTTAAGGCTATTTTATTTTTTTCTCTACCCCTGATATTTTTATTATCGGGAGGAGGACTGGTTTATACAAACAGGTCGGATTTCTGCTCTTCCTGTCACACCATGAAAGGCTCTTATGGTACATGGAAGATGTCCTCTCATAAAGAAGTAAGGTGCGTAGATTGTCATATAGAGCCCGGAATTGGCGGCTTTCTGCAGGCAAAACTTATAAGAGGAGGAAACGATCTGATAAGACAGATCCTCAATCCACCGGACCCTGCAGCTATAAAATCAAATGTCTCATCCAGGGTATGTATCCGATGCCATATGGCGATAATGAGGATATCCGAAATTCCAAAGAGGGATCTGCCTGAGCGGTTAAATAAAGTAGGATTGGTTATGGAACATAAAAGACATATTGAAGCATTTAAGGATCAGCAGTTCCGGCAGGAGGGAGAGGGATGCACTATATGTCATTCGAGGATTGTCCATGGTGAAAGATTTAAGGGTTACCCCATTGTAATTCCATCCGAGAAGGAGTGCTTTAGATGTCACGATGGGAAAAGAAGCTATAACGGGAAGATCCTCTCGAAGAAATGTTCTACCTGTCATACACAGGAGGGTCTGTCAGATTTTTTGTTCGATTAGGAACCATCAAATCCACAAAGGAACAGTTAATCTGCGGGAATAATATTTTAGTTAATTTTTGATATTGACAAGTCGATTTCTTTAATATAGAATCCGCAAACGTTTTAATTTTGCGAATAGAAAATGTTTTTTAGTGCAATATAAACATGAAAGGGGGAAATATGGGGAGAGGGGAAAGGAGTTTGTTTATTGTTGTAGGTCTTCTTTTATTTTCTTTGTTCTTTGTTTCAACCTCATCTGCACAGGGGGATAAGATCTTTGCCGAAAAGAAGTGCGGGGAGTGTCATGCAGTGCAGGGGCCATCAAAGATTTCCACGATAGATGAACGGCTTAAAAAGAATGGCCCGGACCTCTGGTTTGCAGGGAGCAAATTTAATATGGAGTGGCTTAAAGAGTGGCTTGCAAAAGGAGATCAGATAAGATCTGTCAAGTATAGTGCCTTATCCCCGGAGCCTGCAACAGATAAACATCCTGCCTTATCAGGAAAAGAGGCAGAGGATGTTGCAGTATATCTTGGGACTCTTATAGATAAGGATATTAAGACTGGGAGCGTGAAGCCGGGATCTGGAAATGATAAAAAGGTAAAAAAGGCATTTGAGAAAGATTTTGCATGCTACTCATGTCATAAGCTCAAGGTCGGTGATGATACAATTGGCGGGGTATCAGGGCCGACATTTGTTGATGCCGGAAAGAGGCTGAATGCAGACTGGATCAACGCCTATCTCGCAAATCCTGACCGCTATGAGCCGAAAGGTCGATCCTCAAAGTTTAATCATATTTCTACTCCGGAAGTGCTTTCAGGGATAGCGGATTATATAGCATCATTTAAATAAGGAGGTTAAATAATGAGAAAAGGTATTTTACTGATATTATTGATCGTGCTCTATATAGTTTCATTTGGCTATTCACCGTTATTCGCAGTCGATGCAAATCAGTTATATCAATGGCACTGCGCCCAATGCCATGGGGTAAAGGGTGATGGCATGGGTCCAAATGCTGAATTTCTCTCAGTTGAACCCCTCAATCATACAGATGCTGGCGAGATGAACGAGCGCAGCCCAGGCAGAGTTACCAATGATATCATTGGTGGAGGAAAGAAGGTGGGCAAATCTACCGCCATGCCAAACTGGGGAGAAAACTTTACAAAAGAAGAAGTTAGCGCCCTTGTAGAACATCTAAAAAAGTTATGCAATTGTAAGCTTGAGGGGAAGGACGAAGAGGCAGGGGGGAAGAAGTCTTAAAAGTTTTGATTATCCTTGACAAGTTATAGTGAATGTGATATATATTAAACTGAATTTTTGTCTGCATTAATCTTGTAGTAAAAGAGATTGGTCTTTGAAAACTAAATAGTGTGTGTTCGAATGGGCTCTAAGTTTATTTTCGGAGAGTTTGATCCTGGCTCAGAACGAACGCTGGCGGCGTGCCTAACACATGCAAGTCGAACGAGAAACCTCGAGCAATCGGGGCGGTAAAGTGGCAAACGGGTGAGTAATACATAGGTAATCTACCCTCAGGTTGGGAATAACCCTTCGAAAGAGGGGTTAATACCGAATATAGAATAAAGGACATAAGTTCTTTCTTTTAAAGGTTCTGTAGACTCGAAAGGGAAAACAGTATTGCCAGAGGATGAGCCTGTGTCCCATCAGCTAGTTGGTAGGGTAATGGCCTACCAAGGCTATGACGGGTAGCTGGTCTGAGAGGATGACCAGCCACACTGGCACTGAGATACGGGCCAGACTCCTACGGGAGGCAGCAGTGAGGAATATTGCGCAATGGGCGAAAGCCTG
>CAZYNY010000056.1:0-19971 GCA_964648095.1 uncultured Nitrospirota bacterium | reverse complement strand
CCATTGAAAAATAAACATTTTATATCACTCTAACCTCGATTCTGCGGAAGTTGGGCTTAATTGTTTCCAGGCCGCAGGGAACAAGACCGAATGGTCTCTCAGCTGTCGCCATCCCGGGCTTCATCGGGTATGGCTATTGAGCCTCGATAAGTGTTTGGTGCAGACATTTTGTCTGATGCCGCTATTTGGAAACCAAGTCAGAGCATGTCGGCAATCTGAACAAAATTAAGAAATTGAATTTTATTTCAATTTACTATTAGGATCGTTCTTTCTCTTGACAGAGGGGGGCCTTATAAGTGTGTAAGAATTGAGGGTGATCATTTCGTATATATACTGAGGCCTGTGGTAATACCTGACTGGAAGGAAATACCTGTATTCATAATCAAAAACAACCTGAGGACAGCAGGCATAACAAGGGATGAATACTTTTCCTTGCTGGAAAAATTATAATTTTAAAATATTTCACTCTGCCCCTTTTGTGCCAGTATTTTTAAGGAGACTAAAGGGGACGTCAGGGAAAATGAATTATGAAACCGTTGAAAATGGAAGGGAAATGCAATATATAGCTTTGTGTCAGTTGTTATATTACTGAAGGTTATCGTTTACGCATGTTATGGTATCTCTTTATAGAATACGATATGATTATGCAATAAGATGATTCCTGTTAACAGGATATGTAAAAAGTATAGACGCGGGCAAAAAGCCCGACTTTATTCCATAATAAGTACCATATTATTATATTGCTATTATAGCCATACTTGTAGTATATTGTATTGGTGAAGAAGGGAGGATGATATATGAAGGGCAAAATAAAATATACCAATGAACCGATGGGCAAATTAAGAGTCGTTAAAGATTTTCTTCCGCCGCCGGATCAATTGGTACTGAAAGAAGAAAATGTGAAGGTGACCATTGCCTTAAAAAAATCGAGTGTTGAATTCTTCAAGAAAGAGGCGCAAAGGTATCATACGTCATATCAAAAGATGATTCGGCGGCTGATAGACTTGTATGCCTCACAACATGAAAAGAGTGCCTGACGAAATTGTATAATTGTGTTATGCTTTTATCCGGAGGCCATACAGCACTACTATGATCCTTGAAGATGAATTTGGTGACATAATCCAGAAGGCGAGGGCGGGCCTTGGAAGGTCCAAAGAGGAGATTGCAGAGGCTGCAGGGATAGCGCTACAAAGGCTTGAGCAGCTTGAAGGATGCCTGGGGCAACCTAAGGAGGATGAGGTTGCTAGGCTTGGGCGCATGTTAGGCCTTGATGAGGTAAAGCTGTTGGATATAGCCCTTGGCAGATGGTCTCCAAGTAAGCCGCCAAAATCTTTTTTTGATAGTGTAATAGTCGTCACCGGAGATGTTGGCGGCTACAAGGTAAATGGCTATATCATCTTTGATAAGATATCAAAGGATGCTGCAATGATTGATACGGCAAATGACACAGGAAGGATGCTGGAAGCAATCAAAGAGAGGTCGCTAAAGTTAAGATATATATTCCTGACACATGCCCACCATGACCATATAGGCGATCTGACCAGTTTTGAAGATGAGATAGATGCAGATATTTATATAGGCGAGGAGGAACTCAAGGCTGGATCAAGGGGAAGATGGAAGGGCCTCAAGGGCGCCGAGACTTTTTCTTTAGGCTCAATTCTGATCCACTCCATATTCGCTCCGGGTCATACAAATGGAAGCATCTCCTATCTTGCCGGGGATATATGTTTTGTGGGAGACACCATCTTTGCTGGCTCTGTCGGAAGGTCAACGCCAGCCTCACTATATCTTACCCTGCTAAGATCTCTCAGGGAAAGGATCCTCAGCCTGGATGATGGATGTCTCCTCGCACCTGGCCATGGCCCTATAACATCCGTTGGGGACGAAAAAAGGCACAACCCCTTCTTTTAATCTATAAATGGAATGTAATAATATTAGTATCGGAGGAGATTTATGACAACAGTGATACTTTTGATAGCATCAAATATCTTTATGACATTCGCCTGGTATGGGCACCTGAAATTCAAAGAAACACCTTTATTTAAGGTGATTATCATAAGCTGGCTCATCGCCTTTTTTGAATATTGCCTTCAGGTTCCTGCCAACAGAGTCGGCCATTATCAGTTCTCGGCTCCCCAGTTAAAGATTATCCAGGAGATAATCACATTGATTGTATTTGCAGTTTTTTCAGGACTCTACCTGGGAGAAGGGCTTAGATGGAACCATATGATCGGATTTCTCTTCATTCTAGGGGCAGGTTATTTTGTGTTTTATATATAAAGCGTCCTTCCAATATCCCATATACCACATGCCTATATTTATATTGCTGCCTTTATCCTAACTTATAGCTTATTTTGGACTTACTTGAAGAAGCCCATGTTCATTGGCAAAGTCAAGAAGCTTCGCCAAGTCAGCACGTGTGAGTTGAAGTACAAGATCCCGTATGATAGCACCACCAGAGCTTTTATCTTCTTCAACATTTGCTTTGATTTCCATATACCAAGGCGGTGCGTTAAGGTGGCTGGGTGAATGCTCACATAGCGAGATTTTGAAATCAGCATCATTAACCCACATAGACTTTCCCTTATAGTATTTATTCTTAAGGTTAGTAACCAGATCATAAGCTTCAATTTTTGCATACATAGTTTTTCCCCAGTTGTGATAACATTTATTTTTTAGATTATCCCCGAATGGGTGGATTATATAAGAGCCTCTTTAGGGTGTCAAACTCTTTTACGAAAAGAACATGTAAAGGAGTCAGTTACTAATTAGTATTTAGTATTTATTAATTTTGTGATCTCAATTCGGCCTGCAATCGTCCTAGATTTCCCTTTTTAGAAAATTTGCCTTCGTATCTGAAACATAAGCTAACCCCTAATTTATCATTTCATTCATTAATATGCGTAAAGCTTTATCTTAAAATCAGAGGAGCGGCCTATTGTGTCCATGAGAGTAAATTGATGGCCTTAAAATGTATATGTATTCTTCTCCTTGTAAGGACGATCCAATGTTTCCTGGAAAATATCACGCTTACTTACCGGACAGACAAAACCAATGACATCTTTTGGAGCTATACCTAAAACATGGATGAATTTGGCCCAGCCTCCTCTTTGTAAGGGGAGGCTGGGTGGGGTATAGAAACCTGCTTGCTGGTAGCTCCTGACCTTCGCTTAAGCCGTACAAGTCGCATAATTCAGATAGGTGAATCTTCCGTAGGATTGCCTCCGAATGCCTTCGGCATCTTATGCCTGTTTTTGCGGGCATATCTGTTTCTAAGGTTGCTCCACGTACACCTTGCGCGTAAGGCCAGGAGCGAACCTGTTAAAAATTGGGGCGGCAAGTTGACGCATTGCCTTGACAACAAATGATAAGTGGTATACTATGCCACTATTGAAGGGTAAACTTATAAGACATAGCAAGGTTAAAGATGATGAAGGAAATATCATCGAAGTTAAGCTATGGGAGGTTAACCCTTCAATTGATAAACCTCATGGCTATAAATATTCTCTTGCCTATGTTGTGAGCGGCAGACGTGTTATAGGCTATGACAATGGAGAAGAAAAGGGAGATCATAAACATTATGGGGAAAAAGTGGAGAGCCATAGATTTACCACTGTATGGCAACTTATAGATGACTTTTTCCAGGATGTAGAAAGATGCAAAAAGGGAGATAAGTTATGAAGGTAAAAAAGGTAAGGATAGGAATAAAGAGCGCAAAAGAGGTTTTAGAAGATTTTGCAAATGCTGCCGATGCTATAGAAAAGGGTGAAAGAGTAAAGCCTGAGAAGGGGGTCTACTTCGAGAGTATAGAGGGATTTAGAAAAGCCCTTACACCAAAAAGGCTTGAGCTATTGCACTTAATTAAAGAGATGCATCCCAAAAGCCTTCAGGAGCTTGCAAGAATGAGCAGCAGGGATATGAAAAGTATTGTAATAGATATTGGGATACTAGAGGGACTTGACCTGATTGACATGAAGAGAAATAAGGAAGGACGGAGAGAAACTATGCCGACTGTGGGATACGACAAGATTGCCCTGGAGATAGCGGTTTAGTTGGAAAGAAGATATTCCAAAGATCACTGTAATAAAAAACTTCAAAGGTTTGCCTGTAAATACTCAGGTATTGTTTTGGCTGTTTCTACAGCCTCAACGCACATCGTGCTGAAGTTTTATCGGTATCCTCTGTTAACCCCGCCAGTTCCGTAAGGAACCAGCGGTAAACAGGTAATCCTGTGTGACGCAGGTCAATCCGGTCTCCTGGGGACAGATCTTAGCTGCAATCGTTGAATTCCTTCCAGATTTAAAAATAGACGAGAGAAAAGAGGGGACTGTTTTTACATCGGAAACCAATGAACTCAAAACCCGGCAGTCCATATAGTGATTAAAGATGATGGTAATATCGTGTTTAAGGGATGGCTCTTTTCACTATTTCCCGACATCCACCATTTCAGACATGAACGGTTTGGGATAACACTAGGAGAGAGGAGGTCCAACCTTCGCTCGTACCTTGAAAAGGGTGTTTTATTGAATATGACCAATTCGGACATTACTATCGGATTTGATGGCTGAACCTTGTATGCCGTGCGTTCTCCGCACCACTTAATATACGGTGCGACCACAGTGATCTTATGATGGCATTAAATGCTGGATGGATCATACTCCTTGCCAGGGATCCGCAGATGGCATACGACAAGAATATAATTGCCGTGAAGAGGAAGCTCTTTCCTGGCAGAGTTATTAAACAGGGAGGAGAATATCGCGTTTAAAGGAGTATGTGGAATATGTGAGAGATCTCCTTATTGCCAGGGTAGTGGAGGCCCCGGACCATCTGATTGAAAGGCCAAAAGAGAATATAGAACTGATGCGGCAGCATAATAAATATTCCTGAGGAGGAGTGTCTAAATCATAGGGTAGAAGTTATAGGGAGTCTCCTGGCAGAGCAGTAACTATTGCAGGACTTCTTTAAGGGATTAAGGGAGAAGGAAAACGGCAAGGCAATTTTCACTGGTAACTATTAATGGTTAGGAGTTATAAGTTATAGGTTACAAGTGATGCGAAGCATCCCAGGAGAGATGGCCGAGTGGACGAAGGCGGTTGACTCGAAATCAACTGTATGGATAACCGTACCGGGGGTTCAAATCCCTCTCTCTCCGCCAGAAAACAGGGATTAGCCCATCTTCCGCAGTTCAAAAATAAAAATGTAGGGAAATCAATGAATTCATTCTCTCAGAGGGTCGAAGTCTGCACTACATCCTGAACCATTTTCGGCTTGTTCGGCAGTGGAAGCTTCAGCCGTTGAAGCAGGATTTTTAACGCCTTGGGAGCGGTGCTGACCACCCGCAATCGGAGGTTTTTCTCCAGCGTCGGTAGTAGGACATCCATCGATCGGATCTCTCGCATCTCCTCCAGTAGCTTTCGCGGGGCACTCCCCAGCCCCCTCACAGATATCCACTACTGTCTTGCTTTTGCTCTGCTTTCTGTTTTAATGCGGGAAGTGTCCCCCTCGCTCCCCGCAACGCACCAGGCCATTTTGCTTCAGAGGTTAAGACTCAACTTGCCTAACCGTTTTCCGATAAAGGAATGTAGTGGGAACTTTTAGTATCTGACCATTGAAAAATAAACATTTTATATCACTCTAACCTCGATTCTGCGGAAGTTGGGCTAAGTCTGGTTCTGTGCTTGCAGGGTTTGAAGGGGCATGGGCGCAAGCCAGGGGGATAGCCGAGAGGATAAGAAGGATGATAAACGCCTTACATGTCCGAAGATATAAAGACATAGGCCCCTCAAGATAACAATGTCTATATTGGAGACACATAGACATATACCAGAAGAAAAAAACTATTTCAAGAAAAATTTGTGTGAAAAATTACCAGGAGGTGGGCAGCTTCTTATTTATTACCAGATCCTTTCCCTCCCTACTTATGAATCCACCATCTGTAAGTACCTTCATGATCTTTGAGACCATCTCGCGGGAGGCGCCGATGATGGCTGCAAGTTGCGTATGGGTTATCCCTCCCTCTATTACCAACCTCCCTGAAGGCCCCTTTTCTGCCTGCTCTGACAAGAAATGGGTAAGCCTTTCGTAAACATTCTCTAAGGCGAGCCTTTCTATTATATTATCAGCTGCCACAAGCCTCCTTACAAGGGTCTTTATGAGGTTACTCATCAAGATTTTGTTGGCCTCCATGATGGCCTCTAAATCCCTCTTCTCGATTTCAATGAGGTTAGATGGTGTGATGGTTACCACATCAGCAGACCTTGGGATCTCCTCGAGAAAGGCCATCTCACCAAATATATCCCCTTTCTTTAATATGGAGAAGATCACCTCCCTTCCATTTTCCCATATGCGCCTTATCTTTACCCTCCCATCGGCGATAATATAAAGGGATCTTGTAGGGTCACCCCTTTCTATTATGACTGCACCGCCCGGGTAGCGCCTGTGTTTTGCTAAAGAGGCAAGCCTTTTAATATCCCCTTCAGGAAGGTCAGAAAATAACTTAAGTTTTTTCAAAAGAGAGGTAATCATTGCCCGGATACTGTATCCTCCTCCGCTTCATCCGCCCCCGGATGCACCTTCTGGCCAAGGCTTGCACACTCCTGGAGCTTCTCCTCCAGGTCCCGCAGCCTGTCCTCCTGGGCAATGCCCCTGCTGTGGGCAATTCTTATATATACCCTCTCGCAGTCGAGCAGGGTCTTATCCTCTCCGCCCATCTCCCTCCTGACCATCGAGAAGGCCTGGAGCACCGGGATTTGAAGGTTATCATTATCAGAATAGAAGCTGTCTACCTTCTCGGTAAAGGCCCCAAAACTTATATTTGAGAGGTATTCCTCCTCCTTTTTCATCGGTCTGATCATCTCTTCGTAGCGGTCTTTCTCTTCCCCTTTCATCTGTTCTGCCATGTCTTCTGCAATAGGGGCCCACTTGCGCGATTCCTCATCCCTGCCGGAAAAATAGCCTGCAATATATCCCACCTTAAACGAGATCGGCGCCTTCTTCCACCAGACCCCATTCTGCGGCTCGGCAAAGGAGTAAGACGGGACCAGACAAAGGGCAATCATGATCAATAATGACACAGATATCAGACACCTTCCAGACATTGCTTTTTTCACCCCTTTATGACGCTCTGTATAGGGCAACTATATATCAGATCCTGTCCTTTTCTACAACCACCATAAGCGCTTCATTGGTGAGATGAACCTTGTCGTCCTCCTCATGCTTGCGAAGGTCCGAGATGAGCGCACGGTGCCATGCCTCAATCTTCTCCTGGGAGAGCCTTTCGTAATTCTCTTTTGAAAAACCTGATTTAATAACCAGTTGCCAGAACTCCTCAGGGTTGCTAAATATATATGTGAGGATAATCGGCTCGATATGGTATGATCGGACCCCGGCATCCCGGAGCAGATTTTCCAGTATGCCGGGTTCACCCAGGGAGGCCATCCTGGGCTCAGGCGGCTGATCATCCTCAGGAAACTGCCTGGCCAGGAGCTTAAATGGTATAGCCGCTGCCTCAATCTTATCCAGGGAACTCCATACAGAGAAGGTCATCAGGCCTCCATCCTTCAGAACCCGTACCATCTCGCAAAGCCCCTTCACCGGATCATCAAAGAGCATCACACCAAAACGGCATATTACCCTGTCAAAGTATTTATCGGGAAAACCGATCTCCTCTGCCCCCATAACCAGATAGTTGGTCCCTTTGAGCCCTTCCTCTTTGACCTTCTTGTTGCAGACATCCACCATCGCCCCGGCAGTATCAATCCCCGTCAGATCAACGTCTCCCTTCCATATCCTGGCAATCGATAGCCCCGGCTCACCTGTTCCGCAGGCTACATCCAGGACCTTCATTCCCGTCCTAAGATCGAGACGGGAAATCAGCCTCTCTGCTAACGGCTGGATATAGGGCAGCCAGGCATCGAAGGTTTTGGCCATTTCATTCCAATCAGGTTGATCCGGTTTTTGCATCTGATAACCCCCTTTTTATACCAATTCGCATTCAACAGGATACCAAGGCGGCGAGGAGGAGGCGACGCAGGCGTACGGTTTGTACGTTGAGGAGCCGACGACGAAGCCAACGCAGGTAGCCGAATGAAGGCAAATTGGTATCAGTTATCTTTAAACGATTTCTCTATAGCCTCCAGTTCCGCTGATCGCTTCTCCCATTTAGCAGTCCTGACATCTATCTCCTCTCTGAGTCTTTTGTGCTGCTCCATAGTCTCAAAAAACCTGGCATTGTCCTGATAGAGCGAAGGATCGCATAATAACTGATTAAGGCTATTATAAGACCTTGTTGCCTCTTCAATCTCTTCCTCCAGCGTCTGGATCATCTTCCTGATTGGTCCTACCTGCTGGGTATAGCGGTTTCGCTGTTGGGCCTCAAGCCGTTTCTGTTCCTTACTCTTCCGCTTTGAAGGTGATAGGGCAGAATGTCCGGTTACTGCCGGGCCGACCAGGGGAGATACGTTCCTGTCTTCACCTGTAATGCCTCCTGCCGTAATTCCATCCATGGATGCAAGTTCCTTTTTATAAAGATAGTCGTCATATCCGCCTAAATAGACTGTAATAGATCCATCCTTCACCTCGATGATCTTATTAGCAACGGAGCGGATAAAATGCCGGTCATGGGTGATAAAGCAAAGGGTGCCTGAAAACGTGGAGAGGGCTTGTTCAAGAACATCCCTTGAGGAGATATCAAGATGATTGGTCGGTTCATCAAGCAGGAGGAGATTTGCTGGCCGGATCAAAAGCTTTGCCAGGGCAAGCCGGCTCTTCTCACCTCCGGAGAGGACAGAGACCTTCTTAAAGACATCGTCGCCCGTGAAAAGGAAGGCGCCAAGTATGCCCCTTAAAAAGGAGATCGATCGTGTGGCAGCCGATGATGTGATCTCTTCAAGGATCGTCCAATGGGGATGAAGTGACTCAAGCTGGTGTTGGGCATAATAGGCAAGCTCTACCTGATGACCCAATACCCTCTTGCCGGAATCAACAGAGAGGGCCCCCGCCAGGATCTTTAGAAGGGTCGACTTGCCTGCGCCATTTGGACCCACCAGTGCCACCTTATCCCCGCGCTCAATAACCAGGTTGATCCCCTGATAGACCGGCTGTTTCCCGTAAGCCTTATAAATATCAAGGAGCCTGATCACCTCAAGACCGCCCCGTGCCGGCTGCGGAAAGGAAAAGCGGACCTTTTTCCTCTCATTAGGAAGCTCGATCCGCTCTATCTTATCAAGCATCTTGATCCGGCTTTGAACTTGTTTCGCCTTTGTTGCCTTATAGCGAAACTTCTCAATGAAGGCCTCCGTAGCCACGATCTTCTTCTGCTGATTGGCGGCAGATGCCTCCAGGATCTCCTGGGCCTGGGCCTTGGAGGCGATGTAGGCATCGTAGTTACCGGTATAGGCAACAAACCTGCCCTGATCTATCTCCACCACCCGGTTAACCAGGCGATTCATGAAACTCCGGTCGTGGGAGATAAGGAGGATCGTCCCGTCATAGGCCCGAAGAAACCCTTCAAGCCAAAGGAGGGACTCAAGATCGAGGTGGTTTGTAGGCTCATCAAGCAGAAGTAGTTCCGGCCCGGCAAGGAGGAGTTTTCCGAGGGACAGCCGCATTAACCAACCGCCACTCAAGGATCCGGCCGATTTTTCAAAATCGCTAATTTTGAAACCTAGACCCAGCAGAATCTTTTTGGCCTCGGCCTCGATCGAGTAACCACCAAGACTTTCGTATTGTCCCTGCAGCTTCCCATATTCAACGAGAAGCCTGTCTGATTCTATTGGATCGCTACATTCAGCGATCTCCTCTTCCAGGGTCTTAAGGTGATGCTCAAGTCTGTTCACATCGGAGGCAGAGGAGAGGATCTCCTGTAAAATCGTCTTTCCCTGGAGTTCAAGGACCTCCTGAGGGAGATAGCCTACTATGGCTTTTTTATTAATCTGGATCTCCCCTTTATCCGGGGCCATATTGCCGGCAATCATCTCAAAGAGGGTTGTCTTTCCGGCGCCATTTGGGCCGACAAGCGCCATCCTGTCTTTAAGATTGACAGTCAGGGAGGTACTGTTAAAGATGACCCTTCCTCCAAAGGATTTATAGATATTAGAGATAGTCAGCATGTTTACCCACCAAAAAAATAATAAACTATATCAGATATGAAGAGCAAGATAAAAGGCGCTACTATGAAGAACGATTTACCATGTCAATGGAGAAGACTGGCGGGGAGATCCCCTCATGCCTGCATCTGGGGCAGCGGCTGGGCGTGGTAAGGCGCCTCCTTTCCTTAAAAATAAACCCACACTGGCGGCAACGCGAGGGCTCAATCACCAATTTATTTTCTTTGTCATTTCTTAGGCTCTTTGCAATATGTTCAAGGTGAGGATGGACTTCTTTCTCGGAGATCCTGATAATCTGCGAAAGATCCTTTGCAGTCATCGGGCTACCTACAATAAGGGCCATTATCTCCTGGCGGATGGTACGTTCAGGCATTTAAGTAAATTTAAAATACTTCCTTGTTTAAAATAAGAAAATAGACAAATCAAGATAGGTCCAAAGAAAATAATTTACAATTGTCCTAAGCTCCTCATGCAAATGATGAGGTACCTAATACCCTCCCTTGCTATTACTAACCCTCAGTCTCCTCCTTAGATATTTTGCAGTCTCTATGTTTGCCTTCCCTCTTGGATCTTTCTTCAGGCATGGTGCCAAGTGCCCCTTATTTAGGAGCCCCATTACAGCTTCAAAGGAAAGCCTGTAATAAGCCTCCCTTTCACAACTTTCGAGCTCCCACCTCGAATTCCTTGAGAGCATGTCAATCATCCTTTGCCATCTCTCCATCCTACTCAAAATGAGGATACTTGAAAATATAGTCTTGTTTGCCCTGAAGGGGAGCAGAGTCCCTGGAACCACCGCATTAAAGAGCCTGTCGTTCTCTCTGTGAACACCCTTTTCTATCCTCTTCGGCAACTGCCAAATAAGTCTATTCACCATTGCATCAAAACGGAGCTCCCAGTATACGTGGCGGAACATACGGTTGGTGAAACACATCATCAGCTTCTCCGGCACAAACAGATTATGTGCAACTGTGTCTGAAGCAAGGTGGCTCAAATAGCCATAGGCAAAGGCCTTCTGGGAGTCAGATTCCGCCCTTTCCAAGAGATTAAAACCTATCCTCCAGTTATGGCAGTGCTGGATCTCTTCAGCCAGATTCTTTGCAACAACTATATCAGCGCTTATATTGCCATAGAGATAGTCGTAGGGAAATCTCTCTATTATTCTTCTAACCACTGGGGTCACAAGAATTAAGCCTTTCAACACATCCATGCCTATCTCCAGGTGCGTAGCAGGTCCCCAGGCAAAGGCATTGTCTGGAGTAAATAAAATGGCTGCCGCAAGAATTAATATATAGGGCATAAAAACATATTATAAAATAATCTATGCATTGTAAACCCCCAAAGGCAAATCCCACTAGATTCTTCATACTAAGCAGATTCATTAATCCCCTGATAGAAAAGGCTGGCCAGAATATGCTATTGTTCATAAAAAGCAGATGAATAATTTCTGTAAATTTTGAGGAGGGATTATGGTACTCCCTAAACATTTAGAAGAGGCGGCTGCCAGGCTTGAAGAGGCCTCCTGGCAGATTGACCAAGCGCAGAAAAAACCTTTGACACTCGAGAGCCTGAGGGAATGGATGATGGCATTGACCGATTATGCATTCGCTCTGAATGATATCCATAAGTTTGGCAGTGAGTCAATCCATGAAAAACTTCATTTATTGGCAGGACATGTTGGTCTGAAACGGTTTCCACAGGCAGGTGAGAAATAGTTATGGTTTAGATTCCTGTGCAACCGAAGGCGTCTTTGCCCCTGGCGCCTGGCCGGCAATCATCTCAAAGAAGGTGGTCTTTCCTGCGCCATTAGGACCGACAAGGGCCATCCGGTCTTTGAGATTGACAGTCAGGGAGGTGTCATTAAAAAGCACCCTGCCCCCAAAGGACTTATAGAGATGAGAGATTGCCAGCATAGTTATTTTACAAATATAAAATTATATCAGAAGAGGAGAGGCAAGGCAAAAGGTGTTACTCTAAAGAACGGTTTACTTTTGCGATAGAAAATACCTGCGGGGAGATTTCCTCATGCCGGCATCTGGGGCAGCGGCTGGGCGAGGTAAGTCGCCTCCTTTCCTTAAAAACAAATCCGCACTGATGGCAGCGCGAAGGCTCAATCAACAATTTCTTTTCTTTGTCATTTCTCAGGCTCAATGCAATATGTTCAAGGTGAGGATGGACTTCTTTCTCGGAGATCCTGATAATCTGCGAAATATCCTTTGCGGTCATCGGGCTACCTACAATTACGGCCATTATTTCCTGGCGAATGGTACGTTCAGGCATGAAGAATTTAAGAATCTCCTGAGGAACCTAAAACAGATGATAGATCAAAGACCCTCATCACCTCATCGCCATAATGGTTGATAACCTTTACTGCAATCTTTCTATTGGCAGGCGGGTCAAAAGGAAGGCTTTTGGTGCTATACAATGCACTCCATGCAGTTTCATTAATCTCTGCCCGAAGGGCGCGCTTGAGCTTTTCGTAAGGCTCGTCAACACCGCAGAAATAGGCGTGGCGGACAAAGAATGATTCTTCGTTGTAATCAGTGTCGATAAACCAGCAGGCGATGTCGTCAGTTGAATGGCTGCGGATTTCGCCGGTAGTCGGGTCATAAACATCTAATCCTTTTATTTCAACTATTATCTTACCATCTTTATGCTTTTGGATATCTATGTCTGGTTCACCAAAGACCATGAAGAGGTTCCCTGCCCCTGTCTTTTTTAAGAGTTCATCGCCCATAGTTAGGTCAGGATTTATCCTGGCAAGGAGCATGGGAAGTTTTCCATATTGACGGCTTTCTTCTGCAACCGCAAACCCATCCGACTTCTTCTGTCTCTCAGGGCTGAACTCCATGGCAGTCCCTCTGGAATGTGCGTCAAAGGCAAGCCCGCAGATCACCAGAAGATCAAAGCCGATCCCTTTGAGCGCTTCCTTCGCTGCTTCTTTTATCTGCTCAGGCCCGACCGTGCCATGCTCAGGACCGATGGAGATGGCAACCCGTCGCACAGTGCCTACCTTGCCGGTGTATTCTCCCACAGCATGTAACCACTCACCGGCATAAGGTTCCAGGCGGTCGAACTTAAGACGTTCGTCCTTTATCGTGTTCTGTACTCCTGCCTTCTTGAGATTATCCAGGATCATCGTCTCGAACTGTCCCGGTCCGGGGGCCTTCGCTGCTTCCCGCTCAGAGGCCGGGCGCTCCTCGTCTGTAGCCAATACGCGGTGAGGCGAAAGGCTTTCCACAGTAAAGGGACCGGTTACGCGGATGCGCTTGTTGTCCTCATAAGGCTGATCGTAGAGGATTTCGGTATCGGCATGTCTGGCGATTGCTGCGTCAATCTGTTCACGCGACATGCCCTCTTTGATATCCGGGTTGTTGGCTATGGACTTGAGCGTGACATGCGGCACACGCTTATAGACGAAGCCCTTCCTGATGTCCTCTTCCGTCTTGAAGCCCGGCGGAACTTTGCCTTTGATCTCGGCTTCCTTCTGAACGCCCTCGGGCGAATCCGCCAGCAGGTAGTAGGGATACTTCGCCGACATGATACGCGTCCGTGCGAGTGCCAGCGCAACCCTACTTGTGTCGATCGTTATCCATCGCCTGCCCCACTGCTCGGCGACGAAGGCGGTGGAGCCACTGCCGCAGGTGGGATCAAGGACAAGGTCGCCAGGATCAGTGGTCATGAGAAGGCAACGTTCTACTATCTTTGTATTCGTTTGCACTACATAAACCAAATCCCTTGCCCCCATGGTGTCTCCCCACACATCGGTGAAAGGCGAGACGGGAAAATCGTCTAAGTAGCGAATGTAATTCGGCCGTTTGCCAACAGCCATGATTCTTCCTGCTGCCGTAAGCTTTCTCATACCATCCGAATTTGTTTTCCAACTCCTAGCTTCAAAAATCATATCACCACTCTCAAATTCGAAGGTGGTGCTGTCGCTTGGAGTATCGGCCTCTATACTTGTTGGTCTAAAAACACGGCTACCGGACGGTAATAGTGAAACATCTTCAAGTTCCTCAGCCGTCATTCTGCGTTTCTCGCCATTGGCTAGTTCTACGAAACGATACTGCTCACCTACTCCCTCGCCGGCAGTCTTGATTTGGAACAACTGGCGATACTTTATAACTTCCCTCTTTTTTGCATACCATAAAATAAAATCTGATGATGAAGCCAGCAATTTAGAACTCTGCCCTCCTGTTTTCTGAAAGACGATTACTGAAATGAAATTCTCACTCCCAAACACCTCATCCATCACGCAGCGGACAAGATGGACATTTTCATCACCAATTTGGACAAAGACGCTGCCGCTTTCGGTGAGCAATTCGCGGGCGGCGGTAAGCCGGTCGCGGAGGTAGGCGAGGTAGGAATGGATACCGAGTTTCCAGGTGTCGCGGAAGGCGCGTACCTGTTCTGGCTGGCGGGTTGCATCCTCGGCCTTACCGTCCTTTACATCGCGTTTGCGGGTGCTCACCTGCCAGTTGGAACCGAACTTGATCCCGTAGGGAGGATCTATGTAAATCATCTGTACCTTCCCCTTTAGTCCTTCCTTCTCGGCTAAGGAGGTCATTACCAGGAGCGAGTCGCCAAGGATCATCCGGTTAGACCATTTTTGCTCATGCTGATAGAATTCGATGAGCCTTTCGAACTCGATACCGTTAAAATCAGAGAAAAGATTTGTTTGTGGTTCAAGGCTTTGCTTCTTCTGTTGCATTAGCAGATTTTCTATAATTGCCTGTGGGGCAATCTTTTCCTGTATGTAGATAGGTACTACTGGGACAGAGAGGTCTTTGCTATCCTGCTCATCCTTCCCCTTCCAGACAAGCTGCGGATCAAGGGAGGTGTCACGGGGATAAAGAATGGCCTTTGGCCTTTTCTCGTCCTCGGCCACAAAGTCGCGCAGCTCTTCGGTAGGGATATTGGCCCGCCTGTCTTTGTGTTTGACTGATTCGATAGAGATGGGGTTACTATTACTCTTTTTACGTGGCATATTAATTTTCACCTTTTGGGAACGAGTCTGTAACAGTCTTGATAAGTTTTTTACCTCTTTCCTGCGTCTCTTTTGGCAACTCCTCTAAGCTTTTCATTCTGCTTAAGACTGTACGTATTTCCTTTGCTACTGAACCCTTGTTAAATTTAATCCCGTGAGATTCAAAGAACCTTTCTACACGTTTGCATATTTGATCTTTACCCTTAAGTTCAATATCTTGCACATCGGCTGCTGCCAACTCTTTCTTGTATATTTTTTTCACATTTTCGAGATAGAATGCATCGGTGAAAAGATCTTCTATAGAAAACTCCTGATCTCGTTCACCTGCTGCTGATCCAAGACTTAAAACCTGTGCCTGTGAAGATTGATATCGCGTTAACCATTTTTTCACTAAACTATCTTTGGCTTCATCACCAGCCCTATCAGAATCAAGAAGAACAACGACATCTAATTTCTGACCAATCATCAGAGTTGCAATATAAGCCGCTTCCGAAGCCCCACCAGCTGCTGTAATGAAAATATCATCTGGCAGGCCATCAAGTCCGGAACGAATGAACAAATTAGATAATTCGGTAACAATCCAAAAATCATTTACTCCTTCAACTACAGTGTTTCGCTGAGCCATTAAGTAGCTCGTGCTACCGCTCATACCCAATGCTGCTTGAAGTGTAAATTTAGCCTCGGGCTGGGTCTGCATTAAATCATCTGTTACTTTTGTGCCCACATTTGTTTCACTGAGCACACGAATCCGTTCCGGTTTACGTAAATCAATCATGAAAGGCAAATGCGTTGTGTAAATCAGTGTGTTGCCCTTTGCATAATTTTCCATACGCACCAATAAATCACGTTGTGCATCTGGGTGCAAATGTAAGCCGGGTTCATCAAGAAGAATAACGCAATTTTTGAATGTGCCTTTACTTTCATACATCAACATTAGATCAAAGGAAAAGAACCACTGGAAACCCTTTGAGCGCTCTTCCAGTCTTATAAGCCCAACATTAGGATCATCTTGGACCATGGTAAAGAAATGATTACCATCAGCACGAAATTCAACTTCATATTTCTTTTGCCTCCATCGATCTGAAATTTCCTTTGTGAGTGTTTTGGCTGCATCATCCAAATCATATTGTCTCTGTTCTCGGTCTGCCAATGTTACCTTTTTACATTCATCTTCCAAATTTAATCCTGACAATTCCATAATTGTTAGTAAGGTTTTATCTTCTTCAGTAAGTTTGTTTTGATCTTTACGCTGTTTTACCTGATCCAATAATGCGGACCCAGTAAAAGCACGGTAATCAGCCATATAAACAAAGGTAGGTAAATTCTTTACAACGTATTCATGTGCTTTTTTCTGTATAGACGGCGCTGAGGAAAGATTGTTTGATATTTCTTGCAACTTGGATAAATATTGGCTTATATAATTGTTTTCGTTTTGATGATGCGGCTGCATCTCAGCAGGGGAAAATGTAGCCTTCAATTTAGCATCGTGCAAACCACCAAGATTTAACAGTTCGGCGAAACGACCCTCATGTGCCAATCTTTTCGCTTCTTCTTGGCATTCCATTACTTGGGCACGAAACACATCGCTAACGGGTTCTTGAACTTGTGGAAGAGTGCCGCATATCGTATCAATATCATTCGGGTGTAATTTATCGGGAAATAACCCATCTGGGAAAATACTTTCTAAGCGACCTTCGTAATCACGAGTTACCTCAATCGTATTTTTTGTTATCTTTTGATCTGTTAGAGTGCTCAGCACTTGAATTTCATCATTTGTCAACTCAAAACGAGTCGCACACACAACTTGTGAGTCCGATCTCTCTTTGCGATGACCACGAGGCCACTCTTGTGCCATCAAATATTGTTCGGGTTTATACGGATTGAATTTGTGGAGCGCCTTCAGTAATGATGTTTTTCCAGACTCATTTTTACCAACCAAAACAGTCAGAGGATTAACCTCAATCCAGCCGGAGTCAAGAACGGACCGATACATTTGGATGTGGAAACCTATCAACTTCATGTGTGCCTCCTTTTTGATATTCCTCTTTTCGTGTTGTCATAACAAAAGGCATCTCATCCCATATGCGGCCTTCGAGCATCCTGCCCGCTTTTTTCTTATTTATACCACCCCATTGTTTAAAAAAGAATGGCACCTTTGCCTTATGACATTGATTTCGGATATCTACTACCCATGCCCTATCCATCGGCCTGGCCCCTGGACCTGATTCTCCACCAACAATAACCCAATCTATCCCTTTTAGATTTAGATCGGGCAGAGGTCCAAGGAGGGGTTCGAGGGAAAGAAATTTAATAAACGCCCCTGTTTCACGGAGATGATCAATACGAAACGTATAATCGCTATTCTCAATTGTTACGCCCATCCAAATGTTGGATTTCCATAGAAGTCCAGGGCTAAGATCAAGGAGTCGATCCGCTCTTTTTGTCAGGATCTGAAAGCGATGCCAGTGCGCCCGCCCCATCACATCAAAAACCTTTTGGATAAATTCTATAGAAACATCTTTGTGAAAAAGATCGCTCATTGAATTAACAAAGATAGTTTGCGGCCTCTTCCAGCTTAGCGGCAATTTCAGGGAATGCTCATGCATTGTAAGATTAAACCCATTGATATAATTAGGTTGGTCCATTGCCTGCAAACGAAGCGCCATCCTCTCGGCATAACAATTGGAGCATCCAGGACTGATCTTGGTGCAGCCTGTAACTGGGTTCCATGTGGATTCAGTCCACTCTATAGTCGATATAGCCATTCGATCACCTCCCTAGAATATGCTCTGCTATTCTGACCGCAATTTCTGCGCCCCTTTGATTTCCCGAAGCAAAACAAAGTAGATATAATGGGATATTCCGAGTATTCAAAAGCGGTAGCGGATTATTCGCAACACCGGCAAAAACTGTTTTTAAACGATCAACAAAATATTGCCCAATGGAGTCGAAATTGCCAACTTTTTCTATATAGGATTGTTCGCCAAAAAGGTTAGCGGTAGTCCTCGTTTGGTAAAAAGCATTATACCAATCTGATGCACCAAAAATTGTATCAAGTCTTTTCCGTATCGACTCGTTTATATTACCATCTTTTTTTAGTAGTCTGTTAACAGCCACACCAAGCGGAAAAAGTATCCATAGGTCAATAGCCCTAGTTTCAGCGATTGCTATAATTGTGTCCCATTCAACCTGCATCCCAAAAGGATCAAGAAAAAGTACAGCTCTATTTTTATTCCATATATAGTTTTGGCATAGGTCTTTGATATAAGCATTGGCATCGGAGTTCACTAAAATAATATCGTTCTGAACTAATGGAAAATCTACTTTGAGCCTCTGTAGTTCGGCGAATCTAGTTTCCTTTTTCTCAATGAAAAAGTATTTAGTAAATCTTGGTTCTACTTGAAGGGCAATACGTGCAGAGCCTTCTAAAAATCCTTGTGACTCTTCTTCGAGAATTTCAGGAAACATTAATTCATTTTGATTTTCATCTTCTCTGAGCGTCTGGTAACCTGTGCCTGCAAAAGCATCTATATACGCAAAACGGAAGCACTGCTTGTTCATAATTTTGGCGTATTCAACAAGATATTTACGTACGCGCTCAAGCTTATCGGCTGTCCAATCACCACCAAATTGTCGTTGGATCTGCTTCATCTCTCTTTTTGCCTTCCCAAGTTTCTAATTCATGAGGTTTTCAGGAATTTGCGAATAGTATTCTTCGCATCCCACGGATCATTAACCTCCAAAAACGCCCACCTTCCAAAACCACCATGATTATTCACGGCGGGAACCCAGAGGGTGCGGGCTGTTGCTACTTTAGCGGCCTTATCTTTTTTCTTCTCGCCAGTCACCTCGATAATGAGGTTGAGCAACCCCTCACCCTGCACCTCTCCCGCAAGTGGAGAAGGAACTCGAACGCGGACAATGAAGTCAGGTGTGTAATTGTGCTCTTCGCCATTCAAGGTGTAGGGTATGGCAAAGCCAAGGTTGTGGTTTTTTGCATAGCATATCACCTCTTCCATATCTTCAATTGCTTGAGCCATCTTCTGTTCCCAGGAATCGGTATCAGCAACTACATGAGAAATATGGCACTTGTCAGCCTGTGTAGCATAAACTGGTCTGGTGGTATCAAAGTCCACGTAGCGGGTGGAGCCAAGCGTATCGTAAGGTTGCAGGATAGGTTTGAGTGCCTTCTCGCCGTCGTTGGATTGAACGATGGCCTTGTAGATGCGGTCGGCAGCATCATGGGCGAACTCGATCAGGAGCAAGAGTTGGGGGAAGGTGTTGTCCTTGAAAACAACGCACTCGGAGAGCCAGCGTTTAGCGACGGCCAGGAGTTGCGGGAAGAGCCAGGGCTTCACATTTCCGTCATCGTCGCGGAAGTATTTTTCCAGCGCGAGCTTGGCCAGCAGGAAGGCCACCTCCTGGGGACGGCGGCGCTTGAGATCATCCAGGGTGTGCTCGCTGGATTCCCCGACAATGGGATCGAGCTGAACTTTCGTAGGAATATCAGCAGTGGAAAGCACAAGCATAGAGTCTTGCGTAAAATTAGCAGCCAACTTTTCTGATGGAAGGTCATATCTATATCCGATCAAGCGGGGAAAGGTTATCTCGCATGCGATCCTTTCTTCCAATGCCCGAACGCGTGTAGGAATGGGGCCTGGCTTAGGCTGAGGATTAGAACCTGAACAGGGGATAAAAGAAAACGGAACCCCATAGACCTCGGCATACTCCGGCTCAAACATCCCGTCAGCACTCGCTACATAGTTCATTCGCCTCAGTCCGCGTCCGACAACCTGTTCGCATAAAAGTTGCGTCCCAAAGGCGCGTACCCTCTGTGTCAATAATGATGAGACACCTCCCCTATGATAAATTAGAGTAGAA
>CAZYNY010000055.1:0-19980 GCA_964648095.1 uncultured Nitrospirota bacterium | reverse complement strand
AAAATATACACTAAATGCAAGCGAGGGGTGTCTCAAAGTCATTGACAGATTCCGGTGCGATGAATCATATCGCTACATAAAACAGAGCTATAACCTTGAGGATATCAGGGTCAGGAGCTACAAGGGCATAAGGAACATCACGGCGCTTGTGCTTGCGGGGACCGGCTTTGCGGCGGTCTACCTTGGGCAGAGCATAAAGCTCAGGTTTCTTGTGGAGAGGATATATTTAGTGTCTAAGAGGTTCTTTGGGGCGCCGAGCTTTTGCAATTATGCGCCGGCTGATGGAATATTCAACCTGCTTTATCCTGATAAGACCACCCTGAAAGGGAAGACAAATAACATCGAGGATTTTCAACTATGTCTTGAGTTCGGATAAAAACTCAGGAAACTCCAGGAAATCGCCTTGACACGCAAGGCTATGCAAAGATATACTTAAGAATCTTAAATATAATTGGAACCTTTTTGTATTGAATAGTCTATTCTTCAACATCACCCTCCTATTCTATCTGGGAGGGACCCTGCTTTTTCTTTCTTACCTGGCCAGCAAGAAAGAAAATCTCTCAAGATATTCCCTCTGGGTAACGGGTGTGGGTTTTATTTTTCATTCTATCACCCTGGTTACAAGATGGGGAGAAGCAGGCCATATCCCCCTGACAAATATGCATGAGGCGATCTCCTTCTTTTCCTGGGCGCTTATCCTGGTATTCCTCCTGCTTGAATATAGGTACAGGATATTTATCCTCGGGTCATTCATACTCCCCCTGGCCTTCATATTCCTGGTCTCTGCTGCGATCCTCCCGAATAACATCAAATCCCTTGATCCGATAATGCAGAGTAAATGGCTCTATATACATACTATCCTTTCGCTGCTTGGCATTGTTGCATTCGCCATGGCATTTGTTACGGGATTCCTCTATCTTATACAGGAGAGGATCCTAAAATCAAAAAAGTTCAATAGACTCTACTTCCGGCTCCCGTCCCTCGATCTCCTTGACGACCTGAACCAGAAATCTATTTCCATAGGCTTTCCTCTGCTGACACTGGGGATAATTACAGGGGCTTTTTGGGCTGAGTATGCATGGGGTTCCTACTGGAGCTGGGATCCGAAGCAGGTCTTTTCCTTTATCACGTGGTTATTTTACCTCACTGTACTGCACGGAAGACTCACGGTCGGGTGGAGGGCAAAGAGGGCAGCTTATCTTGCAATTATAGGTTTTATGGGCGTTATATTTACCTTTGTTGTCATGAACTTTATTATTAAAGGTCTACATACCTTTGTTTAGGCGGAGAGGGAATGAACATAGTTGTTGTGGGTCTTAGCCACAAGACAGCACCCGTTGAGGTGAGAGAAAGGCTTACCTTCCCTGCTGAAAGGATAGGCGAGGCCCTCTACAACCTTAAATCCTATCCTGGGATAGATGAATCAGCAATCCTGTCAACATGCAACAGGGTAGAGATTTGTGCCGTAGTAAAGAATACTGGCGATGGATTTAAAAGGATCAATGAGTTTCTTATCTCCAGGGAGCCTTCTTTGGATCATAGCGGACTTGTGCCCCATCTATATTTTTACAGCTCTAAAGATGCAATAAGGCACATCTTCAGGGTAGCATCAAGCCTCGACTCCCTTGTTGTAGGCGAACCGCAGATACTGGGCCAGTTCAAGGACGCCTTTGAATCAGCTCAGATCCACAAGACAACCGGAATTGTCCTGAACAAGATCCTCAAGAAGGCCATATTCGTCGCCAAGAGGGTAAGGACAGAGACCAGGATCTCGGAATCTGCGGTGTCTGTCAGCTTTGCTGCTGTTGAGCTTGCCAGGAAGATATTCGGGAATCTTGACGGAAAGGTTATTATGCTTGTCGGCGCCGGAGAGATGGCAGAGCTTGCCGCGCGTCATCTGATCGGCAGCGGCGTAAAGGACGTTATGATAACCACAAGAAACTTTGAAAAGGCAGTGGAACTTGCTGCGGAATTTAAAGGAAGACCTGTACGATTCGATGAATACCCTAAGGGGATGGTAGAGGCGGATATCATTATCTGCTCAACAGGGGCTCCAACCTATATTATCAAATTTGATGACGTGAGGGAGGTCATACATAAGAGAAAGAACAGACCGATATTCCTCATAGATATCTCCGTACCAAGAAATATAGAGCCCAAAGTAAACGATATAGACAATGTATACCTTTATAATATTGATGACCTTCAGATGGTTGTCGATGCCAATATAAAGGAGAGGGAGAGGGAGGCCGGGCAGGCAGAGGAGATAATATCAGAAGAAGTGGAGACAACATCAAGATGGCTTAAATCCCTTGAGGTAGTTCCTACAATAGTGGCGCTAAAGAACAAGGCAGAGGAGATCAGGAGGTCTGAGCTGGAAAAAAGCCTCTCAAGGCTCGGGAGACTTTCAGAAACGGAAAGGCAGGCTATAGAAATACTTACTTCGTCGATTATCAATAAGTTGCTCCATGCGCCCCTTGTCTCCTTAAAACATGAGGCAAGCTCGGAAAATGGCAGTACGTATATCGAGGCGGCAAGACGTCTTTTCAATCTTGACAAGGACATCCCAAGGCATAACCATAAAAAATGGGGGGAGGAGGAGATGTTAAAGGGAGATGAAGGACAGATTATAAAGGATGGAGAAAAGGCCTGATGAAAAGAAAAACCAATGGAATATAAAAAAGATATGGAGGTAACAATCGGCACAAGGGGGAGTCTCCTCGCTGTTACGCAGGCTACCTGGGTAAAAAAGGAACTTGAGAAAAAATTTACCGGGCTTAGGGTCAATTTAAGGAAGATAAAGACTACGGGAGACAAGATACTGGATGTACCTTTGGCAAAGGTGGGAGGTAAAGGGCTCTTCGTAAAGGAGATCGAGGATGCACTATTAAGAGGTGAGATAGATATTGCTGTCCATAGCATGAAGGACCTTCCTGCAGACATACCGCAGGGCCTCATGATAGCCGCAGTCACATTCAGAGAAGACCCATCTGATGTCCTTATCAGCAAGGATGGGAAGAGGCTATCGGAACTGCAATTAGGCGCAAGGATAGGCACCAGTAGTCTAAGACGTATCTCTCAGCTTCTCCATTTCCGCACGGATCTTAAGATGCTCCAGTTAAGGGGAAACCTTGATACCAGACTTAAGAAGCTCGACAAAGGAGATGTCGATGCAATCATCCTTGCTGCAGCAGGCGTAAACAGGATGGGATGGGAGTCCAGGATCACTGAGCATATAGCCCATGAAATCTCCCTCCCGGCAACTGGACAGGGCGCGCTGGGAATAGAGATACGTGAAGGCGACACATCTATTATCGGTATAGTAGCCAGTCTTAACCATACTGAAACCCGTCGCTGCGTGGCAGCAGAAAGGATTTTACTGGGGAAACTTCAGGGCGGATGCCAGGTACCTATTGCTGCCCTTGCAAGGATAGAGGACGGTCAGATGGTGATGGATGGTCTTGTTGGATCGCTTGACGGCAAGAGGATGGTAAGAGATAGGATATACGGCAATCAAATGGAGCATGAAAAACTTGGTCTGATGCTGGCAGAACGGCTCCTTTCTTTGGGGGCGGACAGGATACTCAAGGAGATATACGGATGAAAACGGGTAAAGTCTTTTTAGTCGGGGCAGGTCCTGGAGATCCAAAGCTTATAACCATCAGGGGGATGGAGGCTATAAAGGAGGCAGACCTGATTGTCTATGACTATCTGGCGAACAAAAGCCTCCTATCTCATGGCAAGGAGGGGGCAGAGATAGTTTATGTCGGTAAGATGGGAGGCAGACATACCCTTTCCCAGGAAAAGATAAATGAGTTAATTGTAAAAAGGGCAAAGGAAGGAAAGATCGTTGCCAGGCTTAAAGGCGGCGACCCATTCATATTCGGGAGGGGGGGGGAAGAGGCGGAAGAGCTCGCCGAGGCAGGCATACCCTTTGAGATAATACCTGGTGTAACTGCAGCAATAGCATGCCCTGCATACGCAGGGATCCCCCTTACGCACAGGGACTATACATCCACAGTAGCCTTTATCACGGGACATGAGGACCCAGTAAAGGAGGGTTCATCGATCGCATGGGAGAAGATCTCAACAGGGGCCGGCACCCTGGTATTTCTTATGGGGATGTCAACGCTGCCTGAGATTGTTAAAAACCTAAAGAGGTGCGGGCGGGATCCAATGACGCCGGTGGCCCTGATAAGGTGGGGTACAAGACCGGATCAGAAGACGGTGATCGGCACGCTGGGCGATATCATAGATAAGGCAAAGAAGCACGCTCTGGCCCCACCTGTAATAATAGTGGTGGGTGAGGTTGTAAACTTAAGAAAAAGGCTCAACTGGTTCGAGGAAAAACCCCTTTTTGGCAAAAAGATTATAGTAACGAGGGCCAGGGAACAGGCCTCCGATTTTGCGGAACTCTTATACCTTAATGGCGCAGAACCTATTGAATTTCCGACTATTCAAGTAATCCCGCCGGATAGCTGGGATGAACTAGACAAGGCTGTTGATGAGATCAGGGGGTTTGAGTGGATCATCTTTACCAGCGTTAATGGCGTAAGGTTCTTTTTTGAAAGACTTAACAGGAAGGGAGATCTCAGGCTTCTGCATGGCATAAAGATCTGCGCAATAGGACCGCAGACCGCATCGGAGATCCAGCGATACGGGCTGGCGCCTGATCTCATCCCGAAGGAATATAGGGCAGAGGCGATTATCGAGGAGATGGGAAGGGAGGATATAGCCGGGAAAAGGATGCTCCTTCCGAGGGCCAAGATAGCAAGAGAAATCCTGCCCCAGGAGCTATCCAGGATGGGCGCCAGAATCAAAGTGGTTACAGCATATAAAACCATAAAACCGGAAGAAGATCTTGAGAGGGTAAGGGGATTGCTGAAAAATAAGGAGATCTCAGTTATTACCTTTACGAGCTCATCAACTGTAAAAAACTTCTTTGAGATGTTTAATGAAGGAGAGGTCATGGGACTTATAGATGGGACTGCTGTTGCATGCATAGGACCTATCACAGCAAAGACGGCAGAGGACCTTGGGATCAGCACAGATATAATGCCGTCAAAGTATACGATGCCTGAACTCACTGAGGCTATAGTCAAATATTTCTCAAAAAGGGGGATTTAAATGATAGATATATCAAGGCTTTATTGTGGCCAGGATACTACAGGTGACCCGCTCAGATATGGCCACAAGAGGGGACCCGGTCACGGAACACCACACGCCACAGAGAAAACAGAACATGAGGTACCGGTTTCCGCCGGTGAAAGGAGGCCTGTTGTCGCCTGGAACATAACAAGAAAATGCAATCTTAGTTGTGTCCACTGCTATACAGATTCCCACAATACAGATTATCCGGGGGAGCTCACAACGGATGAGGCAAAACTGGTCATAAAGGACCTCGCCTCTTTTAGAAGCCCTGCCCTCCTTATCTCAGGGGGTGAGCCTCTTATAAGAAAAGATATATTCACCCTTGCTGAATACGCCAAAGGGCTAAACATGAGGCTAACGCTATCTACTAACGGGACACTCATAGACAAGGATACGGCAAAGAGGATTAAAGATGTTGGATTCAGTTACGTCGGTATTTCATTTGATGGAATAGGAGAGACTAACGACAAATTCCGAGGTATGAAGGGGGCATTCGATCTTGCGCTCAATGCCGTAAGAAATTGTATGGACGCTGGGCAGAAGGTAGGTCTTCGCCTCACCCTTACAAAGAGAAACTATGAAGATTTAAACGGGATATTCGACTTTCTTGAAAAAGAGGGGATTCAGAGGGCCTGTTTTTACCATCTCGTTTATGCCGGGAGAGGAAGCAAGATCTCAAAGGACGATCTAAATCATGACGAGACCAGACGTGCCATAGACATAATCATCGATCGAACAAAGGATCTCCATATGCGCGGCATTAAAAAAGATATTCTTACAGTGGACAACCATGTGGATGGACCATATCTTTACCTGAGGCTCAAAGAAAAGGATCCTAAGGGGGCAGAGGAGATCGCTTCCCTTATGCGCTGGAACGGGGGCGGGAAAAATTCATCAGGCGTCGGCATCGGGAATATAGACCCCATTGGAAATGTCCACCCGGATCAGTTCTGGCAGCATTATACCCTGGGAAATGTCAGAAAGAGGAGTTTCAGTGAAATATGGATGGACACAACAGACCCCCTTATGGCAGGTTTAAAAAACAGGATCCCTCTTTTAAAGGGGAAATGCAGCAGATGCAGGTTCCTGGATATGTGCGGAGGAAGCTTCAGGGTTAGGGCTGACGTTGTTTATGGCGACCCGTGGGCGCCAGACCCATCCTGTTACCTTACCGATGAGGAGACAGCTATTTAATCTCCTTAAAACATATATCTTGGTCTGGAAATTAATATTTTTTGACCATGAATTAAAATTGACACAAGTTTGTTGTTGTGTTAATCTATAATGTTATCTTTTTTTCATAACTATGAAGATAGTTTTTTCTTTTTTTTAATAAATTTAATTGGATGGGGGTGAATCTATTATGTCTTTAGTGAAAGTAAAGGATAATGAATCCTTTGAGAATGCCCTCAGGAGGTTTAAGAAACAGTGCGAGAAGTCTGGGATCTTATCCGAAATCAGAAAGCATGAGCACTATGAAAAACCTAGCGTGAGGCGCAAGCGCAAGATGTTGGCAGCAAGGAAAAGGACAATAAAAAAGTCGAGATTTGTTGTTGTAAGTTAGATGCCATTACAGGAAAGACTTATCAATGAGATGAAGGAGGCAATGAGATCTGGCGACAAGAACAAAGTTTCTGTCATCAGAATGGTTAGATCCTCCTTAAAATACAAAGAGATAGAAAAAGGCAAGGACAAGGTATTATCAGAAGAGGATGTGATTCAGGTACTCGTCTCCTCCGTAAGGCAGAGGAGAGATTCTATCGAGGAATTCAAAAAGGGGGGAAGACAGGATCTTGCAGACAAAGAAGAGGCGGAGATAAGGATACTTCAGGCCTTCCTCCCAAAACAGATAACTAATGAGGAGCTGGTTAAGATTATAAAAGAAACAATAGAAGAGGTAAATGCTGTCGGAATAAGGGATATGGGGCAAGTCATGAAGATTCTGGTGCCAAAGATTGTCGGTAAGGCTGATCCAGCCTCGGTCAGCAATATGGTAAAAGAGATCCTGACAAAGACAGCAGGCGGGTAGATAATGGAGGTTCCTGGAACTCAAAACTATATCCCTGATGAGCTGGTAGATAGGGTAAAAAACAGGGCAGATATCGTTGAAATTATAGCCGGATATCTGAGCCTGACCAAAAGTGGTGAAAATTATAAGGGCCTGTGCCCTTTTCATTCCGAGAAGACCCCATCATTCGTTGTGAGTCCAAAAAAACAGATATTCCATTGTTTTGGGTGCGGGACAGGCGGCAATATTTTCCACTTTATGATGAAGATAGACAATCTCGGTTTTCCTGAAGCGGTGACTTGTGTCGGCAAGCGGTATGGCATCACCCTTTCAGACAAAAAAAGGGATCATAAAGAGCCTCCTGTTCAAAAAGAGAGGGACCTCCTTTATCAGGTAAATAATGCCGCCATGGTCTATTATCAGGAGAACCTGTATGATCGCGAGACCGGCTGCAAGACAATGGAGTACCTTACTGAAAAAAGGGGGTTGAATGCCGAAACTATTCTAAGATTCGGCCTTGGATACGCCCGCAACTCCTGGGACGGACTCTTTTCCCATATGGTAAAGAGGGGTTGGGCCCCCAGAGTTCTGGAATTATCGGGATTAATCTTAAAAAGGAGCGACAAAAGCGGTTATTATGATCGCTTCAGAAATAGGGTAGTCTTTCCGATAAGGGACATAACCGGGAGGGTGATCGGGTTTGGGGGAAGGTCATTGGATGATTCACTTCCGAAGTATATTAATTCCCCTGAAACCCCGATCTACATTAAAGGAAAGAACCTCTATTGTTTGGATAAGGCAAAAGAGGGGGTTAGCAGGGAAGATGGCCTTATTATCGTGGAAGGCTATTTTGACGCAATAAGGCTCCATCAGGAAGGCTTAAGAAATGTGGTTGCAACACTTGGGACCGCCCTAACCTCTTCCCATCTGGAGATGATAAAAAGGTTCACACAAAAGGTATATCTGGTTTTTGATCCGGATCCTGCCGGGATAAAGGCTGCAATCAGGACCATAGGGTTCTTTATTGATTATGATATCAGCGCAGCGGTCGTATCTCTGCCTGAAGGTAATGACCCGGACAGCTTTGTAGGCACCTTCGGAAGGGAGAAGTTTGAAGAAGCCTTACGCAGTTCAAAGCAGATAATAGATTTTGCGCTCTGCTTTATGATGAAGGACATTAATAGTAATGAAATCGATAAAAAGAAGACCCTGCTCAAGGAGATCATCCCTCTGGTCTTGAGAATAGAAAATAGTGTTGAAAAGACACATTATTTAAGGCTGATTGCAGACAGACTTGGGATCGAGGAAAGGTTTTTAATGGAGGACCTTCATAGGACTTCTAAAGGGGTTAGGGCAAAAAACCATGAGCAACATATAGAGATAAATCCATCCAGGGCGCCAAAGGATGAGGAGATCCTTGTTGCACTTATGATAAACAATAAGATTCCGGCTGAAAGGATAAGAGGTGAAATTGGAACTGAAGACCTTACTCACCCTGATCTTAGAGCGATCTTCAGATCTATCCTTGAGTCAACAGACCTGCATAATGAGGTCAGGCTGGAATATATCATCCAGCAGAACATGGATAATCAAGAAATCATATCCTATTTGTCGAAATTATCGCTATCTGACATCCAGATAGATTATACTAATATAGAAGGGAACATTAGGGACTGTATCAGCAGACTGAGAAGAAGGAGGCTTGAAAAGGATATCATGGATATCGATATCGAAATCAAAAAAGCTGAGGAAGAGAGAGATTACACCTCCTTAAGAAGACTCCAAGAAGTTAAGATGAAAAAATTAAAAATAGATTACAGTAGATCATAAATGAAAGGAAAGGGGATGTTTCATGTCTAAGGGGCCTAAGGTCGATGAGGTAAAACAGCTTATATCTTTAGGCAAAGAAAGGGGATTTTTAACCTATGAGGAGCTGAATAATGCCCTGCCAAATGATGTGGTCTCCCCTGAGCATATCGACAACATAATGATGATGTTTGGAGACATGGACATCGATATAATCGACTCATCGGAAGAGGATAGATACCAGAAGATGGTTGTCGAACATGAGGGTGAATTTGAAGAGTTAAAAGAGACCGAGGAAGAGCTTGTAGAAGAAGAGGAGAAGCGGAAAGAGATAGACCTTACACCAGGGCTTGTAGGGAGGACCGATGATCCTGTCAGGTTATACCTTAAGGAGATGGGAAATGTACCCCTATTGAGCCGGGAAGGCGAGATAGAGATCGCCAAAAGGATAGAGGACGGCAAGCGTAAGATTACATCAGTTGTATTCGGTATGCCGATGACCATTAAGGAGGTTATCTCATATGTAAATAAATTAAAGGCGGGGAAGATAAGCATAAGGGAGATAGTTCCTATTGACGACGAAGAGTTTGAAGAGGTCAGCAAGCCAAATGATGAAGAGATTGAGGCAAATGTAGTATCAGCAATTGAAAAGGTTAAAGGTCATTACAAGGAACTCCTGCGGCTAACAGAGAGATGGAAGAAGGCAGGAAGGGATCTTACCAAAAAAAGAAGAATAAAATTACAATTAAAAGATTCAAGAACTAAGATAGTAGAAAAGATTGAATCCATAAACCTTCATCCCGCCATAACGGAAAAAACGCTTGAAAAGATAAAAAATATGGCAAATGAAGTGATTGTTGCAGAAAAAGATATAACTAATATAAAGAGGAGGTTATCTGCAACAAGGTTTGAAAAAGGTGATAGGAAAGAGCACAGGTCTGTTAACGGGATCCCAGAACTGGAAAAGAGACATAGGGATGCGAGGAGACGGATTAAGGCAATCCTGGCTGAGGCTATGGTCTCTGCCGATGAGCTTAAAGAGGCGATAAGACTCCTTGAAGAGGGGCACAAAAAGGTAGAACAGGGCAAAAAGGAACTGGTTGAGGCCAATTTAAGACTTGTCATAAGTATAGCTAAAAAATATACTAACAGGGGACTTCAGTTTCTTGATCTGATCCAGGAAGGGAACATAGGGTTGATGAAGGCTGTTGATAAATTTGAATATAAAAGGGGATATAAATTCTCAACCTATGCGACATGGTGGATAAGACAGGCCATAACAAGGGCCATAGCCGATCAGGCGAGGACAATCAGGATACCTGTTCATATGATTGAGACCATCAATAAGCTTATAAGGACATCCCGGCACCTGGTTCAGGAACTTGGAAGGGAACCAACATCTGAAGAAATAGCAGAGAAGATGGAACTCCCCCTGGATAAGGTAAGGAAGATTCTTAAAATCGCCAAGGAACCGATATCCATAGAGACACCTATCGGGGAAGAGGAAGACAGTCATCTAGGCGACTTCATCGAGGATAAAAAAGCAATCTCTCCTATAGAATCAGCCATAAGGTATGACCTTCAGAAGCAGATAAATGGTGTCCTAAATACCCTCACCCCAAGGGAGGAGAAGGTCTTAAGAAAAAGATTCGGGATAGGCGAGATAACAGATCATACACTTGAAGAGGTCGGACAGGACTTTGAAGTAACAAGAGAGAGGATCAGACAGATAGAGGCCAAGGCGCTGAGAAAACTGAGACATCCGACACGCAGCAAGCGGCTAAAAAGCTTTGTTGAAAGCATGTAGGGCCCATAGCTCAGTTGGTTAGAGCAGCTGACTCATAATCAGCGGGTCCCTGGTTCGAGTCCAGGTGGGCCCACCAATTATATTCCTATTTAGGGGCGCTAAGAGATTGGATTGAAAGAACAGCTTGGATATCTGGTAGAAATTCAGGACATCGATAAGGCTATTTGTGAGTTAAAGGAGAAGAAATGTCGTCTCCCCGAAATGATTGAAGAGGCTAGGAGGTCTTTTGATACAGCAAAGGCCAATCTTGAAACGGCAAAGACAGAACTGGACGAACTGACTAAGAAGAGACGGGAAAAAGAGAGAGAGTTGGATGTCCATGAGGAAAAGATAACCAAACTTAAAGGTCGCCTGAACGAAGTGAAGACCAACAAAGAATATCAAGCGCACCTCATAGAGATTGAATCAGCATCCCAAGAGAAAGGAAGGATTGAAGAGGAACTCCTTACTATCATGGAAAACCTCGATTCCAGGAAGGGGGATCTAAAAGAAGAGGAAAAACTTATTTCAGAGGAAGAGAAAAAACTTGATGTAGAAATCACGAGGGTTGATAGGGAGATAGAAAAGATAGGTGATGGATTAAAAGAGCTTGGCTCAGTTTATCAAGCTATATCTTCTAAGATTGAGGAGTCGTTGTTAAATGACTATCTCCACCTCAAGGCGATACGAAAAGATATAGCAGTTGTACCAATACAAAACGGTGCATGCTTAGGTTGTCTTCTACAACTTCCGCCTCAGCTTATCGCAGAGGCCAAAAAGAATGACAAGATTATGACATGCTCATACTGTCACCGGATCCTTTATTGGCCTCCTCATTATGTAGAAACCAGGAAGGGAGCTGCCAATTGAACTTGGTGAGGTTATTTATATATACTGATGGGGCATGCAGAGGCAACCCCGGAGAAGGCGGCATAGGCGTAGTTATAAAGGATGATGAGGGTAATGTCATCAAGAGGATCTCAAGATATATCGGCAGGACAACCAATAACCAGGCAGAATATACAGCGCTCCTCTCTGCACTAAAATCTGTAAAAGATTATAGCCCGGAATATTTAAAGATACATTCAGACTCTGAACTATTAGTAAATCAGATGGGAGGAATATACAGCGTCAAAAACGCGACCATATATAAATTATATTCAAAGGCAAAGGAGATGATTAATAAATATTTAAATGTTGAATTCGAACATATCCCCAGAGAGAAGAATAGGGAAGCTGATTTATTGGCAAATAATGCTCTCGACAGGAGACTGAAGTCGCACTGAAGCAGGCCAGATGATCGCCGGCCTGATAAGGCGGGAGGAAAGTCCGAGCTCTAAGGGCATGATGCTGGGTAATACCCAGTGGGGGTAACCCCAAGGAAAGTGCAACAGAAAGTATACCGCAGGCGACTTATGGGTCGCACTAATAACTAATAACTTTTAACCATTGGTTAATCGTTAAAGGTTATATGTGAAGGCGTAAGCCTTCCTGTAAGGGTGAAAAGGCGAGGTAAGAGCTCACCAGCCCCGATGGTGACATCGGGGGCTCGGCAAACCCCATCAAGAGCAAGACCAAATAGGAGGAGATTGAGGTTAATGAACCTCATAAGGATCGCCCGTCCGAACTCCTCGGGTTGGGTCGCTAGAGGTTCCGAGTAATCGGAATCGCAGATAAATGATCATCACTGCCCCGATGTGACATCGGGGCGGGACAGGACTCGGCTTATGGCCTGCTTCAGTGAATAAGAACAGATTCAATTTCTCTTAAGATATTGGGGACTTATGCTCCTTGACCTTCAGGAAAAATAGTGCGGCCTCAATCCTGCTTTTTATACCAAGTTTTTTGTAAATATTCTGGAGGTGAGATTTTACTGTCTCAAGAGATATGCATAGCAGATCGGCAATCTCCTTGTTGCTCTTGGCCTTAACTATGAGATCCAGGATCTCTTTCTCCCTTTGTGTTAAAAACTGTTCCTGCCGGTCTCCCTTATCCTCATTGCTGCCTATATTATCCGCATATGAGTGTCTAACCTTGGAAAGCACAGAGGGATCCAGGTTGGCCAGAAATGGTGATATTACCTTCTCTCCGCTCATCGTCCCCCTTATGATCCTTATAAACTCATTATGATCAGCATCTTTTAAGATATATCCTATTGCCCCGGCATTTATCCCCGCTATTATACGGTAATCCTCATCATGGACTGAGAGTATCAATACCTTTATATCCGGAAATCTCTCCATTATCAGATGTGTAGCCCTTATCCCGTCAAGCTTGGGCATGTCTACATCCATAAGGATAACGTCCGGCCTTGTCTCCTGTGCATAGGTAAAGGCATCCTGACCATTTGTCGCTTCAGCCACCACCTCCATATCAGGCTCTAGTTCCAGCAAGCACTTAAGGCTCTGCCTGAAGAGCCTCTGATCATCGACGATAAGTATCTTAGTCTTTTGCAACATTAACCAACTCCTTCTCCTTCAATTGGAAGTCTTATACAGAATAAAGCGCCCCCATTCTCCCTATTTTTGGCCCATATCCTACCATGGTGGGCCTCTACAATTGCCTTACAAAAACAGAGACCGAGCCCGGCCCCCTTCTTGAAAGTCTTCGCCATTTCGCCTACAAAAAAGGGTTCGAATATCCTATCGAGATCCTCCGGTCTTATACCGGGCCCTTCATCGGCAACTTCAAAATAGAGATGCCGAAGATTATCCTCTATAACCGGCCGATATCTAATCTTGATCCTACCACCATTCGGTGAGAACTTTATTGCGTTATCCAGCAGATTTATGAATACCCGTTGAAGTCTCCTCTTGTCTCCGCGAATGAATAGTTCCATGGGCCCATCTATCTCTATAAATACCCTCTTCTCCTCAATCTGAAATCTAAGGAGCTTTACGACCTCCTCAAGCGTCTCAGCCATAAAAAAATTATACAGGAGGAGGGGAAGTTCCTTATAACTGTCTTGATAGAGATCAAGGACATCATTGATCATCCCAAGGAGAAGATCGCTGCTGGTAATCAGGTCAGAAAATATCTTCTTTGTTGTATCTTCGTTTAGGTTCATGGATCGCTGCTGCATCATCTCAATGGTCTTCTTAATCCCGATCACCGGGTTTCTCAGGTCGTGGGCCAGGGTGGTAGTAAATCTGCTCAAAACCGCCATCTTTTCTGCCCTCATAAGCTGCTGCTCCAGATTTTTCCTTCCCGTTATATCCCTTAAATGTATTTGTGCGGCTGATATACTGTTCCCATTGGAGATCCCCCTCATATCAAGTTCCATCGCGAGAATCCCCCTCTTATTGGTCACCATGTTGACCTCTTGGGTGGCGGCCTTCTCTCCCCGTAAGGTCTCTTTGAATATCTTATCAAATATATTATGGTATTCAGCCGGCAAGATACAACATATCTCCTTACCAAGGAGATCTCCCCTTGGGTAACCTAAGAAATCTTCCTCGCGCTTATTAGCATCAGTTACCTTTTTGTCTAAATCTATTCTTATCATGGCATCTTCGGCATTCTCCCAGAGCGATTTATACCTCTCTTCGGAGTTCCTTAACTCCTTTGTCCTTTCTAAAACCTTCTCCTCAAGTATCATATCAACTGGATCCCCAGTAAGATCCTCATGGCTCCTTTCAAGATCATTTAATTTAGAGTATCGCCTAGGGATTATTATCTTAACTATAAACAGATATCCTATTGCCGAGACCAGGGCAGTAGAAATGACTCCCAGCAAGGATGCCCTCCAGAGAATATAATTCGACATGGTAAACGGTTGAACAGCTAACAGAATAACCAATATAGGGATTAGCAATATTAGAAAAGAAAACAGGGCTATGGATAGAATAACCCTCCCTTCGAAGGGGATCTCATTTTGTCTATCCATGCACAAACCTCAAAATTTTCTTTAAGGATTTACTAAAATTATAGTTAATGACAGGAAAGGTTGTCAACTTGACATTAATAAAATTCGATACTAGACTAAAGCAAAATTAACATCCCTGGAGATGCCAAATGAATACCTATAATATTGAATCAATAAGAAACGTGGGAATATTGTCCCATGGGGGCGGCGGAAAGACGACCCTTTCTGAGGCCATACTATTTAATTCCGGCATTATTGAAAGGATGGGAAGCACAGAATCCGGCAATTCTGTAATGGACTATGAGCCTGAAGAGATAAGCAGGAAGACTTCAATAAGTTCATCTGTAGGCTTTGCAGATTGGGATGGCCTTCATATTAATTTAATCGATACTCCGGGGTCTAATAACTTTATGGAGGATGCAAGGATATCTCTTTCAGGAATAGATGGCGCAATAATTATTGTAAGTGCGATCTCAGGGATAAAGGCTGAAACAGAAAAGGTATGGAAATTTGTTTTTGACGCAGGGCTTCCATCTATTATATTTGTGAATAAAATGGATAAGGAGGCGGCCAATTTTCAGAATGTAAAGAAAGAGATAGAAAAGGCCTTTGGGCTGCCTGCAGTTCCCCTGTATATCCCTATGGGGGCTGAGGCCGGATTCGAAGGAGTGGTTGATCTCATCATAGAGAAGGCGATAAGATACAGGAAGGATCAGAGCGGCATGTTTACAGAGACAGATATACCTGCTGATATGTCCGAACTCGTCAGCAGATATAGGAAAGAACTGATAGAGAAGGCGGCAGAGACAGAGGACGCTCTTCTTGAGGGATACCTTGAAAAAGGAGAACTCAAAGAAGATGAGATAAAAAAAGGTCTTCTTATTGGGATCCGTAATAAAAAATTCCTCCCTCTCCTTGCCGGTTCTGCCTTTAAAAATATAGGCGTTAAACAGCTGATGAAGTTGATCTCTTTTCTCCCATCTCCCATTGAAGCACAGCCGATTATCGGAATAAACCCGGAAAATAGGGAGAAGATAGACAGGAAACCTGATCCAAATAAACCATTCTCAGCAAGGGTCTTTAAAACCATTGTTGATCCTTTTGTTGGATCCCTCTCTTATATCAGGGTCTTTTCAGGGTCTATCGGGGCTGATGTCCCATTCTTAAATCCGACAAGGGGACATATGGAAAAAGGCGGACACCTATTCATCATTCAAGGAAAAAAGTACACCCAAACAAATAGACTCGGAGCCGGAGAGATAGGCGCTATTGCAAAATTAAAGGCGACCCATACCGGAGATACCATCTGTAATAATGAGAATCCAATACTTTTCGATAAGATAATAACCTCAAAACCGGTTATCTCCGTTGCAATTGAACCAAGACTTAAAAAGGACGAAGAAAAGGTAATTACATCCCTGGCAAAGCTTGTTGAGGAAGACCCTGCCCTGAACTTTCATCATGATGATGAGACAAAAGAGATGATTCTAAGCGGGATGGGACAGCTCCATCTCGAGGTGACAGCAGAGAAGTTGAGGCGGAAGTTTGGTGTAGAGATAAATATGAAGGCGCCCAGGGTACCCTATCGGGAGACCATTAAAAAGTCTGCCGAGGTCCAGGGCAAGTATAAACACCAGACGGGCGGTCATGGCCAATATGGCGACACATGGCTCCGTTTGGAACCCCTTGCGAGGGGAAGGGGCTTTGAGTTTGTCGATAAGATAGTTGGCGGGGCCATCCCGCGACAGTTTATCCCTGCGGTGGAAAAGGGGATCTTAGAGGCCATGCAGAAAGGGATTCTTGCAGGCTTTCCCGTAGTTGACATAAGGGTAACCCTTTATGACGGATCTTACCACCCTGTAGATTCATCTGAGATGGCATTCAAAATGGCTGCCTCCCTGGGGTTCAAGAAGGCAGCGTCAGAATGTCAGTCTGTATTATTGGAACCGGCGATGAATATCGATGTCGCTGTACCTGACGACTGCCTCGGGGCAGTAATAGGGGATATAAATTCCAGGAGGGGGAGGATATTGGGGGTAGAACCACAGACCAAATCCCAGAAGATTAAGGCCGTTGTCCCTCTGGCAGAGATGTTAAAATATGCAAATACCTTGAGTTCTCTAACCGGGGCGAGGGGGGTATATACTATGGCGTTCTTCCGCTATGAAGAGGTCCCTCCCCATCTTATTAAGAAGATAATTGAAGAGCAGAAGGCCGCAGAACAGGCAACCTGATCCTGCCCATTGCGTTCATTATCTCTTTTTTTGCCTATGGCTTGCCAAGGTTCAGGACGATAAAAAAGGCCCTATTCTCTCGTATTATCCGGAGGAGGATGCTCTCATCCTTCTTTAGCTTGTTTATAACTGCATTAAATTCTGTTACCGTGTTAACCTCAACCTTATTAACTTCTTTAAGCAGGTCGCCTGGTCTTATCCCTTCCCTCTCAGCGGGACTGTTCGGCTCTACATCGGTTATTAGTACCCCTTTCTTTTCTTTTATATTGAACCTCTCGATCAGCTCCTGCGTAAGGTCCTCAACATTGATCCCAAGGGCTATCTCAGGCTGTTCCTTTGGAATAGCTGCCGTTACAGCCTCTTCCTTTCTTTCTGTTATCTCAACTACTAACGACCTTTTTCCCCCGTCTCTTATTACCTCTATCTCCACCTTCTTCCCGGGCATCATACCGGCAATTGCCCTTGCCAGGGCTGCAGGAGTATCGACCTGCTTCCCTTCGACCCCCGATATAATGTCACCAGGGATAATCCCGGCCTTTTGGGCGGGATGACCGTCAAATACCTCGCTGACAAGTACTCCTTCTGTCTCCTTCACGCCAAACTTTGAAGCCAGCTCAGGTGTTAACTGCTGTATCCCTATACCAAGCCACCCCCTGACTACCCTACCCTTTTCAACTAACTGAGCCATTATATCCCTGGCCATATTACTCGGAATTGCAAACCCGATACCCTGGGCAAAGTTGATTATAGCCGTATTTATGCCTATAACCTCGCCATGTATATTAAATAGCGGTCCTCCGCTGTTACCAGGGTTGATTGATGCATCGGTCTGTATAAAATCCTCATATCTTGAGAGGTTGATATTCTCCCTTCCCATTGCGCTGACTACTCCAACTGTAACAGTCCTATCCAGGCCGAAAGGATTACCCACAGCAATAGCCCATTGTCCCACCTTCAGCTTACTAGAATCCCCAATAGGAACAAAGGGGAGTTCATGGTCGGTATCTACCTTAACTACAGCAAGATCAGTATCCGGGTCTTTTCCTACTACCTTACCTATAAATCTGCTTTTGTCAGAGAGTCTCACTTCTACCTCAGCCGCCTCTCCAACAACATGGTTGTTGGTCAATATATACCCCCTCTTATCAACAATTACACCCGAGCCTGAACCTGGGAGCTCAGGCGGTTTCTCCCCTTGACCCTCATCAGGTCCCTGAGGAGGCGGTACAAATGAAGGCGATGGTGATATATTAACAACAGAGGGCTTTACCCGATCTGATAGCTGGACAAACACCTTTTCCATCTCTTCTAATAAATTAATACCCGATTTTTCATCCGCTGCTAAGAGCATATCTGTTGCAGATAGCTGAACAATTGACAGCAGACAAAAAATGCACAGAATTAATGTAGATCCACTCCTTCTAAAAGAGACCTCTCCTCCATTCATAATCTTTAACCTCCGTTAAAATATAGAATGACTCAAAAATAATATATCAAAAAATTACGAAAGGCAAGACCTTTCTGTTACATCCAGGATCGAGTCCATTGTAATCTTCACCATAGCCTCCAATTCATTTATTGTAGCTGAAAGCGGAGGCATAAGGACAACTACATTGCCGAGGGGTCTGATTAAAAGCCCCTTCTTCCTGGCAGAAATCCCCACCTTTATCCCGATCCGACGCGAAAGCGGATACGGTTTTTTAGTGGATCTATCCATAACAAGCTCTATCCCTACCATTAGCCCCTTGTTCCTAACATTACCGACATGCTGGAGGCCATCAAATGCCCTGAGTCTTTCATCCAGAAATCTTACCTTCTCTTTAATCCCACCCAAGACGTCTTCGCTGTCAAAGAGGTTTAGGTTTGCTATGGCCGCAGCACAACCCAAAGGATTTCCAGTATAGCTATGCCCATGGAAGAAGGTCTTAAATTCATCATATTCACCTAAAAACATATCATATACATCTTTTGTAGTAAGTGTGGCAGCAAGGGGTAGATATCCACCTGTTAATCCCTTTGAAATAACCATTAAATCCGGAGAGACATTCTCGTGTTCGCAGGCAAACATGCAACCTGTTCTGCCAAACCCTGTTGCAACTTCATCAGCTATCATCAAGATATTGTACCTTGTGCAAAGATCCCTCACCTTTTTTAAAAACCCTGGGGGTGAGACAATCATTCCCGCTGCGGCCTGGACAAGAGGTTCGATCACAAATGCGGCAGTCTCATCACTATGTTTTTTCATTATCTGCTCAATCCCATCAAGGCACGCCATGAAACATGACGGATAGTTTAAGTCCAGGTGGCACCTGTAACAATATGGTGAGGATACCTTAAGAGAATTAAATAAAAGAGGCTTAAATAAGCTATGAAACAGATCTATTCCGCCAAGGCTGACCGATCCTATGGTATCTCCATGATAGGCGTTAACCAGGGAGATAAATTTTGTCTTGCCCTTATGCCCACCCGGGTGTTGTTGCCAGAATTGGAACCCGATCTTAATTGCTATCTCAATCCCCGTAGAACCATTATCTGAATAAAATACCCTAATAAGACCTGAAGGGGCCCTTTCTGCAAGCATGCCTGCCAGCTTAATGGATGGTACATTAGATAATCCTAAAATAGTAGAGTGGGATATCTTTTTGATCTGGGAGATTAGGGCCTCATCCAGCTCCTTCTTCCTGTGACCATGGATATTAACCCATAATGACGATACCCCATCAAGATACCTTCTGCCATATATATCTGTCAGGTATGTGCCGGAACCCTCTTCAATGATTAATGGAGTTGCAGCTTCCCACTCCTTCATCTGAGTAAAAGGATGCCATACATACCTCCTGTCATTATCCTCAAGTCTTTTTTTTTCAGAATCCTCCACTGCTCAAACCTCGTAAAAATAAGAGGGCCTATGCTATCATAATTCATGATAGCATAGGCCACATATTCTAATCCCGGCAACGTCCTACTTTCCCACAGCCTCACAGCTGCAGTATCATCGGCCCTGGAGGGCTTTACTTCCGTGTTCGGAATGGGAACGGGTGTTTCCCCTCCGGTATAGCCACCGGGAAACTCTATTCACAGGGGCTTGCGTCGCCCCCTCCACCGGCAAAGCCGGATGGAGCCTCCCCCT
>CAZYNY010000054.1:0-20100 GCA_964648095.1 uncultured Nitrospirota bacterium | reverse complement strand
ACTTTACATGACTTGATGGAAAAACAAGGGTTCAACTGCCGTTTTTAGGATGATAGACGTTCTGTATCCACATCCAGAACACTGAAAACAGAGTAGACCCTATTGGCCAAGCCTTTTCATGTCCACAACGTGGACAACGAAAGCCGTCAGGCCGGCGCAACTGAAAAAGATAATCTCGACATCCTTCTTCCGTAGAGAAACGGGCCTCAAATTCCATAAGTGCTTGGGGGTAATCTTCCATACCCCAACATACTATATGTTGGGGCTACATCAGTCAAGTGGATATCCCCCTTACTGGTAAAATCAAGTTAAAACCAAAATCGTTAAGAAGGCCTTTCAATCTCTTGATAGAGTAAGATGTTTGCTCGGGCCACGCGGCTTGATAGCCGGCATACGCAAACGCGATATCCTTGATGTTGTTTTGCTCTGCAAGCAGAGAACCCAGAACAACATAGGAATGGTGACAGGGTAGACATGTAGGGGCATAAAAAGTTACGTCAGTAAGCAAACTCGCAGGCTGTTTAACGCAATACCATTCGGCAGATTCAGGCATAAACCTCTTTATTTCGGATAATCGCTGGTAAACAGTTTCAATTCCAAATAAGTGATCAGATGTGACAGTTACTAAAATAACCTTTGAATAGCGTTTAACAAGACGCAGGGCTGCTATGCTGGAATCTCGCCCACCTGAGAACATTAAAACGCAGGCCCCGGGCCGTTGTTTCTTGCGTTGCATTTTGGACACCGCCCCAGTAGCTTTTAATCCCTCTGGAGATCTAAACGTGATCAGCCCTTGATCCTTGATATTATTTCTTCTGCTTCCTTCTCCCATTGCCTTGATATTCACCTGTCACCTTCCAGTCCCTGTAATATCCGGGATAGTCCCCTTGAATACATAGTATGCTTCGGGACTTTGCCCCTCGCTATGACGAATTCTGGAAAAAATTGGCTTGCAGGGCAGGGACTATGCGGGTGCCTTCTTCTTTGATGATCATTACTACCCCATAAGGTATATCCTGATTTGAAGGGAATTATTATACCGTAATTATAGTCTGCCTGTGCCTTTTTTCAAGGAATTATTCTCTTCTATTTTGCAATGGAAAACCAAGCGCAATAAAATTACGCATACATTAAACGATGTCCCTTTGGTTCAGGCACCGGATCCCCAAATTCTTTAGCCGTATCAATCCATAATTGGATAGCCTCTTTTGCCTTTCCCAATGCCTCATCATAGGTTTTACCATGAGCAGAACAACCCGGCAATTCAGGGACCTCTGCAATATAAACACGGTCTTGACCATCCCAGTAAATAATAATTTCGTACTTATACATTAAAGTTTACCTCCAAGATTGTATTTTAAAATCAGATTCCTAACCTGCCGTACTTGATAGGCTTTTGCTTTACTACCATCACATTGCAAGTTGATTTTCTCAATAATTCCCTCTTTTCTGAAGATATGATGACTTCCTCGTATTCGCTCATCAAATCCCAATTTTTTCAATAAATTACACAAGTCATCAAAGGAAATATTTGAATCTGAAGCGCCCTGTAGTATTCGAGGCAATAGCTTCTCATGTTTGACCACATAAATAATCTATCGATTTCTACAGAAAAAAGCAAATTTATTTACGGATCAATCTTTCCAAGGACATTTGTCATCCCTCCATATCCCTTTTGTCAAGGAACTATCAGGGATAAATAGTAAAAAGGGGTAAAAATGGGAGGGGAGAGGGGTATATTTCAATGAAAAATGGGGAAACCCCAGATCTTTCTGCTAGCAGACATAGAGGTAATTGATCTTGATGCCGGCAGTTTTAAGGCCCTGGAAGTCTATGTTATCCAATTCTTAGATCTCTAAAATACGTCTTATAAAATCCTCTATCCCTTGTCAGGAGCAGTTCAGCTTGAGACAAAGCATGGGCGCCTATTATAAAGTCGCTGAGGATTCTCTGCCTGAAATTAATAGAATAATCGCATCTTGGACAATTGACGATCATCTCCTTACCGCATTTAGGGCATTGGAGTGCCTGCTTTTTATTTCTTATATAATCTTTCCATCGCTCACCGGCAAGCCAAAGGGCCCTTTCAGTAGAATGAATAAGCCTGATCCCTGTGTCTAAAAGAAAGGCCCTCAACTTTTTTTCTGATGGGAACTGAGAGGCAAGTTCAGAATAAACAATCTCACCTATAATTAATTGTCCTTTTTTAATATATTCATCAAGGAGTTTTTTAGATGCAGGGAAATAAATCTCATCCGGAATAAGTATATCAAGTAAAACATTGGTGTCTATTGCCGTTATCACTTACCCCTCAATTCGTCAATTATAGCATCCGTTTTTCTCCCTTTTTTTGTCTCAAGCCTGCCTACCCATTTGTCAAAGAGAGATTTTTTAATGGACTTTTTAATATAGAAAACGCCGTTCTTCTCCTCAAATCCCAGGTCTTCTCCAGGCCGAATGCCGAGCTTCTCCCTGACCTCTTTGGGGATTGTTATCTGTCCCTTTGATGTAACCTTTGCTGTCAGCATAATGACCTCCTGTAAGGATTATATTCCTTACTCTTATTGTAAGGAGAATGGCTTATATTGTCAATCATAGATCTCCTCTTGCCACCCCCATTTTTCTGATATTGACAATGTCCCTCCCCTATGTTAACTTTAAACAAATTTATTAATATGGATACATAATTGGGAAGTCTGCAGCATATAAAAAGAAAGATCACCTCTGTTAAATCTACCCAGAAGATCACAAAGGCCATGAAGATGGTGGCCGCTGCGAAGCTTAAGAGGGCCCAGGACAGGATAATTGCCGCAAGGCCCTATGCCAGGAAGATGAGCGATGTCCTGGGCAGACTTAGCGCAGATGTTAGAAGGGACATACACCCCTTATTGGTAAAAAGAGAGTGCAAGAAGATAGAGGTGATGGTGGTTACCGCTGACAGGGGGCTCTGCGGGGGCTTTAATGCAAACATACTAAGAAAGGCATCTGAATTCATATCAGATAAAGAAGGGGCGTATGAGATAAGTCTGACCCTGGTCGGGAGGAAATCTAAGGATTTCTTCGAGAAAAGGGGGCGTCAAATAAGGCAGGCATGGACGAATATCTTTGACCGTCTCTCATATCAGTATGCTACGGAGATGGGAAATGATCTGATTGAAGGCTATACCAGCGGTGCCTTTGATGAGCTTTATATTGTATGCAGCGAATTTAAATCGGCCCTTCAGCAGAGGATAGTGATCGAAAAGCTCCTCCCTATAGAAGCAGTGAAAGTACCTGAAACATCCGCCCCTGTTGATTACATATATGAGCCCTCGAAGGAGAGGACCTTTGACGCGCTTCTTCCAAAATATATAGAAGTCCAGATATTTAGGGTCCTCCTTGAGTCTGTGGCAAGCGAGCTTGGGGCAAGGATGACTGCTATGGATGCCGCATCAAGGAATGCCGCCGAGATGATCTCAAGGCTTACCCTTGCCTACAACAAGACCAGGCAGGCAAGCATTACTACGGAATTAATGGATATAGTAGGCGGCTCAGAGGCATTAAGCAAGCAAAGATAGGGACACCCAGGGACTATTAATTACTTTTATAACCAGATTTTTTAAGGAGGGGAAAGATTGGAAAAGGGCAGAGTCGTTCAGGTCATTGGGCCGGTAATCGATGTGGAGTTCCCCATTGGTATGCTCCCTGCAATTTATAATGCATTAAAGATTAATTCTGATGCTGACGAAAAGGGGGAAAGGCCGGCAATAAACCTTACACTTGAGGTTGCGCAACATCTTGGGGGAAACAGGGTAAGATGCGTGGCTATGTCCTCTACAGACGGTGTCGTGAGGGGCATGGCAACAGAAGATACCGGCGGGCCTATCAGTGTCCCTGTCGGCAATTAGACCCTCGGCAGGATGGTAAATCTCCTGGGTGATCCGATCGACAACATGGGACCCATGGAGGCCGGCAAGAGATATCCTATCCATCGTCCCGCCCCCTCTATGGAGGATCAGGATACAAGCACAGAGGTCTTTGAGACAGGAATTAAGGTGATAGACCTCCTGGAACCATATGCCAGGGGTGGTAAAGTAGGTCTCTTCGGAGGTGCCGGGGTCGGAAAAACAGTCATAATAATGGAGCTGATTCATAACATTGCGACTGAACATGGCGGCTATTCTGTCTTTGCCGGCGTAGGTGAGAGGACAAGGGAGGGTAATGACCTCTGGCTTGAGATGAAGGAGTCAGGGGTAATCAACAAGACAGCCCTGGTATACGGGCAGATGAACGAACCCCCCGGGGCAAGACTAAGGGTAGGATTGGCTGGACTTACCATGGCGGAATACTTCAGGGACGAAGGAGGCCAGGATGTCCTCCTATTCATAGATAATATATTCAGGTTTACCCAGGCGGGCTCAGAGGTATCTGCGCTCCTTGGAAGGATGCCTTCTGCAGTCGGATATCAGCCGACCCTGAGTACAGAGATGGGAGAGCTCCAGGAAAGAATCACCTCCACAAAGAGGGGTTCTATTACATCCGTCCAGGCCATATATGTGCCGGCTGATGACCTGACAGACCCAGCGCCTGCCACAGCATTTGCCCATCTTGATGCGACAACGGTTTTATCAAGGCAGCTTGCAGAGCTTGGGATCTATCCCGCTGTTGATCCCCTCGATTCAACTTCAAGGATACTGGACCCGAAGATCGTCGGGGAGGAGCACTACCAGGCGGCAAGGGAGGTGCAGTCGATACTTCAAAGGTATAAGGACCTTCAAGACATTATCGCCATACTCGGCATGGATGAGCTCTCTGATGTTGATAAGATCCTGGTTGCCAGGGCAAGAAAGATACAGAGGTTTTTGTCCCAGCCATTCTTCGTTGCAGAGGCCTTTACCGGGTCGCCGGGAAAATATGTTAAACTTAAGGATACGATAAAGGGCTTTAAGGAGATCATCGCGGGGAAACATGATAACCTGCCTGAGCAGGCCTTCTATATGGTTGGAACCATAGATGAGGTACTGGAGAAGGCAGAAAAGCTTGGCGTTATGAGTACAAGATAAAATAAGGTTTATTCAGAAACTGTTTGCTAGGGGTGCCGATTATAGGCTGAGAGTCCCAGGATCATGGGACAACCCTGTAGACCTGACCTAGATAATACTAGCGTAGGGAAGCGGCAACATCTTGGTAAAAGGAATAAAGCCGTACTTCCATTAAGTACGGCTTTTCTGCTTAATAAGGGTATTTAAAGATGAACCTTGAGAAGACAGAGGGTGTCCTTTCTACCACTGCAAAACCAGATAAGGTCCTCGTTGATGAGATCCTGTCCCGGGCAATGGGCCTTAAAGGATTAAGCCAGGAAGATGTCTCGCTCCTGCTTAACATAGAAGAAGAGGAGATGCTGCACGAACTTTGCCATGCAGCAGGAGAGATAAAGGAGCTGACCATGGGAAAGAGGATATCCTTTTTTGCCCCCCTCTATCTTTCAAATGACTGTACCAACAACTGCCTCTATTGCGGATTCCGCCGCGACAACAAGAGCGCAGTAAGAGTCACCCTTAAAGAGGAGGATATAATCGCTGAGGCACTATTCCTCCAGGACCAGGGGTTTAAGCAGCTCCTCCTTGTTACAGGAGAGGACAGGGGGAAAAATGGGGTCCAATATCTAAGCTCTGCTGTAAAAGCTGTCCTGAAACATACAGATTTCAGGAGGATAAATATAAATGCCCCGCCCATGACAATTGACGAAATAAGGTGCCTGAGAGGATCCGGTGCTGATCTATATCAATCCTTTCAGGAGACCTATCATAAAGAGACATACGCTGTTATGCATCCATCCGGGAGGAAGAGGGATTATGTCTGGCGGGTCGGTGTTATAGAGAGGGCCATTGAGGCAGGATTTAGCAAGGTAGGTATGGGGACACTCCTGGGCCTGTATGATTATAGGTTTGAGGTCCTGGCGCTCCTGGCCCATGCAGCCCTTCTGAGGTCAAGATATGGTATAACACCTGCCGCCCTTTCTGTGCCAAGGTTGAGACCGGCTCCGGATGCCCTGCTCGATAAACCCCCCTATCCGGTTTCAGACAGTGCATTCAAGAAGATAGTGGCCATCTATCGTCTGGCGCTGCCATATACTGACCTGACAGTATCAACAAGGGAGAGCGAAAAGATGAGAGATGAGGTGATCCACACAGGCGCCTCTGTATTGAGCGCCGGCTCAAGGACAGAGCCCGGCGGGTATACAAGATCGGTCTCAACAGGCCAGTTCGAGACAGAGGACAAAAGACCGCTTAATGTTATGGAGAAGGTCATAAGGGCATCCGGCCTTATCCTGGACCTTTAGCGGGCATGAGGGGGAGGCGACTATCATCTGTGCCGGTCGAAGGGGATGGTCGCTCATCTGCAGAAGGTAGTTCACAGCGAGCGGATGCGAGCGTTGAGGGGGAGGCTCCAAAGGCTTTGCCTTTGGAGGGGGCGACGCTAGCCCCTTTAAATAGATGAAGATAAGGCTTAATGGGGAGGAGAGGGTGATCAGCGATGGAATGACCATCGATGCACTCCTTTCTTCCCTCAACGTCTCTGAGCTCAGTTCGGCAGTAGAGTTAAACTTGAATATACTAGACAAAAAGGATTATGGGAGAACCAGACTAAATGACGGAGACCTGGTCGAGATAATAAGTTTTGTCGGGGGAGGGGCAATGTCTGATACGTTAACCATCGCCGGTATAGAATTTGGATCAAGGCTCTGGATAGGTACCGGAAAATATAAGGACTTCATGGAGACAAAGAGGGCCATTGAGTCCTCCGGGGCTGATGTTGTAACCGTTGCGGTCAGAAGGGTAAATATTGTAGACAGGGACAAGGAAAACCTCCTTGACTATATAGACCCGAAAAAGTATAAGATACTGCCGAATACAGCAGGGTGCTACACAACAGAGGATGCGATAAGGACAGCGCATCTTGCAAGGGCGGCAGGGGTATCTGACATGGTAAAACTTGAGGTGATCGGGGATGAGCGCACCCTCTTCCCTGATAATGAGGCCTTACATGAGGCGGCAAGGATTTTGGTTAGGGAAGGTTTTATAGTGTTTCCCTACACCAATGACGACCCGGTGATGGCAAAGAAACTTGAGGATGCGGGCTGTGCGGCTGTTATGCCATTGGCTGCGCCAATAGGATCCGGTCTGGGCATCAGAAACCCGTATAATATCAAGATCATTCTTGAGACCATCTCGATCCCTGTGATTGTAGATGCAGGTGTCGGGACTGCATCAGACGCCGCCATAGCCATGGAGTTAGGCTGTGACGGTGTCCTCATGAACACAGCCATAGCCGGCGCAAAAGACCCTATAGCCATGGCAGAGGCAATGAGGTATGCCGTTCTTGCAGGCAGGCTTGCATACAGGGCCGGCAGGATACCAAAAAAACTCTACGCCACCGCAAGCAGCCCGATGGAAGGATTAATATAACCCCCCCTTTTATCTCCACTTAATTTAAGGGGGGGCTGGGAGGTTACATCAAAATAAAATGAGGCATGACTTTGACGTTTACCTGATCACTGACCGGACAAAGACAGGAGGGAGGGACCTCAAGGACGTAATAGCCGAGGCGCTAAAGGGTGGCATAAGGGGTGTGCAGCTAAGAGAGAAGGACCTTCCGACCAGAAGATTATTAAGCCTTGCTACGGAACTCAGGGAAATAACCAGAAAGGCGGGCGCAAGATTGCTGATAAATGGGCGGATCGATATTTGCCTCGCCGTTGAGGCCGACGGGGTACATATAGGAAAGGATAGCATCCCGGCAGATATTGCAAGAGGTATCCTGGGAAGCAATAAGATCATAGGGGTGTCCGCTCACAGTTTATCCGAGGCACTCATGGCCCAGAGCCAGGGGGCGGATTTTATCACATTGGGGCCTATCTACCATACAGAATCAAAGGCACAGTACGGAGTCCCCCTCGGAATAGACATGATAAACAGTGTAAGGGAAAGTATCGAAATACCGATATTCGCCATAGGAGGTATCAGGACTGATAATATAAGGCCCCTGACAGAGGCAGGGGCATATGGTATTGCAATGATATCTGCAATAATATCTGCAGGGGATATCAAAGATGCAGCCATGGAATTCGTCAGTAAGATGAAATCCTTTAAGGAGCGAACAACGTGAGCGAGAGGGGGATGGTCGCTCCCCTGCGATAGAACAGCGAGCGAAGTCGAGCGTAGGGAGGGGGAGGCTCCATCCAGCTCTGCCGGTGGAGGGGGATGGTCGCTCCCCTGCGATTGGGGCGACGCTAGCCCCTTAAAATAGGAGCATTAAAATGACCATTATTGAAGATGCAAGGGCCGGCAGGATCACCGATGATATGATGCTCGTCTCAAAGGAGGAGGGACTCCCTGCCGGGAAGATAGCGGAAGGGATAGGAAGCGGAAAGATAATAATAGCTAAAAACAGACTCCATAAGGGGATCAAGCCCCTCGGTATAGGAAGCGGCATGAGGACCAAAGTTAATGCGAATATCGGGACCTCCGGTGATCATCAGTCAATCGAGGAGGAGATAGAAAAATTGAAGGTGGCAACCGGGGCCGGCGCCGATGCAGTAATGGATCTGTCAACAGGGGGGGATCTAAGGGAGATACGGAGAAGGATCCTTGAGTCCTCTTTAATACCTGTAGGGACCGTCCCGATCTATCAGGCAGCTGTTACAGCCGTAGAGAGACATGGTTTTATAGGAAAGATGAAGGAGGATGAGATATTCGATGCCATTGAGGCTGATGGAGAGCTCGGAGTAGATTTTGTAACCGTACATTGCGGTGTAACCTTAGGGACCCTGGAGAGGTTAAAAAAGGAGGGCAGGATACTGGACGTTGTAAGCCGGGGAGGGGCGTTACTCTTTGAATGGATGATCTACAATGAAAAAGATAACCCTCTTTATGAAAGATTCGACCGCCTCCTGGAGATTGCGAAAAGATATGATATGACCCTCTCTCTCGGTGACGGATTAAGACCGGGATGTCTCTCCGATGCCACTGACAGGGCCCAGATCCAGGAGCTTATACTCCTTGGGGAGCTTACAGAGCGTGCCTGGAAGGAAGGGGTTCAGGTAATGATCGAGGGACCGGGGCACATGCCGATCAATCAGATAGAGATGAATGTTAGGATAGAGAAGGAGTTATGCAAAGGCGCGCCATTCTATGTACTAGGTCCCCTTGTAACGGACATAGCACCGGGATACGATCATATAGTATCTGCCATAGGAGGCGCTGTGGCAGGCGCCGCAGGCGCCGATTTCCTCTGCTATGTAACCCCCGCCGAGCATCTCAGGCTGCCTACAATTGAAGACGTAAGGGAAGGGGTGATAGCAGCAAGGATTGCGGCCCACGCAGCAGATATAGCAAAGGGGATTGATGGCTCCATGGAACGAGATACACAACTCGCCAGGTGCCGGAAGCTCCTTGACTGGGAGGGGCAGATCAGATTGTCAATCGATCCCGGGAAGGCAAGGAGGATGAGAGAAGAGCGGAGGCCGATTGAGGATGAGGTCTGTACCATGTGCGGGAGCCTTTGCGCCATTAAAGTGGTCAATAAGTATATGAAAACTTAGCCTTCTCCGGCTTAGTTGACCATGTATGGTTTAAGTGCTAGAATCTTATTATGAAGTTTAGGTTTTCTTTTTTTAAGAAAGGAGTTGAGATGGGAGAATCTAAGAAAAACCATGGGCGGTCAAACCTGTTTCGGGATAGCAGGAATAGGTCCTCTGCCAAGAAGGAAGAAGCAGACGACGACCCTTATTTAGATAGCAGGGCAGAAGAATATGAGCGCGAGATAGAAAAACTGCAGATCCAGGTCTGTTCAATGGAAGGAGAGTTGAAACAACTTCATTCCTCAAGGTCTCAACTAGATCAGGCATTCAAACAGAATGAGAGGTTAACTGCCGCACTTATGGAGGCAAAGAACCAGATAGAAATCCTCAGGATTGAGGTGGAAAAGCTCACTGCCCCTCCATCCAGTTATGGGGTATTATCTGATATTAATGATGATGGTACTGCAAGCGTATTTGTATCGGGGAGAAAGATGAAGGTCAGTCTCAGCCCCGACATAAAGACAGATGACCTGAAAAGGGGTCAGGAACTTATCCTAAATGAGGCGCTGAATGTTGTAGAGGCGCAGGGATTTGATATACAGGGTGAGGTTGTTAGATTAAAGGATCTGCTGGGCGAAAAAAGGGCAGTAATCTCCCTAAGGACAGATGAGGACCGGGTCGGTATATTGGCTGAACCACTCTTAAATGAAAAGCTTAGTGTCGGGGATTGGCTCCTCTTTGATCAACGCACAGGGATTCTCCTTGAAAAGATCCCGAAGGCAGATATAGAAGAGGTCGTGCTCGAGGAGATTCCCGATATAAGCTATGAAGATATAGGGGGGCTTGCAAGACAGATTGAGGAGATAAAGGATGCAGTGGAGCTGCCCTTCCTCTATCCGGAGCTTTTTGCAGAACATAAATTACTCCCACCCAAAGGCGTCCTCCTCTACGGCCCCCCCGGATGCGGCAAGACCCTTTTGGCAAAGGCTGTTGCCAACTCCATCGCAAAGAAGCTCGAGGGCAGGGCGCAAAAGGATGTGAAGAGTTTTTTCCTCCATGTAAAAGGACCGGAACTTTTAAACAAGTATGTAGGTGAATCCGAGAGGCAGATCAGGGAGGTCTTCAAAAAGGCAAAGGAGAAGGCAGAGGAAGGGATGCCTGTGGTTGTCTTCTTTGACGAAATGGATGCCCTGTTCCGGATGAGAGGTTCCGGCATCTCATCAGATATAGAGTCAACTATAGTACCGCAATTTCTGTCGGAGATAGACGGCGTTGAGGGGTTGCGGAATGTTATAGTGATAGGCGCAAGCAACAGGCAAGACCTGATAGACCCTGCAATCCTTAGGCCGGGAAGGCTTGACATAAAGATCAAGATCGACAGGCCTGATATCGAGGCGGCAAAGGATATATTCTCCAAATATCTCACCACCGACCTCCCCTATCATCCGGATGAGATGGCAAAGGAATCTCACGATAAGGAAAAGGTTGTTAACCGGCTGATCCGGGAAACAATTGATCGGGTATACAGCTTAAGTGACGAAAACCGTTTCCTTGAGGTCACCTATGCAAACGGCGAAAAAGAGGTATTCTATTTCAAGGATTTTGTGAGCGGCGCTCTAATTGGAGGGATCACATCAAGGGCCAAAAAATACGCCATAAAGAGGGCTATCGCCAACAAGGAGAAGGGGATAAAGGAAGAAGACCTCTCGCAGGCAATAAGGGAGGAGTACAAAGAGAGCGAAGACCTTCCCAACACAACTAATCCGGATGACTGGGCAAAGATTGCAGGAAGGAAGGGTGAGAAAATCATACATGTCCGCACGATCGGTCATAAGGGGGGCGAGGCCAGGAAGATCGAAACAATCACAACAGGCCATTACCTCTAAATTGTTTCTCCTATTATATTTGAGATGATGTTAAACAGGATCATAGGCACTGAGACAGAATTTGGGATCGCTGTTAAGGACTCAGATTCCAGTGACCCGGTTTCCAACTCTATGCTCCTGATAAATAATTACCCCTATAGCCTCTCATCCAAGGTCCTTTGGGATTATGAGAACGAGAATCCCCTGCTTGATATGAGGGGATATGAGGTTGAAGGGGAGAGGGAAAGACCGGGTATTGAATATAACAGGCTCTTAAACAAGCTCCTTCCCAACGGCGGAAGGCTATATATTGATGGCGCACATCCGGAATACTCTACTCCGGAATGTACCAATGCCAGGGATCTTGTAATATACGAAAAGGCAGGGGAGAGGATCATGAATCAGTGCCGGAGGCTCGCCTGCCGGGCAAAGGGAGGAGAGAAGATATTTGTTTATAAGAATAATACAGATGGAAAGGGGAACAGCTACGGCTATCACGAAAACTACCTTGTATCAAGAGATATCCCATTTTCGAAGATCATAAGTTTCCTTGTCCCATTCCTTGTTACGCGCCAGATATATGCGGGGGCCGGAAAGGTCGGGTCAGAAAACAGGGAAGGGAAGGTATCATATCAGATCTCCCAACGGGCCGATTTCTTTGAGTCCCTTGTTGATCTGAATACAATGGTGAAGAGGCCGATAATAAACACGAGAGACGAACCCCACGCAGATAGAACCAAACACAGGAGGCTCCATATAATTGTCGGCGACTCAAATATGTCTGAGTATACAACCTTCCTGAAGGTCGGGGTAACATCAATTGTAGCATCTTTGATGGAGGAGGGACTAAGCTTAGCAGGTATGGAACTCGATGACCCTGTATCGGCAATTAAGGAGATATCAAGGGACACTACATTAAAAAAGCGGGTCAGGATGGCAGATGGAAGGGAGTTTACTGCTGTTGAGATCCAGCAGGAATACCTGGAAAGGACCCATGGGTTTCTAGCCAACAGGGAGATAGATCCAATATCAAAAGAGATATTCAATAGGTGGGAATATGTCTTAGGGGGACTGGCAAAAGACCCGATGTTGCTGTCGCGTGAGATAGACTGGATAATAAAGAAGGAACTTCTGTTGTCATACATGGAAAAAAAGGGGGTTGGCTGGAACGATTCGAGGATCGCCATGATGGATCTTCAGTATCATGATATCAGAGAGGATAAGGGGCTTTATTATGCCCTTGAAAAAGATGGTTATGTTGAGAGGGTTGTAAGCGCCAGTGATATAGCAGTAGGCGAAGAGTCGCCTCCTGCTGATACAAGGGCCTATTTCAGGGGAATGTGCCTTAAAAAATTTCCGAAGGATATCTATGCGGCAAGCTGGAGTTCTATCCTTTTTGAGGCAGGGGATCAAACCATTAAAAGGGTCCCCCTCATGGAACCCTTAAAGGGAACGGAGGCCCTGACAAAGGGGATTATTGAAGGTTCTTCAACCATTGAGGAGCTTCTGGCCAGGCTGGCCACTTAAAGGGGGTGAAGGGAATTGGCACAGGAAAAAAAGAGGGAGAAGAAGAAAGAACCCGGGAAAAAAGATGGCGAGGCAAGTCCGGCCCCCAAGATAGCAGAAAAGGGCAAAAAGATCAAAGAGGATCTGGACAAACTGGTTGATAAGATAGACGATGTCCTTGAAGAGAATGCCGAGGAATTTGTTAAGAACTATGTGCAAAAAGGAGGAGAGTAGGGGATGCCCTTCAGACTAGATCAGCCCGATTCCAGCTTTTATGACATGCTAAACCAGGGATGGCCAAACCTTGGCAAACCCTTTCCCGCAGGGCCCGTAGAAGATCAGGGAAAGACGCTGCCTTATCTCCCGCATGGGACTACCGTGCTGGCCTTACGATACAGGGATGGTGTAGTTATGGCCGGAGACCGGATGGCCACAGAGGGTTACCAGGTCTCAGCAAGGAGGATCGAAAAGGTCTATAGGGCCGATGAATTCTCTGCCATTGCCATATCCGGCGCAGCAGGGCCCTCTGTCGAGATGGCCAGGCTTTTTCAGGTGGAACTTGAACATTATGAAAAACTGGAGGGGTTCTCGCTTTCAACCGAGGGAAAGGCAAACAAGCTCTCTCAGATGATTAAGGGTAATCTGCCGATGGCCCTGCAGGGGCTTGTCGTCATACCTATATTTGCCGGTTACGACCTCAGGAAAAAGGAGGGAAGGATATATAAGTATGATGTTACAGGCGGCCGTTATGAAGAGATCGACTATTATGCAACAGGGTCAGGAGGTAAGGATGCAAGAAATACGATGAAGAAATACTACAAAAAGGATCTCCCTGAGGATGAGGCGTTTAAGATTGCACTCGAGGCGCTGTACGATGCCTCCGAAGAGGACATCGGCACAGGGGGTCCTGATATGATCAGGGAGATATATCCCACAGTAAAGTTTATGACATATAAAGGCATCACTGAGGTCGATGATGCCCGGATAAAGGAGACCTATTCGTTGATACTCGGGTCAAGAAAAAAGAATGCCGCCCCATAGGTTATTAAGGAGGTAGAGATGCCGCTTCCATATTATGTGTCTCCGGAACTGATGATGGCCGATAAGGCCGAATATGCAAAAAAGGGGATTGCGAGGGGAAGATCTATAGTCGTAATGGAATATCAGGATGGTATCCTCCTCCTGGCGGACAACCAGAGCGCCTCGCTGAATAAGATATCTGAGATCTATGATAATATCGCCTTTGCAGGGGCAGGAAGATATAGCGAGTTTGAAACCCTGAGGAAGGCGGGGATAAGACATGCAGACCTGAAGGGGTATCTCTACAGCCGGGAAGACGTAACTGCAAAATCACTGGCAAATGCCTATTCCCAAAGCCTTGGTACCATATTCAGCCAGGAGGCAAAACCGCTCGAGATCGAGATAGTAGTTGTGGAGGTAGGAAGGGAGAGCGATCTTAATGAGATGTACAGGATATCCTTTGATGGAAGTATCTATGACGAGAAGGGTTTTGCCGCAATCGGAGGAAAGGCCGAGGCCATAAATATATTCATAAAGGAACGGTACAATAAGGGCCTGCCCGATCTGAAGGAGTCGATCACCATATCAAAAGAGGCCATAGAGACTGTAACCAACCAGAAGGTCATACCCCAGGGACTTGAGGTCGCTATCCTCGACAGGAGGCGATCGGGGAGGAGATTTAAGAGGGTCTTGGCCTCTGAGTTAAAGGAGATCCTCGGGCCGGCGAGCTAGGCGAGCGTTGAGGGGGAGGCGACGATCATCTGTGGGGGCCCGTGCGGTGCAGTTGCTCCTCCGATGCCCCCACACCCCGCGCTTGCACCGGCCAAGCCGGATGCTCGCTTGGCTTTGCCGGTGGAGGGGGCGACGCAAGCCCCTTTAAATAGTTTGTAGGTATTAAGCGATATGAGACCCCGCATATACGGTCTTGAAAACGAATATGGATTGATATTTGCGCCAAATGGCCGGGTATATCTGCCGATGGAGAAGATACTCGGATATATATTTGAAGGTCTCATCCCAAACAGTTGGCCGTCAAATGCCTTTCTAACAAACGGGGCAAGGCTTTATCAGGATACCGGATGCCATCCCGAATATTCCACACCAGAATGCGACAATATTACGGACCTTGTAGCCTACGACAAGGCAGGAGAGAGGCTCCTTGAGCAGTGCCTGCCTGCTGCCGAGGAGAGACTGAAAGAGGAAGGCCTGATAGGAAGCATCCACATCTTTAAAAATAATACCGATTCGATGGGAAACACATACGGCTGTCATGAGAATTATCTCATGCGGAGAGATCTTGACTTCTGGCGGATCACTGAACAGTTAATACCGTTCTTTGTGACCAGACAGATTTATACGGGCGCAGGCAAGGCGCTGAAGGTCTCGGGAAAGACCCATTACTTTATATCCCAGCGGGCGCAGCACATCCATGAAAAGACCTCTTCCTCTACAACATCATCAAGATCAATAATTAATACAAGGGATGAGCCCCATGCCGATGCGGAAAAATACAGAAGGCTCCATATAATAGTAGGCGATTCCAATATGTCGGAACTGACTACCTATCTTAAGGTAGGGACTACCGCCGTAGTCCTCTCTATGATAGAGGACGGGTTCACCATCCCCAAGATTGAACTCGAGGACCCTGTTAAGGCCATAAGGGAGATCTCGAAGGATCCAAGCCTCAGGAAAAAGGTAAAGCTGGAGGATGGAAGAGAACTTACTGCAATTGAGATACAGTACGAATATGTGGAAAAAGCCCATGAATATTTAGACCTCAAAGGGGCTGACCCTGTTGTCCTCGATATACTTGAGAGGTGGGAAGGCCTGCTCGGAAGGCTTTCGGAAGATCCCATGCAGCTCTCAAGAGAGATCGACTGGGTCATAAAAAAGGAGATGATGGACTCCTACATGGAGAGGAAAGGGTGCGGCTGGGACGATCCGAGGGTACAGCTTATTGACCTTCAGTATCATGACGTTAATAAGACGAGGGGGCTCTATTATCTCCTCCTAAAAGAAAAAATGCTCGACAGGATTGTTTCGGATGATGACATCCTGATGGCTATGACAGTCCCGCCCCAGACAACCAGGGCAAAGGTGAGGGGCGATTTTATAAAGTTTGCAAGGGAGAAGAACAGGTCATATACTGTGGATTGGACCTATCTTAAGTTAAACGGATACTGGGAAGAGACTATCCTTTGCATGGATCCGTTTGTCTCCACGAACAAGAAGGTCGAGGAGCTCATCCTCTCTTCAAGCTATTTAAGGATCTTCAGATAGAGATGCCGCTTCAGAAGGCAGGCAAAAGGAGGCAGGAGACAGAAGAGAGTAGCCAGAATACAGAATCCAGGAGTCAGAATGAATTCTCTTCATTCTGTCTTCTGTATTCTGTCTCCTGGATTCTGCCTTTTTTCCTATTAATCTTTTTTTCATATATCCCCCCTTTACTTGCCGATAAGGGTGAGCAGCCGCCGATTAAGGCGGCACAGGGGGAGGCATTTATCTTTAAACTTGCTCCCGGGCAGGATACAACTGCAATAAAGGGTTCTCTCCTCGGAAGGGAGGTCCCATTCTTCAAACTTGAAGAAGGGCTATATGGCGCACTTATAGGCATAGACATGGAGGATGAGGCAGGGATACATCAGTTAAGGGTTGAGATCTCAAAAAGAGATGGGCACGCCTTAAATAAGACCTATCCCATAAAGGTAATTCCAGGGAAGTTCAAGATCGAGGATCTCACCATGCCCAAGGACATGGTCGACCTTGACGACGAGTCATTGAAGCGGGTCGCAATCGAGAAAACAAAGACCATAGAGATATTATCCAAAATAACAGCAGAGAGGTTCTGGAAGGGAGCGTTCATCATGCCTGCCGAGGGGAGGCTGATTGAAAACTTCGGATCCCGTAGGAGATTTAACGGAGAGGCAAGGTCGCCTCATAACGGGATAGATATCTCCGCCCCGACAGGAACAGAGATCCATGCAGGCAATGACGGCACAGTGGTTTTGGCGGATGACCTCTTCTTTGGAGGAAAATCGATATATATCGACCATGGGCTCGGTGCCTACACATTCTATTCCCACCTCTCTCAAATCAATGTCTCTTTAGGGGACAAGGTAAGGAGGGGAGATTTAATAGGCCTGGTAGGGAGTTCCGGAAGGGCCACAGGGCCGCATCTCCATTGGGGGATGAAGATAAATGGGGCAAGGATTAATCCCCTTTCCGTAACAAGGGCCCTGAAGGAGTGAGGATAGCCCTAACCATAGCCGGCTCTGACCCATCGGGCGGGGCGGGGATTCAGGCCGACCTCAAGACCTTCATGCGCTTTGGCATACATGGTCTCTCAGCCATAACATCCATCGCAATACAGAATAGCGGCGGTGTAAAAAGGGTCGCTGACCTCAAGGATCATCTGCTGGAGGAACAGCTCGATGTCCTCTTCTCCGATTTTTCTGTCAATGCGGTAAAAACCGGAATGCTTTACAGCAAAGAGAATATATTGACCGTGGAGCGTGCCCTGGTAAAAAATAATGTTGCTCAATATATCCTTGATCCGATCATCATCTCATCAAGCGGTTTTCCCCTTATAGACCCTGACGGGATTTCATTAATGAAAGAAAGACTTTTCCCCCTTGCAACACTTGTCACGCCTAATCTTAAGGAGGCAGAGGCCCTGTCAGGCCTTTCTATATCAAATGAAGAGGATCTGCAAACTGCCGCAGAGAAGATATGTTCCCAGGGGCCGAAGTCGGTCCTTATAAAGGGTCTTGTTGTGGGCAGAGAGAGGATAGTCGACCTCCTCTATTCTGGCAAGGGGGCCTTCAGGTTTGAGTCTGAACGGTTAGAAGGCAGGAACATACATGGCGCCGGCTGCATCCTCTCGGCAGCCATAGCAGCCTCTCTTGCCTCAGGGAAAGAGGTTCGTGACGCAGTGGAGATCGCCAGATCCTATGTCCTCGAAAGGATCAGATCTCCTCTCAGGCCAGGGAGGGGGGAGGGCCTTTTGTATTTGACATAGGGTCTCTTTTATAGTATATATTTTTTGAAAAGGGGGATGAAATGCTGAAATATATTATAGCTATAATGTCTGTCTTATTTTTCCTGATGGGGACTCAACCCTGTTCTGCCCTCGAGAATGAGGCCCTTTTAACCGGCGTTCACGTTTCGGCCAGGGTCAATTTTGACGGCAACAGCAAGATCTATCAATACGAATATACGCTCTCCAATGGAAAGGAGAGCAAGGGAAGGATCGATAGCTTTATTGTGACCATCAGGACTCCTGACGGGGGCGAAAGGCTCTCCGATGAGTATCTCTTGAAAAAAGGACCTGATCCCGTAGCCTCATACCCGGACGAGCTTCGTGCCGCAATGGAAAGGTTCCGGGAGATGCTTCCTCCTGTTGTCCCTGTATCCCTGACATCCCCTACTGCCTGGATTTCCATTACAATTGGAAATGCGAGATGGGGGAGTGATGAGGCGACTATAGGCCCCGGAGAGATGCTCGCCGGTTTTGCAATAGAAAGTCCAGGACTTCCAACAATAAGGGAATTCCATGCTGACCCGAAGGTTGACAATCCCCCGGCAGGGAGGGAGTTGATATTCCAGGGCAAGACCATAGGTCCAACAGCGCCTCCTTCGGTGATAGTCTATGCAGAGTTTATCGAAAACCTTTCTTCAATGGCCAGGGAGGCCCATAAGCTTGGATGGATCAAAGAGGGCGGCTTCCTTAAGGGCCTTGAAGAGGGCCTTAAAAAGGCAAACGATGCCATAGAGGTATTCAAAATTGGGGTCGCAAAGGATGCGGTATCATCGTTATTAGCCAAGGTGGAGGCCGCAAAAGAAGAGGGCCTCTCTCCGGAAGGATATGCGCTTTTGAAATATAATCTGCAATATCTACTGAAGAAGCTATAAAGGCGATTTGTTGCTTTAAGTGTTTTGAGATAGTCTCTTTGATGCGCTGAAGTTCTGTTATCAGTTTCTTCTTTGACCAGTTGTCATAGTTAAATATTCCTCGCCATTTTCTATTTGATTTGGGTTCCTTGTTTTATGTGAAAGCTAATTTTATTTTTCTTGCAGAACTTAATTACCGAAGAAGCAAGGCTATTATAAAATTCCTTGGTATATTTAAATTCAGAGGTCTTAACATTATAGTTTAATTTACCAAAAACAATTTTATCCACAAAAGAGACTGCTTCTAATATCTTCATCAAGTCTTGTTTTATTAAATTAGGCGTAGGATAAGGTTCCATACTTACCCAAGTCTTGAAACCTCTTTCATGCAAAAATTTAAGCGATCTAATTCTATCCGCGAAGGTAGCAGAGTTAGGCTCGAATACTTCTCGAAAATTTTCATCTAAAGATACTAAAGTGATCCCATATTCATTATTTTGGCTTAATCCATCTCTGTCGGCAAGTTCTTTTGGATAAACCCCTTTTGTCAGGGCGGAACAGCGAATTCCATTCATATTTAATTTATCAATTATATTTACGCTGAGCTCACATATTTCCTGCTGGTTAAACATAAAAGGATCAGTAGAAAAGCACATATGAACATAATTTATCTTGTCTTTATATTTTCTAATTTCTTGATCTAAAAGCTCTAATGCATTAGAAACAATTTTGGGCTTACACCATTCTTCATAGGTCTTAATAATGCCACACCTTTTTTTCATCATAAAAGCATAGCAGGGATATTTGCAGCCATGGGAACAACCTTCTACATGGTTCAAACAAAAATCAGCATATTCAACGTTACTTTTATAAAGTAAAGACTTTCGTATAATATTCTTCATTTTAAAAAAGTTGTTTGTCCTCCTGGATCTTGTCTAATTACACTATGCCATATTTCCTGTGCTAATTTGTGTTTTGCCGCAAGGACTAAAACATATAAATCTACATCCCTTGTATTTTTTACACGCACAGCTGGCAATCCAGAATAAATGTTTTCATCTGAAGAAATCAACCTTAACCCTTCCTCCGGATATCCGACACTTTTAAGTTGCTCCTTAAATGTATCGATTAAAACAGAATAAATATTTATGCCTGATTTACCTTGAATCCTCCCACGCCATCCATCAGTTCCAAGAAAATCATCTAACTCATTTTCAACAGTTAAATTTTAAAAAGTTTTATTTTACAACATGTTAC
>CAZYNY010000053.1:18438-20224 GCA_964648095.1 uncultured Nitrospirota bacterium | reverse complement strand
CCTGAAGGCGGACGCCGCTTTCTGACTGAACTCTATTCCCGCCTGTCAAAATCCTCCGACTTCATGACCGTTCGGATATCGGATGATCTTGACCGGCATCCGCCGCGGCAGAGGATCCATCACCTCTACTCCGGTTCCTGGATCAATCATGATTTTGATATCTGGATCGGCTCCTTTGAAGAGAATCTGGCCTGGGAATATCTGAGCCGTACCCGCAGGGCCCTGCTTCCCCTTCTTAATGATTCCTCCATGCCCCCGGAAAGGCGTGAAGCGGCCTGGGAGGCGATCTATGCAGCCGAGGGGAGCGATTGGTTCTGGTGGTATGGTGATGACTTCACGAGCGCCCAGGATGAGGAGTTTGACAGGCTTTTCCGGGGACACCTTGCCGGGGCCTTCCGGCAACTGGGCCTGGAGGCCCCCAAATATCTGTCCCGCCCGATCATCCACCTTCATCCTGCAAAGCATGTGATCGTGCCTGTAAACTTTATCCATCCTGTCCTGGACGGTAAGCGCACCACCTATTTTGAATGGCAGGGCGCAGGCCGCTATGATGCCATGATGCGTCCTATGGTCTTTGGCGCCAGACCCCCGCTCTTGTCGGCTATATACTATGGGTTTGACCTGACACACTGCTACCTCCGTATCGATCCGATTGAAGGAGATGGCGTGGAGAAGCTGAAAGGATATGAGTTCCATGTCCATTTCTTCGACGGACCACAAGAATACAAATGCGTCATACCCAAAACCAATGGTATCCCTTCCCGATTTTTCATCAACAGGAGCCGGGACGGGATACGGTATGAGTTGCTGGCAGAGGCAGATACTATTGCAATGGGACAAGTCTTGGAACTTGCAGTACCCTTTGATGCCCTTGGATGGAAACCGGGGGAGCACTTCAATTTTATCGTAGAAGTCCTGGCAGATGGAAAGGTGCTAGAGACCTATCCCCCCAGGGGTTACATACCTATTGAGGTGCCTGGTAAGGAATTTGAACAAATGATGTGGAGCGTCTGATGGGGCAGGTCTTCCTTCTACTTGGGATACACAATCACCAGCCTGTGGGCAATTTTGAGCATGTATTCCGTGAGGCACATGATAGATGCTACAGGCCCTTTCTTGATCTCCTCATGGAACATAAGACTATTCGTGTGGCCATGCATTACAGCGGCCCCTTGTTAGATTGGATGGAGGGGAATGAACCTTCATTTGTCGGCCGGCTAAAGGAGATGGCGGAAAAAAGGCAGGTGGAACTCCTTACGGGCGGCTACTACGAGCCTATCCTTGCCTCAATACCGGCAAGGGACGGAATAGGGCAGATCGGGATGATGACGCAATATTTGAGAAACCGGCTTGGCGCTGATCCTAAGGGGCTCTGGCTTGCTGAACGCGTATGGGAGCCATCTCTTCCCTGCCTGCTCAATTCTTGTGGCATCGGTTATTCCCTTCTTGATGATACACATTTTCAGTATGCCGGGGTCAAGCCTGAGACCTTGCGCGGCTATTACCTGACCGAGCATGAAGGGAAGGTCCTGGCGATATTTCCCATAAGCAAAAGGCTCCGTTACCTCATCCCTTTCCGTCAGCCTGAGGAGACGATAGAATATCTTGGTCAATTGGGAAAGGAGGGTCCGGTTGCTATTACCTATGCAGACGATGGTGAGAAGTTCGGCCTCTGGCCCGGCACATATCGCTGGGTCTATGACATGGGATGGATAAAGAGATTCTTTGCCCTTTTGGAGGAAAACAGGGACTGGGTCACTACCATTACCCCCGGCGAATACCTGGC
>CAZYNY010000053.1:14800-18338 GCA_964648095.1 uncultured Nitrospirota bacterium | reverse complement strand
TTTTGGAGGAAAACAGGGACTGGGTCACTACCATTACCCCCGGCGAATACCTGGCAAAGGCTCCGCCTTCCGGCCGTATTTATCTGCCGACGGCCTCATATGAAGAGATGATGGAATGGGCCATGCCTACAGAGACTATCCTGGAAAGGGAGGCGTTAGTTGTAAAGCTTGATGCCTTAGGCCTGAAGGGCGCGGCGGAGGGTTTTCTGCGCGGCGGACTCTGGAACCATTTTCTCGTAAAGTATCCCGAGATCAATCTAATGCAAAAGAAGGCACTATATATAAGCGAGAAACTTTCCCTTAAGGAGAAGAGACCCGGTGTTTCCATGACCAAATGGTTCGAAGAGGCGAGGCGGGAGCTTTACAAGGCCCAGGGAAACGATGTCTACTGGCATGGGCTGTTCGGCGGGTACTATCTAAATTACCTTCGGCATGCCGTGCACGAGCATCTCATAAAGGCTGAGAGGCTTATCGACGCCAAGACTGATCCACAAATCCGCCTGACGGAGACAGACCTGGACCGGGATGGCCACCAGGAATTTATAGCAGAAACAGACTGTTTAAATCTCTATTTAAAACCGGATGATGGCGCCACAGTTATCGAGATCGATTACAGACCAAAGGCCCTCTGCTTTACCCATGTCCCGATGAGGAGGCCTGAGGCATACCATAAAAAGATCAAGGTAGATCAGCCGGCTGCCTCTTTCCCATCTCCAGGCAGTATCCCATCCATCCATGAGCTCACATCTTTAAAACCATCTGTCGCCGGCAAAAGACTGATCTATGATCGCTGCCCGAGATGGTCATTCCGGGATCACCTCCTGACGCAAGATACAACCCTGGACCAATTTGAGGCATCCATTCATGCGGAGATAGGCGGTTTTTCTCATAAGCCTTATCAAAAAATAGAAGCCGGGACCGGTACAGATGGGATCGTACTTGCCTTCCATCATACAGATATGATTCAAGACCTCTCCGTAACGGCGAAAAAGGTCTATACTGTCTCTGCTTCAGATGCCGTATTTTCCGTTCATTATGCCTTTAGCAACAGACCGGAGCGGGTACAGTTGCCGGATCAGAATGGCAATGGCCTCCTCTGGGGGGTGGAGCTTAATCTCACCCTGCTGGCCGGCTCTGACCCAAAGCGTTATTACAGCTTTCCCGGAAGGGATGTAAAAGAAAAACTCCTAAATAGCAGGGGGGCACTGGAGGACATTACTGAGGCGCATCTGATAGATGAATGGCAGGGGGTTGATATATGCCTTGAATTTAAGCCGACAGCGCGCCTCTGGAGATTCCCGATAGAAACGATATCGCAATCGGAGGAGGGATTAGAGTCGAACTATCAGGGTTCCTGCCTTGTCATCCTCTGGCCTTTGACCCTTCCATTAAAGGGGAAGCAGGAGCGTCTCATCACCATGAAGATCTCCGGACTTTAGACCTATAATTATAATTCGCATAAGTTTCTCAGAACAATCTTATGTAGGGGCGAACCTCTGTGTTCACCCAATTTATTAAGGGCAGACACATTGGTCTGCCCTTACGTAGCGGTGATCCCATCGACGTGATTTGATAATGTAGGTATCATTTTCTATAAATAGAAATTCTGTTTAATATTCCATTGTTATCTGCCGTTGCGGGCAGGGCAATCATCATTCTATACTCGCAAAATCTTTTCCAGGTTTTTCTTCAAAATCTGCATATCATCTGCATTTAAGCTACCAATTTTACTTTTTAGCCTCTTTTTATCAATAGCCCTCAGTTGAAAAACTAAAGCAACAGATGTTGAAGTCAGGTTATTGGCAGGATCTGGCTCTACGACAAAAGTAAACGGGAAATTTGCAGCCTTTATTTGCGTAGTGAAAGGAACAATTAGAACGGTAGGAACCATATCTATGTTTTCAGAAGTCTGAACTACAATTGCAGGCCTAGCTCCTTGCTGTTCATGTCCACCCGAAGCTGGGATTTCAACAAGATAGATGTCACCTGCCTTCACGATAAGTTTGCCTCAAAATTATTCAATGCCTCATCGCTTAAAGTATCCCACTCATTAAATTCTTTTTTGAGGTAGAAATCTGCCTCCCTCTGCATAATGATACTTTTTTTAAAGATGCGTATTATATTGAGTAGATTAAGAATTTGCTCATCAGGCATATTCTGTAGTTCCTTGATAATTTCTTCTTTATATTTGATTTGCATATGCAGTTTTACCTCCTTTTTTTATCCATAAAGCCATTATACCACAACGCTAAAATCAGAATTTCCGCCAAGAGGGCCGGAGAAACACAGCGTTGTTAGGTGTTAAATCAAACCCTCCCGATCTGATTAAGATTGATCCACGGTCTATTCCACCGTTGCTATTTGCCGTTGCGGGCAATCTATTTTTAAAATGAATTTTGAAGGTTAGACCCCATATCCTTCATTCATATATCAATCTCTTTTAAATACCAATATGTATTCATTACGCATTGTATGAATGTAATCTTTATTTGATGTCATTCGAGCTTTCTTGCCGGATTTATTAATTAAAAAAGGTGTTAATTTATTATCAATTAGTCTTTCGTCATAATGTTCCAATGAAAAGCTATTCTTATTCATTATATCTATTAAAAAATTGTCCAGATAAACTCGCCATCCACCAGCAGATCTCCTAGCGACTACATATATAACACGTCCTCTATCTTTCATTATTTCACTTATCTCTTTGCAACACATTTCTACATCTTTTAAAAATTGTAGAACCCGACCGTATGCTGGATTTTTTATGCCGCCTTGCCAGTAGTTCTTTAGATTAAAATTATTTTGGTCTTGCTCTGGAAATTTATCAGAAGCCGATTCTCCTAAACACGCTTTATCAATTTCATGTCCGATCATAGTAATCATAGGAAGATTTTTAAGATGTCGAATAACTCCAAGAGATAGCCCAGACATTGCACCATATTGAACAGTTGTTTGGGAATCACCATAGGGTGGAGAAGTAATTACAATATCAAAAGGTTCGTATTCGTGATGCTTTCTCAAAAGGTCGGATAAGTTCTTTGCGTCACCTAATATTGAATAGCATCTACCATTTAAAACAGGTGTATTCTTTAATTCTTTATAGGCGCTCTCAAGGCGATGTTTAAATATTAACCAAGGCGATCTATAATATTTATGTCGTTGCTCTAGATTCATCCTATGTAGTTTCCATTGGTTTTTACGACAATAGGACACTTCTCTTACAGTTGCACTCAAAATAGCAGCAACCAAAAGTAGTTCCGACCCATCTAATTTTTCTTTATTTAGAAAAATAATTAACGATGTAAGTTCTTTTTTAATTTTATCGGAAAACCATGAAACTTTACGGTTTGGCTCTAAATCAAAACATCCAGAGGTGTTTACATTGTTAGAATTTTTGTCAAATTTGCCTAGTAGCTTGTTAATTCTTGTCAAATTAACATTGCTCGCCTTAGCGTTTACTATCAATAAAGCAAGGGGATTCACATCTATGCCTACGCAATTTGCGCCACGTGTTGCGGCAGCCAAAAGAGTCCTTCCT
>CAZYNY010000053.1:11815-14790 GCA_964648095.1 uncultured Nitrospirota bacterium | reverse complement strand
AAATGGATCTAACACTCTACTCTTCTTCGTGACATATTTTTCTGCCAAACTGATAGCTAAATGATCAGCAATCATTGCAGGATATGGATGAATTCTGCCAAGCCTAGTCATGCTAGTTGTTTATTATCTCAACGATGGTATTCGCAATCTCTGAAATACTACAATTAGTTGTATCTAATATCTTTAATTGTATAATAACCGGCTCAGAGCTAGCATACAATATACGTATCAATTGCCCATCGTCCTCATCAGACGACATTATTAATTTTTCACTTTGATCTTGAGGGAGCGAGAGCTTTTTTTTAATTCTTGACACACGTTCTTCATAACTGCAATTCAACTTGAAGAATAGTATATGTTCTCCGCCATTTAATACATAGTCTAAATACCTGCCTTCGACAATAATATTTGATGGCGACTCTAAAACAACTTTCTTCGTTTCATCGTCGATTTCATTATGCACCCGCATAGGGAGATCAGACGGCGAGTTAAGACCCAGGGATTTCACCCTATCTTTTACAATTTCGCCGCAATGCCTTAATATAAAACCATGTCGACTTAGGAGCCTCATGACTTCAGAGGATATTGCAGTCTTCCCTGTTGCACTGGAACCGTATATAGCTACTTTAATCATTGTTTTTGATAGACACATAAAAGTTCGGTGATTTCGGTTCCTTTCTTCTCGGATATTCTTCTTTTGGTTACGTGACGCAATTTAGGACCCCATATAGTTTTCAATTCATTAGCAAATACATTAATTACGTCATTAGCTACGTAAGGAAATTTTCGTGATGCTCCAATTATAATTGCACAATATCCACCAGGCTTAAGAATACGTTCCAATTCTTTAACAGCAATATAAATGGACGATAAATATTCAGTTACCAGGTTTTTTTTATTGCGTTTAAATCTTGCGCCAATTTCTTGTTCTTTATCTTCCTGAATCGGCCATCCTCTCCATAAATAATGCAGTCTATTGGCTAATGTATAGTCAATCATCCCAATGTATGGCGGTGAAGTTACAACGCAGTCTATAGATTCGCTGAGAAGTCCTATGTTACATACATCAGATCTAAAGACCTTGAAGACACTTTTTGAATTATCTTTGCTGAAGTTAATTATATCAATTGTATGCATCAGCCGATCTCTAAACAAATTAATGGCACTATGATAAACCGGCTGCTTAGGTATTACATTATCAGCTATCCATCCCCAGTGATGACGCCTTTTGCCACCCGTAGATGTTAATGCTCCAGCTGTAGACGCACATGCAAATAACGTATCAGAGAAAATCATTTCTAATGTGGTTCTTGTTTCTTTGTGAGTAAACGATTCAATTTTATCCCATAGGAACCGAAGCTGCTTAAACGTATCATGATGAAACCATTTTGCGCTATCATCATCTTCGTGATTTTTTTTCATCTCCGTTGTCTCGCTTGCGATTAAGTCGGACAGCATAATCTGATCTAGAAACTTAATTAAGTCACGTCCAACATTGCGATTCGTAAAGGCTATCAGCTTTCCCTCTGCGACAAGAATTCCTAGACGGTTTAAATCACTTTGTAGAGATCGACGACCCAAACGTATTGTTTCAACCCCGGTTGTTCCGCTACCACAAAAAGGATCGTATACGATATCGCCTTCTTCAGATAAAAGCTGAATTAAATGTGCAGGTATTTGGGGGATAAAATTACCTGGAAAATAATGCAATGAATGAACACTATTTTGCAATGTATTTGATCCAGGAAAATCCCAATTAATCCTATCTAAAACAGATATTATATGATTTAAAGAATACACTTAATTAACAAACTGAAAAGTGAGGTTATTATCATCTTTTTCTTCTTTTTCTTCTATCTTTGTCGTTTTGAAAAAATCACAGGCTTCTTGCATAATTTGGATATTCTCATGTACGGTAAAGTCTTTTTTCTTAGGTGAAGCGATACCTAATAACCATTGCGTAGATGGTGATCCTATTTTAAAATTATATCCATCGGTTGTTATTATATTTATTTGTCTTGTTCTTTTGTCTTTGATCCTATAGGCATAGCATTCACGATCTAATTTATTTGAGATTAAACTATTAAATTTTAATAGTTTAATAAAATTAGGAGCCGATCCTTTCAGCCAGAACAAGTCGGAGAGATGCCATAACTCTCCAGCCATCCATCTCTCGACAGTGTCCTCAATTTTCCTATCCTTACATTTCAAAAGAGATTGAATAAAATCTATATCAGTCAAGCGTAAATCAATTTCATGAAGTATGTTTTTGTTAAATGCCCATATCGTAGCGTGTATAAGCATTGTCTTTGCAGCAAAGTCGAGCCTTGCAAGCATTAAATGAGAATATACCTTTTCACGAATACTTAGCCATTCTTTCAATAAATTAACAACGTTTGGGAAAAATACCACTCCGTGATCTTTTTTCGAATAATCCATCCCCTGTGCAATTTTAATTGGTAACGTGCGATCGACGTCTAATCCCATATGATAGGCAATTCTTACAACATTGTCTAAATTATCAAGATCAACGTCACTGTTAATAAATTTCCCAAACTCAGCATCGCCAGTCACTGTTTTGCTGATATCGTTTAGCCGCTCTTCCCATTCAGCATTAAATACTTTTGGAGCCCATCTCTCAAGACCTAAGTCACGTCCCGACAGAAGCTGACGATTTAGGCCACCTATTTTAGCTAACGGATTACTTATAATTTTAAACAATTCTTTCTCGTGCTCGTATTCTTCGGAAATGTACTGATAGGCTTCTTGAATTAAATGCCCGAAGGGTGTAGTATCCCAATCATGTAATAAAGCAGCAGCCTGAAAAACAATCGCGTCATTATGTGAGAGTTTTTTAAAGAAAGAAACCTGCGTGGAAAGAAAACAAACTCCGATTGAATGCTCATATCTAGAGATATTTGCAATGCCGGGCATGTCAAGAGAATCTATATTGGAAAGACGAATATGACGCAATT
>CAZYNY010000053.1:0-11805 GCA_964648095.1 uncultured Nitrospirota bacterium | reverse complement strand
GCCAAAGCAAAGAATAGATCTCCTCAGTAAGAAACACGTCACCATACAATGCATCAATGATTTTTAAGTTCTTAGATCTATTCATTGCATTATTAGTAATCAGTTATGTGGCCGAATGACCCTTTCTATCGTTGTCAATTATGACGTCCGCATAGGATTTTAAAAATAATAATTCGTCATCCGGTATTGCCGCTTCAATCAGGAATGTAAACATACCGCCCCACGCCTTTTCGGATGGAAGCAAGTGCCGAATAAAAATTCTATACTGTTCAATTGATTCAAGATCGACTAAACAATAAGGACCTTCATAAATTAACAGCGTTGGATAACGCGCTTCTTTTTGCTTTTTTTTGTGATGACCTTTAATTATATTAAATGCCTCCGCCGCTGATGTATGCATTCCAGCATACGAGGCATGCGAAGTAATACACGTAACTTTTAGCTCGTCGTTCATGATTTTTTTCCATTGAACATGAGTAGTGTCAGTGAATCCATAATGGGGCGTATATGCATCAACTACCACTATGTTTCCTCTAATGTCTTCCCATAACTTATCCTTATGTTCTTGTTGCCAAGTGTTTTTTAGGTGAAGAATAAATTCGATCGGATGCCGAGCACAAGTTGTATACTGTATATAAGCACCTTGATAGAGAAAGTCCGTTGCAAGGAGCGTAGTTATTTCATCAGCTCCCGACCAACTAGATGCTTTATAAACAGCTGAGATCGACAGTTTCATTTCATCTTTTTTGTCGTTCCTTTGCACTGCCTTTTTCAGCTGTTCCTTTGGAAACAATCCTCTTTTTTCAATTGTATCGACAAAATCTTCAGTAATCCCGACAGGGAGATGCTCAAATGTACTAGAATATCGATCATATTTCCAATTACGAAATCTCCGAATCAAAGGTATATTCCACAATTGATCGTCTCGAAAATTCATATGTATGTTATAGATATGAAATATTCTATAAGCAACATATACAATTGATAAGACAAAAGATACGATTGAAATTAATTGAACAATAAGAGCAAAAGTGGGGTACACATCTTTACTGAATTTCGCTATCAAGTCGAAAATGATAACGATGAGAACAAATATAACTGCTGAATAAACTGTCCCTGTTATGTAAGGCGTTTTTCGTTCACGGGAGGCCAGACCATAAAAGGCCATGATAAACACCAGTAAAGCAAGGCTACCAGTATAAACATTTATATCCATAAGCATAATCTATATTTCAGCATGGATCTCAAGATAAATCTCTTATCTTGAGCCGATTAATTACATCAAGAGACAATTCATGGCGTAGCATTAAAGTTGCCCTCATAGAGTTAATCCACCGGCTGATTTCTTCTCGCAAAACGTCATGCTTTAGTTCGATGTTTGTGATCTGCCTGCTGCATTTTTGCTCCAAAGAAGTTAACGATAATCCATATTCTACTAGTTCCGCCTTAATATCATCACCGTTATTTACTTCATATACTGGCAAAATCAAATTAAAATCAAAATCGCTAAGAAGGCATTTCAACCTCTTGATAGCGTAAGATGTTTGCTCGGGCCACGAGGCTTGATAGCCGGCATACGCAAACGCGATATCCTTCACGTCGTTTTGCTCTGCAAGCAGAGAACCCACAACAACATAGGAATGGTGACAGGGTAGACATGTAGGAGCATAAAAAGTTACGTCAGTAAGCAAACTCGCAGGCTGTTTAACGCAATACCATTCGGCAGATTCAGGCATAAACCTCTTTATTTCGGATAATCGCTGGTAAACAGTTTCAATTCCAAATAAGTGATCAGATGTGACAGTTACTAAAATAACCTTTGAATAGCGTTTAACAAGACGCAGGGCTGCTATGCTGGAATCTCGCCCACCTGAGAACATTAAAACGCAGGCCCCGGGCCGTTGTTTCTTGCGTTGCATTTTGGACACCGCCCCAGTAGCTTTTAATCCCTCTGGAGATCTAAACGTGATCAGCCCTTGATCCTTGATATTATTTCTTCTGCTTCCTTCTCCCATTGCCTTGATATTCTCCTGTCACCTTCCAGTCCACGTAATATCCAGGACAGTCCCCTTGAATACAGAGATTGCTTCGTTACTTCGCTCCTCGCAAGGACATCGGAGGAGAGTTGAGTTTGCATGGCAGGATCTCTGTGGGTGCCTTCTTCTTTGATGATCATTACTACCCCATAAGGGATATGCTGATTTGAGGGAATTTGTTACATGGTAATTATAGCCTGCCTGCGCCTTTTGTCAAGGAATTCTATTTATTTTGTCTATTTTAGTTTTTTAGATTATGTTCTGTGAGCACCGAAGGAGAGGGGGAAGTCCATTTAAGATATTGCCGCATTTGCCGATATAAGTATAAACGTACAAAATGGGGGGGGATGTTGATCTGGTTAATGAAATCCCTTATAATCATAGGCATAAAAAAGTTTATAGAAAAAGGGAGGTTACATCTGATATGCCTGAACTAAGAAAAGACCCCATCAGTCAACGATGGGTAATTATTGCTACTGAACGGAGCAAGCGTGCAAACCATTATAAATCCTCTGGTTCTCCTCCACAGGCCGAGCCGAAGTTCTGTCCCTTCTGTTCCGGCAATGAGGATAAGACCCCGCCGGAGATACTGGCGTACCGGCCTGACGGATCGAGACCGAATACACCGGGATGGCATATAAGGGTTGTAGCGAACAAGTTTCCGGCACTCAGGATCGAGGGTGGATTAAACCGGGAAGGGGAGGGGATCTACGACAAGATGAACGGGATAGGGGCCCATGAGGTGATCATTGAAACCCCGGACCACAAACAGACCATGGCAACCATGACAGACAAGCATGTCGAGGATATCCTCTGGAGCTTCCGGGACAGGATTCTCGACCTTAAAAAAGACAGACGATTCCGGTTTATCCTCCTCTTTAAAAACCATGGTGAGGCAGCCGGCGCCAGCGTTGATCATTCCCACTCCCAGCTTATTGCGCTCCCGATTGTCCCAAGGAATGTGATTGATGAGCTTCGGGGGGCCAAGGATTACTACGACCAGAAGGAGCGGTGTATCTTCTGTGATATTATCCGGCAGGAGACAGTCTCAAAGGTTCGTCTGGTAAGCGAAAATGATAATTATGCCTGCATTACCCCCTACGCAGCGCGTTTCCCCTTCGAGACATGGATCTTACCCAAGAAGCATGGCCCTTTCTTTGAGGACTCCCAAAAGTATGAATTCGAGGCCCTTGCCAGGATACTCTGTGATACCCTGAGACGCCTGGACAAGGCCCTGAATAATCCCCCTTATAATTTTATCATCCACAGCGCGCCAGTTAATCAGGCATATCATGATGAGGATTACTACCACTGGCACCTTCAGATCATGCCGCGCCTGACAAACATCGCTGGTTTTGAGTGGGGCACAGGTTTTTATATAAATCCTACACCGCCTGAGGAGGCCGCAAAATTCCTCCGCGAGCTGGAGATCAGGGATTAGTGCGAATACTCTACGTTGCATCTGAGGTTACGCCATTTGCGAAGACGGGCGGTCTGGCTGATGTGGCCGGGGCCCTCCCGGCAGCGCTGGCAGGACTGGGACACGATGTCAAGGTGGTCATGCCGGGGTATAATGGCGTTAAGGATAAACCTGGGAGATATACTCCGAGGGGTGATATAAAGGTCAGTCTTGCCGGCGTGGTTTATCCCTTTGATGTACATGCGGGCCGTCTGCCTGAAACCAGGGTCGAGATCCTGTTCCTGTCCAACAGCCGACTCTTTGACCGGCCAGGGCTGTATCAGGAGAAGGGAAAGGACTACCCTGATAACCGGGAGCGTTTTGCGGCCTTCAGCCGTGCCATACTTGAGGTCCCGGGGTTGTTGAATTGGCATCCGGATGTGATCCATTGCAACGACTGGCAGACTGCATTGATCCCTGCCTACATAAAGGCCCATTTTCAGGACGACCCCATATTTACAGGGACAGGCACCCTCTTTACTGTCCATAATCTCGGCTACCAGGGGCTTTTCCCCGCTTCGGAATATCCAAAATTAGCACTCCCCCTTGAATTCTTTACGCCGGATACCCTTGAATTTTACGGAAAGGTAAATCTCCTCAAGGCAGGCCTTGTGTTTGCCGACATCCTAACTACGGTAAGTCCTACATATAGCCATGAGATCCAGACACCCCAGTTTGGATGCGGACTGGAGGGCATCCTCCATGAAAGGAGTAATGACCTTTTTGGTATAATAAACGGAGTCGATTATCAGCGATGGGATCCGGCCCATGATCCCCACCTTGGAAAGCCTTATGACTCCCGGCAGTTGCAGGGAAAACGTCTTTGCAGGAGGCAGCTCCAGAAGGCATCTAAACTGCCAATAAAAAAGGTCCCCATCATCGGGATGATCACAAGGCTTACCGAGCAGAAGGGGGTAGACCTGGTAATTGAGGTGCTGTATGAGTTGATGATGCTTGACCTTCAGGTCGTTATCCTGGGCGAAGGAGACCCGGATATACACCAGAAACTCAATGAGGCGATGGGCCGTTATCCCAAAAAGCTTTCAGTCCATATCAACTTTGATGAGTCTCTGGCACATCTGATAGAGGCCGGATCAGATATGTTTTTGATGCCCTCCCGTTATGAACCATGCGGCTTGAATCAGTTATACAGTTTAAGGTATGGGACAGTCCCTATTGTCCGGAAGACGGGCGGGCTGGCAGACACCATTATAGACGCTACGCCATCCAACATCGCTGCCGGCAAGGCAAATGGTTTCCTATTCGAGCATGCGAGTTCCCATGAACTTCTCACAACTGTGAGGCTGGCCCTTAAGTTGTTTCATGAAACGGATATCTGGCTCCAATTGATCCGAAATGGAATGACGGCAGATTTCTCATGGGGCCGCTCCGCCAGGGAATATGAGAGGCTCTATTGCCTTGCCATTAATAAGGCGGCAGATACTGGAAAGTAATAAGAATGTCTTATGATGCGATGTCCTAATCCCTTACTTCACCTCCGGCGGTGAAATCACTAAATTCGTATCAGATCCGATCCTGGCTTGAAAAGAGCCGCCATTTCAAATAATTAAGAAATAAAATCAATGGCAACTAGCCTAAGCAATTCAGGCTTGTATGGCGGAATCTCTTTCTTTTCAAAGGTAAGCTTTCCTTCAAGGAATTCTGATAATTCCTTTAAAAGGCCCTTCCAATTTTTATGATTATTTTTATAATCTCTCCAGATAGTCCTTAATCCTTGAAGCCTCTTTTTTGTAAGGCTTATGGTTAAAAGCCTTCCCTTTACCTCTTCCCATAGATTCGATAGACTCACTACAGGTTTATCTTCAAGCGCTTTTTCTTCAGGAAAGTCCAATATGTGTTCATCTATTTGCAGATCTATCTCTCTAATGAGATTTGATACAAACTTCTTGCTTCTGTCCTGGCTTAATTCAGAAAATGTGGAATCCACCCCTTCCCTCTGTTCTGCCTCTTTATAAGTCTCCTCTATTTCTCTAATCACCTCTCTATTTACCTCATAGACCCTTTCATAGAAATCAGGTATCACCCTTTTCTCTTCAGGAGGACAGGAGATAAAGTCTAAGATCCTTGTCTTGTTTGTAATCTTCTCCCCTGTTAAAAGATCATAAAGATACCAGAAATGGAAGTCCCCACCATATTTATAATAGAAAAAGATCCCTTTTATATCTCTCTTGAGGCCGCTGTGAATCCCAAGGGGGGTAGATTCAAGCTCCTCAAGCCCCTTTGTCCTAAGATAGTTTTTCAAAGGCTGATAGAACCTCTCCGCCGCATCTATCCGGTGGAAACCTGAATATCCTCGAAAAGTCTTTGTCCATCGTTACGATTACCCTATTCTCTTTGCAGGCACGCTGATAGACCTCATCATCGGTTATGCCGGATAGTCCTGCATCTCTTATGCTGAGAACATCATGTCCAAGGCTACTTAAATAAGCGATAATAGGTTCGAAAAGATTCTCATTGGCAAATAGCTTCAAGCGGTAACTCCCGCTTCCTCATCGGCAAGAATCGCTGCATAATTAAGGCATGCCCTGATATCTTCGTCAGAAATATTCGGATACGCCTTCTTTACCCCTTCAAAATTCTCTCCGGCAGCCAGAAGATCAAGCACGATGTGTACGGGTATCCTTGTCCCTTTGATGCATGGCTTACCGCTGCAAATATTCGGATCGCTAATAATTCTTTCAATCGGTTTACTCATACCTACCTCCCAATTTATCTTTCAGTTTTTAAATAATATCATATCTCACACACTCCTCGCCTTCTCATGACTGTTCTTGACCATCTCGCAGACTGCCCATACGTTCAAAAAGATTCTCATTGGCGAAAATCTTCATGCAGTAATCCCGGCCTCTTCATCAGCAAGAATCGCGGCATAGTTTAAGCACGCCTTAATATCTTCATCAGTAATATTTGGATATGCTTTCTTGATTTTCTTAATCATAAATCCTTATCATTTCATCTTCCAGAATTATTAAGTGCTTCTTTGAAAGCTTGTCTTCATATTTATTAAAAAAAGACTCCATTGCTTTAAGCAGATAGTCTGTTCTGGTCTTTGTCAGCTTAATCAGAATAATCCCACCTATCTCATGAATAATGAATTTATAGTAACTCTGGAAATCTGCATCTCTGGTAATAATCCACATCCTTCCTACTTCGGCAAGTTTATAGACTTCACCATTTTTCTTCCCACTCATTCCCATCTTCTTCAGATGGTGAACCGGAAAACCCCTTTTTTCAAGCAAGTCAATCAGGGCATAGGGGATATTCTCATCCAGAAGGAACTCAATACTCATATGGCATAAGCCTCATACTCACAGAGTTTTGAGGCATACTTAACGGCTGTCTTGATATCTTCCGGTGTAATAGACGGGTAATCGCTGATTATTTCATCAACTGTTACTCCTTCGGCTACAAGGGAGACTATAAGATATACAGGTATCCTTGTGCCTTTAATACATGGTTTCCCATGCAATATGTCAGGATCTGAAGAGATACACTCAAAGATTTTTCTGTCTTCCATTTGTCTCAACCTCCTTTTATTTCTGTGTTAGGCCAAATATAACGAAAACAATATCCTCCAGGGCTTTCCGGTCAGGAAGAGGGTTGGGCTTTTGTTTGCGGATGGAGAGGCTCATTGATTAGCATAATACCCTATGCTGGTGTATGCTGAACAGGGCTTACCTCTACAATTACCTTATTCAGCTTTTCGCCAAGAACTACGCTGGCATTTAGTATCTCTAAACCTGAAAGCTTTCCGTCAGGGCCGTAGTTGGCTACAACATCATCGCTCAGATCCCTGTTTATGGCAGTCCCAGGCTCAAGGGGACGAAACTCGATATAGAGGGCATCTACTTCTGCATCATACTGAATCTTCATGATTTCACCTCCTCATTTGAATAATACACTTTAACGGTTACTACTACAACCTTATCTGGTTCATCTGCAAAGATAGGTTCAACCGTCTTATATTCATAAAATTTTTTATTTGTTAATGCTACCCTTTTAAAATCGAACTGATGTTTTGCTTTAAATTTATCAACCTTTGCGGTTTCCCATTTACTACCTCTTATGGCTGAAACGACCTCCTCCTCTGTAGCACCCCTCATTGCCATTTGCAGTCGTGCATGATTTGAAAAATGGATCGGTTTCACACACTCCTCGCCTTATCCAGCCTGTTTTTTACTAATTCACACACGGCCCAGTAGACCTCGTTTCTTTCATCTTCCGTCAGGCCGAGGATGTCGAAGACTATATCATCGAGGGCCTTGCGGTCAGGAAGAGGGTTCGGCTTTTGCTCACGGATGGGACGGGAAGGGTTTGTGCCTACTTCGACCAGGCAATTTACTTCTCCTTTTTTGTTCTGAGACCTCATTTGATTTTATCTAGAAAGTCTTTGGCAGTCATAACCTTAACGGTATTTTTAATCTTATCCTCGAAAAAATGGGAATCACCAGTTAAAAAATAATCAGGTTTTACATAAAGCACTGCAGCAAGGATTAGCACATCCTTTTTGTGTGCTATTAGGCTTTCGGCCTCTTTAATCTTCTGACTATATTTTGACCGTGGAATAATATTTATATCGCTGAGTGCCCGTTCTGTCTCCGAAAAGGCAATTTCAAGGGTTCTTTCTTTGAGATATTTAAGTTTCTTCTTTACCACCCTCTGCAACTCTTCAACTACATCCTCGCTTGTTACAAGCTCTATCTCTACCAAATCCAGAACCTTTGATTCATTTCCTTCAAAGAATATTCCTGATAAAAGGATGTTGGTATCTACGAAAACCTTAAATCTCATCTGCGAAGCTTCTCAAGTTCCTTGAGTATCTCAGTTTCTGTTATACCCTCTTTTTTCATCAGCCACCTGAGATATGTCCTGCTTTTTTGGGCATAAGCCTTTTTAAGCGCAGATATAACTGCCTCTGAAACATCGGAGAAGATACCGAGTTTCACCTCTTCATTAATATTTCTATAGATATTTTCTGGAACCTGGGCTACTACCTTAGGCATTTGAAACCTCCTTAGTTTGTTGATTTATTATAGCATTTATAATGCTTCACACGCTCCTCGCCTTCTCATGATGGTTTTTCACGATCGAACCCCACCCCGCTTTCATCGAGGTAAATGTAAAGCATTCACACACTCCCCGGCCTTCTCAATCCTTTTTAATCAGGAAACCTTATCCCTCACATCGCTTATTAATTCAGCGTACCACTCAGAAGTTTTTAATTGCTCCTCCCTCAATAAGCCTGCCTTGATTATTTTGCTTCTATACCCTTCAAGACTTCCAACGGTTCTTCTATTCATTTGTCTTGATACGGTTGCCTTCCAAATAATATCTATAAGTTCTTTCTTTTCTTTAAGTAGTTCCTGAACCTTATCCATGGGTGCCAAATTTGATTCTTCCGTTGCTCCATAAAATAGCATGACAGTATATTCATGAAAGTTTTTATGCACGTTAGGATCATTTGATGCTTCATCAGCAACACTTTTCAGAGCGTTATATACTTCCTCGATGTGAAAGGATGAATTTTCATTAAACAGTAAACGTTTTTCAGATCTATAATTCTCTCCCCACAACTCCTTTATTCCATCAATCTTTTTAAATCTTTCGATTAATTGTTCCACTAAGGCTTTTTCCAGCATCCCGGTAATTTTATCGTGAATTTCTTTAAAGGCTTCGGGATGTGAAGAACGATTTTGTTCCTTTGAAACAATCTCCAATATGACAGATGCTCTGTGTTTTAATTTAGTTGAAAGCTTGTAGGCCAATTTAGCCTCACGCTCTCTAATCTCATCATAAATATATTCTTTTCCATCTTCGCGTTTAAAGTGAGCCCACTTAATTAGATTTGCATACCATTCTTTAAAGATATCCTCATTAAAAACTGGGTTGTAACCTTCAAAAATGTCCTTTATCTCAAGCAAGAAAAAACATATATCCATCACCTTACTAACTTGGGTAAGAAGAGGTTTTATTCCGGTTTCCAGGTCAATTTCTTCTACAGCCTGGGAATACAATTGCTCCCGATCTCTTATAAGCATCCTTATAAATTCACGAACGCGCTCGACTTCTTTATCTTTACGAGCCTTTCTTATCAAACTTCTAAGCTTGTTTATTCGTTCTTTTTCCGATAGGCATAATAATTTTTTCTTAAATTCATAGTATTCTTTCCAAGTAAAAAGTTCTGGTGCTTCGATAATAAGCATATACTTTTGAAGTTCATCCGTTCCAGCCATCCAGCCATGCGCCTTTATACTTCCGCAAAGCATTTGCAGCCTTTCCTTATTTTCAGGGCTAAAATCTTTAGCCAGTTCATTTAACCTTTGTTGCCATTCTGGGTTTGCATCGTCATTTTCATGAGATATCTTAAGCATTCCCTGTGCTAAATCCCTTAATAGCCGCTCATCTGTTGAAATTTTTTTAAACATTCCAGGAAACTCTATTTTAATCAATTGGGTTAAATACAATATCTTCCAATCCAATTCATAATCGCCAAATCTTGACAAGAAACTTTTATGCAATCCAGCGATATATCTCAAAAAATGTTTTAGTTTTCTCGGATTTTTTGGAAGTTGATAAAAAATTGATTTTAAGGCTTCTTTCTTTATATCTTGACCTAATGAATCTATTTCCTTGTCCAATAATTCATGCCATTCAAAGTCAGTAGGCTCTGGTAATTCATATTGCCAATGTATAATCTTATCAAGAAACTCCTTGCAATTAACATCTCCGATTTTGTTTCTAATCGCTTGAGAAGCCACGTTAACATCTAACCCAATAACATATAAGCATCTATTCAAATCGACAATTTCATTTAAAAACATCAGGATATCGTATGCTATATTAGGATCAGCCCTATCCAAGTCATCAACAAAAATAAATAGTCTTTTATCCTTTAAGGTTTTATCCAATTCCTCCTGTACCCTTTGTTTTGTTTGTTCTAGCAGACCTTCCAAAGGGGCAAGGACCAACGTACCAAACATCTTTCCAATTTCTGTAACTGCAGTTACCTCTCTAACTTTCTCGGAAGCTTTTTTTATAAGGTTCTTCCTCTTAAAACTCCCTATTATTCGACCTTCCCATTCCGCCAATCCTTTGTCGATACTTGAAACAAAACCTTTCCATGCCTCTTCTCTATTATGAAATTGCCAGGGATTATATATAGATACAGGATGGCCGGCTTCTTTGCAGCGGTATCTTAAAAGATTCATCGTTGTTGTCTTCCCGCTCCCCCAAGCCCCATGAATTCCTATCCTAATGTTAGAAGAAACTGGAGTTCCTTCTATTATTTTTAAAATTCTTTTGACAAATGCAGACCTGTCGAGACAATCATCAGCAGGATCTTCTATTGGTGCATCTATTCCAAGTTCAATATATTTCCGCATCATGTGCACCTCACACACTCCCCTGTCTTCTCATGATGGTTTTTCACGATCAAATCCCAAATCCCCGCTTTCATCAAGGTACAAATATAGCATTTATTTCCTATGTTTTATTGGAATACTTCTCGTAAATGTCTCTTAAGAATTCATGACCTCTTGATCCATATATATTACATATCCTGTTTGCGCTGTCCGTTGCGCCGGCATTATAAAGAAATTCAACCGTAGACCCGATATGTGCTTGGTCATAATCAGGCGTAATCATATCAAGCATTTTCAAATACACATCTCCGATGTATTTTGCTGTATCATCCCTGTCGCCTTTATCTTTAAGTTCATTTAAATACTCGATAAAGAAGGATGCATTGAAATCTTCATTGACATAAGGAGCGGACAACATGAGCCGCTCATAAGATTCGGCATCTATTCGTGGCAAAATCGCAGCTAGCTTTGAAGCCGCAGATAGTATCTGTTTATCCTCGTGAGTTAAGCAACTCTCCTCTATGTCCTTATATTTGCCATATAGACGTTTCCAGAACCCTATTATCTTCCCTTTCATTCTTTCGTTTTCTTCTGAACTTTCTGTCATGTAGCCCCTTTGCATCCAGAAGAAGCCGATCACTTCCCGTATCTGCTCATGCTTCCATGCGTCGGTAATCTTTTTAAAAAGGCTATCTAAGCCTTCAGCACTATCAAGCCCCCGCAAATAACCTATGCAGATATGCTGAACCAAATATTCTTGATTATGCCGTTCTTTAAACTTACATGAAATACCATATTGATAGTGCGGCTTCATCAGCTCGTAGAGGTCATCATAAACCCTTCCAATTGAAAGGTATCCATCAATAAAGGCTTCCCAATATTTGTTGCCTTTTTCATTTTCAAGGACCCTACTTTTTTCTTTGACCCA
>CAZYNY010000052.1:16673-20240 GCA_964648095.1 uncultured Nitrospirota bacterium | reverse complement strand
CATTATCTTCCCCATCACCTCACTATCAACACAGGGGTCTCTCCATATTCTATAACTTTAAGCGGGACACTACCCATGAAAAATTTCTTCACCCCGGAACTCCCGCTTGCGCTCAAAACCACAAGATCATGGTTCCTGGCCTCTTCAATAATCTCCTCAGCGGGCCTGCCGATGCCGACCTTTATATCACATGTCAGACCTATTTGGGATATAATCATCTCGGCACGCCTTGCCATCTCCATCGCTTTATCTTCAGTTGTCCCCTCCTCTGCTATGGAAAAGATGGTTACACGGGCATCTAATGCCCTGGCAATTGGCGCAATAAAGATCTCCGCCCTTTCTGCCGGCTCTGAGCCATCTGTGGTAATCAGGAAGTCTTCATGCCCTTTGATATTCTTTGCGATAAGCACAGAACATGGGGCATGTTTTGCGACACTCATTGCTATAGACCCGATAAAGTATCTTGCAATACCCTTATGCCCCCTTGACCCTGTAACAATAAGATCATAGTTGCCGCCCTTCGCCTCTTCAAGGATCTCATCAATAGTCTCACCTTCCCTTAAGCGCAGTCTTACATTCTCGCCATGTATTCCAATAAGGTGTATCTCTGTTGCGCCATGAACCCCCTCTCTGAATGTATGCTTTAGTTCAGCCTCCCCGGTAGGCAATGTCTTTGCCACATCGATTTCTATGAGGATCTCTTTGGCTCTTTTTAGATAGCTTACCCCCGGGATATCAAGGTCCCATTCGTTCAACTTCTTTCTTGCGGTAGTTAAGTCGATCCTGTGTTCAGACGATGCCCTGGGCCTCACATACAGGATGTTTATGTCCCATCCCATTGCTCGGGCAATCCTCCCGGAAAAACGGATTGCATCTTCGGAAAAGCTGCTGCCGTCTGTACACATTAAGATTTTCATCGATAACTCAGATTCCTATTAACCTCCAGTAGGTCGATGCCATAAATAATAAAAATAAGATGGACACAACAAGCATCTTCCACCCTCCGCGTAAGAAGTCAGAGGTCTTAAGATAGCCTGATGAGTAGACTATATTGCATGCAGGAGAGGCTGCTACCGCCATATAGGCGAAGGAGGAGGAGATTGCAGTAACAAAGCCTGCGGCAAGTATGGATTTATCAGTGATCTGAGCCATATTAAGCACAATCGGTCCGAGGAGGCCTACGACTGCACCGCTGCTTATTACAGAGGCAAGGATGATTGTTAATATGCTTATGGCGGCAAGCAACGGTATCCCTGAATCTATTCCCAAAGGACTTATGAGTTCCAGGAAGCTCTTTGCCATCCACTCACCTGCCCCGGTATCCTTTATGTTTAACCCTAAGGATATAGTGCTGGCATATATGAGTATTATACCCCAGTTGATACCATTATTCAGATCCTCCCACCTGACAAGGCCTGTCATCAGATAAAGTGAAACGCCTATAAAGGAGGTTATGCCAAGCCCGATCCTATCCCCCACGGCAACCCAGAGGGTAACGGTAAAAAGCAAGATCCCTATGACCCAATACTCATTCGGAGTCATATCACCCTCCCTCCTTATTCTCTCCTTTAATTTCTCTACGGAACGGGGGATCTCGGATACCTCGGGCCTGAATGTCCTGAGTAATATCCATGCAAATACAGGGACCTGGAATAGTATCAGGGGATAAGAATAGGCCATCCATTTAAGATAGCCTATTCTTATTTCGAACATCTCCTTCCAGAAGTTAAGCATGATAGCGTTACTGGCCCCGGATGATGGGGTACCGTTGCTGCCTATCAGGGCCCCATAGGCGATAGAAAGGAGTATAAGGGCTGAGAGGTTCCTCTTCTTTGAGGTATCTTCAGATATCATATTAATCAGTGTCATGCCTACCGGGAGCATCATAGCAGCTACGGCATGCTGACCTATGAATGAAGAAACGAGCGCTGAGACTGCTACCAGACCAAATGTTATACGCCCCACCCCTGATCCTGTAAGGCGGAGCAGGTAGAGGGCGATCCTTTTGTCCATCTTCTGTTTTACTATCGCTGCCGCAATCATAAGGGAGCCCATAATAAAGAAGACAGAATCGCTCATAAAGGATCTGGCCGTCTCAGTAGGTCCTGCTATACCCGAGATCACCTCAGAGACTGCTATCAGGAGGGCAACACCTGGAAGCGGCAGCGGTTCTGCAATAAAGAAGATTATGGAGACTACCATTATTACAATGGCCCTCATCCCCATTATCGAGAGGCCCTCGGGTGTCGGCATATAGAGGAGCAGACCCCCTGCCATAAGTCCGATAAAGATCCACCTGTTCCTCTTTATGATCTGGAAAATGTAGTGCATTGTAATGACATGACTTATGTTATTAAGATTTCCTGAGATTATCAGGCCTGCTGACTGCCCTGTCAAGGAGATTGTCAACTCAGGTTGACCATTTAAGATATTGCCTCTATAATGGATCACCATGTCAAGCTTCTGGTGGAAAAGACTCCTTTTTTTGCTTTTCTTTTTTTCATTAATAGCTCTGCAATCATGTTCAAAAAAGGATGTTAAGGCCTCAGATGAGGATCTTGTAAGGATAAAAGAGGTCTACTCCACGATAGACAGGATAAGAGAGAAATACGAGGAGAAGGACATACAGGCATTCCTTGCGATAATAGAGCCTCAAGCAGAAGATTTATCAAATAACCTTAAAAAGGGCCTTGAAACCGACTTTGCGAGGTATGACAAAATTCACCTCCGGTTCCGTATCGATGAAATCATAATGGATAAAGATCTTTCTATAGTGAAGCTTCACTGGGACGGGGAATGGGAACAGAGGGCTGACAAGGGAAGATTCAGGGAGACCGGGAATGCCTCACTGAAGATCAAAGGCGAAAAAGAGACAAGGCTTTCAGCTATAGATGGAGATAACCCCTTCGGTATATCCCTCCCAAGAGAGCCTGTTGCCAAAGAGAGGGGAGGGTAACAAGGGGATTGGCAAAAAGGGGTATCAAATCGATCTCCAGCGATTTTCTGGTAATAGGCTCCGGTGTAGCCGGCCTGTCTGCTGCCATTGCACTTTCCGGGGCAGGGAGGGTAGTAGTCCTGAACAAGGGAAGGGCCATGGAAGGGAGTTCAGAATTTGCCCAGGGCGGGATTGCTGTGGCCATCAGCGAAGAGGACAGCATAGGGTTTCACCTTGAAGACACCCTCGCTGCAGGAAGGGGCTTCTGCCGCGAGAAGGCAGTTAAGGTGATGGTGGAGGAGGGGCCGGACCGGATCAGGGACCTTATCTCGTGGGGCGCAGAATTTGATAAGGAGGGGGGAAGGTTTGCCTTTGCGAGAGAGGCCGCGCACAGCAGGGAAAGGATACTCAGGGCTAAGGGGGATGCCACAGGCGAAGAGATCGTAAAGACACTTCTTAGAAGGGCCAGATCTTCTCCCGAAATTGCGATATTTGAACATCATTTCACCATAGACCTCCTGATAGATAATAGTGGCTGCAGGGGGGCCATTGTAATGGATGAGCCCAAAGGTGAAATATACCTAATAAAGACATGGGCGACCATTATAGCAACAGGAGGTATCGGGAGGGTA
>CAZYNY010000052.1:13685-16663 GCA_964648095.1 uncultured Nitrospirota bacterium | reverse complement strand
GACCAATCCTCCTGTTGTCACAGGAGACGGTATAGCCATGGCCTTCCGTGCCGGTGCAGAACTTGAGGATATGGAGTTTATCCAGTTCCACCCAACATCGCTTTTTTTGCCGGGAGCGCCGCCCTTCCTCCTTTCTGAGGCGATGCGTGGTGAAGGGGCCTTGATAAGGAACATAAATAAAGAGACCTTCTTATCAAGATACCATGCAGATGCTGAGATGGCCCCCAGGGATATGGTTGCAAGGGCTATATGGCTTGAGATGCAGGCAACAGGATCAAGACATGTATATCTTGACCTGACATCCCTTGACCCTGTCTTTATCAGGGGAAGGTTTCCAAAGATATATGCAACATGCCTCCAGTATGACCTGGATATAACAGAAGAGATGATCCCGGTATCGCCCGCCGCCCATTTTATTATGGGCGGAATAAAGACCGACATAAACGGCGCCACAAATATCAGGAGTCTCTATGCCGCCGGCGAGGCGGCATGCACAGGTGTGCACGGGGCAAACAGGCTTGCAAGCAACTCCCTCCTCGAGGGTCTTGTCTTCGGCTCAAGGGCCGGTGAAGAGGCCGTAAAGGCATCAGTCAAAAAGGAGGTTGTAAAGGGGAAGCAGGCTAGTCTTGTCCGTGATCTTATGTCGGATTACGGAGAAGGACGCAAGGAATCCAGGGATGACAGTGACAAGATGATAAATTCCATCACGCGATTAATGTGGGATAAGGTAGGCATAGTAAGATCAAAGGATGGGCTGAATGAGGCCCTTATATCTATCAAAGAGCTCTGCACCCTTCTAAATAAAAGGAGACAGACATCCAGGGCTGATCTTGAACTAAAAAATATGATTACAATAGCGCAACTCATCACCATCCCGGCTTTCACAAGGGAGGGGAGTATCGGGGCGCACTACAGATCAGATTTCCCTAATAAGGATGAGAGGTGGGATCGGCATTTAGTTTTAAAAAGTGGGGAGGTTATCACTCAGGGAGGAGCCCTTGATACCCTATGTAATCCTCAGGTCTATCAGTATAGATGATGTCTCCTTTTTCCAGGGCTACCCTGTAGACACCTTTCTTTCTGATTCCGCCAAAATCCCTGTAATATCCTAAAACTTTCTTAATATAAGTGTGTGTCTCTTCAAAAGGGGGGATGGTTTTATGTCTCCTCACACGGTTCTCCCCGGCATTGTATGCCGCAAGCGACATACTGAGATCCCCATCAAATGAGTCCAGCAAATAGCTTAGGTACCTTACACCTGCCTCAATATTTTCTTCCGGATTAAAGGGGTCGAAAACGTTGAGCTGCTCTGCAGTCTTTGGCATAAGCTGCATAAGACCTACAGCGCCGGCAGGTGAGATAGCCATGGGATCAAAATCTGATTCAGCCTTTATAACTGCCTTTACAAGATTCGGGTCTATTCTATATGTTTTGGACGAGCTATTAATCGCCTTATTTAAGGTTTGGGTCTGGATCTTTTCCTTTCTTTTTGCTTTTTTTGATCCGGGCTCATCCTTTTTATCCATTAGCCTAAATCTCTTGTCTGTAGGGACATTGGTGAAGTGTATCGTCCCCTCCTTGTCCTGATACTGATATATCTGGGCATAGGAATAAGAGGAGATTAAGAGGAGAAGCAGGATATGAATATGTATAATCGTCCAGGATGCCTTTTGCATAGTTTCTTATTAGTCCTTATAATTTAAAAATAACATCTATTTCCCAATGCGTCAAGAAACTATTATAGGGGCTTGCGTCGCCCCCTCCCTGCCTGCCGGCTGGCAGGCACCGGCAAAGCCGAAGCGAGCATCCGGCTCTGCCGGTGTAAGCGCGGGGTGTGGGGGCATCGGAGGAGCCACTGCACCGCACGGGCCCCCACAGATGATCGTCGCCTCCCCCTCAACGCTTGCTTTGCTCGCTGGGTATCTATAATACTTGCCAATATTATCGGTAGTTATAGCCGGTTTCTTGAGCAACAATGGACCTGTACTCCCCAAGCAGACGCCTTGTTGTCTCCCCGGGCCTCCCATCTCCAATAAGGTTCCCATCTATCTCCACTACAGGCATTATCTCTAAAGATGTGTTGGTAAGGAATGCCTCATTGGCCTTGTATAGGTCAGAAGGAAGGATATCCTGCTCTAATAGGGCAATCCCTATAGCCCTGGAGATAAGGATTATGGCAGTTCTGGTAATGCCATTTAGTATTCCGGAACTAAGCGGAGGGGTAATGATCAGACCTTTTTTTACTATAAAGATGTTGGCTGTGGTGGTCTCTGTGACATAACCCTGTGCATTTAACATCAGGGCATCAAAGACTTTTTTATCCTTTGCGCTAATTTTGGCCATGATATTATTGAGGAAATTAAGTGACTTAATTGCCGGATCCAGTGCATTAGGAGGCATCCTTCTGACTGCCGAGATAATGATCCTTACACCCATCCTATATAATTCTTCCTGATATGGGGTAAGGGGTTTGGATATCACTATTATGGTCGGTTCTTTGCAAAGATCAGGGTCAAGCCCTATCTCCCCCTTCCCCCTTGTAATGCTAATGCGTATGTAGGCCTCTTTTAATCTATTGATCTTTAAAGACTGGCAAATGACCTCTTTTAACTCATCTTTTCCTTTGGGGATAGCAAGCCTTATCATCTCTGCAGAGCCAAATAGCCTGTCAATGTGTGAATCTATTCTAAAAACAGTCCCACTATATGACCTCAATGTCTCAAAGATACCATCTCCGTACATAAGGCCATGATCAAAGACCGAGACCTTTGCCTCCTCTTTGGGGACAAAACTGTTGTTCAGGTAGATATACATTCCGATTCCGATATTGCCTCAATGGTCTTTATGAGGGCCCTGGACTTATATATCGTCTCATAATACTCCCTCTCAGGATCAGAATCTGCAACAATGCCTGCACCTATCTGAAGATAGGCCATAGATTTTTTTATTATGAAGCTCCTGATGATAATATTAAGGTC
>CAZYNY010000052.1:0-13675 GCA_964648095.1 uncultured Nitrospirota bacterium | reverse complement strand
AAGACTGATATAGCCGGCCGATCCTGTATACGGCCCCCTGACCACAGGTTCCAATTCGTCTATTATCTCCATACACCTGACCTTCGGGACCCCTGTGATGGTTCCGCCTGGAAAAACAGCCCTTATCAGGTCCAGATAATCCTTATTGTCCTGAAGCTCACCGACTATATTCGATACAATATGGATGACATGGGAGTAATATTCTATAGCCATCAGCTCATCTACCACGACACTTCCGTACTTACAGACCCTCCCGATGTCGTTCCTTTCAAGGTCTATCAGCATTATATCTTCAGCCCTCTCCTTCTCATCTGTTATCAACTCCTCCCTTAAGATCATATCCTCAGGGGTGTCCTTACCCCTTGGTCTGGTTCCTGCAATAGGCCTTGTCTCAACCCTCCTCCCTTCCAGACTTACAAGTCTCTCGGGGGACGAACTTACGATCCTGAGATCATCCAAAACAAGATATGCCGCAAAGGGGGAAGGATTTATCTTTCTCAATGTCCTGTAGATCTCGACAGGGTCTATTGATTCAATATCTACGGAGAACCTCTGGGACAGATTGGCCTGAAAGATATCCCCTGCTGCTATATATGCCTTGCATCTTTTTACCATCTCCATGTATCCGGTCTTTGTCAGGTTCGGGATTGGCGGCATCGGTCCTGCTCGCCTAATAGTTGCCAAGGCCGGCCGGATTCCGGTACTGGAAGACAAAAGCCGTCCCTCTGTAGTCCCTATCTTGTCGATTGCCTCATTTAAGTATCCCTTCCTTCCACAGCTCAAAAATCTCTCCTTCTGGGGCGTGAATATAATCATAATTGTATTGTCAAGATGATCAAAGGCAATGACAATATCGGAAAATATCAGAAAGATGTCGGGGATATCCAGGTCGTCAATATTCCCCTTTGGGAGGGTTTCAAAGAAACGGACTAATTCATAACTAAAGAATCCGACTGCCCCGCCGAAGAATGGGGGAAGACCGTCAATCCTGGGTAGATGGAAATCTTCAAATATCCCTTTTAGGGTAGTTATCGGATTTCCGAACCTTACAGTCCTTGAACCATCCCTTTCGATCTCAATCAGCGTTCCCTTGCTCTTAAATATCAGATAGGGGTCGGTTCCTAAAAATGAATATCTCCCTGTCTTCCTGCCTCCCTTTATGCTCTCAAGAAGGAACGAATAGGGCCCCCTCTCAATGGACTCAAAGGCAGAAAGCGGATCGATCCCTCTATTTTCTATTACCTTATAGACCGGCTGAGGCTTGTCCCCCTTTAAGAAGTCTTCTGCGCCAAAGATCCCCTTCATCCCTGCCTCTCCGCAATACCCTTCTCTACCTCATCAAGGGCAACTATAAGCCTCTTTTCCATAAAAACCCCTTTTTTGAAGATGCTAAAAGATGTTTATCGGCTAATGATACCCCAAATTCACCTTACTGTTAAACTAAAAAATAAAATCAAATGTCTTTTTCAATTATAAAACCTATTAACAACATGGGAAACGCGCAAAATTTCCCGTTGACAAATATCTTGATATATGTTACCAATATCCCTCAAGCAATGCTGGAGATATAATTTAGATTTATCCGGGCCCCTATTAACAAGGGAGGGTTATGAAGAAGTTTATTATATATTCTCTATTCTTAATTACATTTAGCGTCTCTGTATGGTTCCTGATGGGCGACAAGGTGTCAGGATTTTATGCAGATATGGTCTTAAACAGCAAGGCAGAGAAACGAGGGATGCCGCCAGTAATCTTTCCCCATTGGATACACAGGCTTGAATTCAAATGCAAGGTATGTCATCCGGCTATATTTGAGATGAGGTCGGGTTCCAATGACATCGACATGAAAAAGATTATTGACGGGCAGTTCTGTGGCAAGTGTCATAATGGAACCACTGCCTGGAAGCCTGTTGAGTGTGCCAGGTGCCATCGGGGTCAACCGGGTATGGTCACAGGGACATTACTCCCCTTTCCAAGATGACCTAATATTTATGGAGGTATTTAATGGGTATGTTTAAAAGATATAGGGTCTATATATGGATATTGTTTATATCTTTTGGAATCCTTTACGCCTGTGCACAGATACAGCAGCAATCAGCCCCGACACCGCAGACCGGTTCCTCGCCGGCCATGATACCTGCTCCGGTCCCGCCCACCCAGGTGGCGGCAGCATCGGCGCCACAGCCTGTTGGTGAGGAATACGAGGACCCGACAAAGATCCCGACACCGGGGCCCCCATATGCAAAGGAGAATAGAAACCCTGACGTTGTCATGAAGGATCTTCCAAAGGATGCGGTAGATTCAATAGACTTTGTTAAGTCCTTTAAGGATAACCTTATAAAGCCGAGGGGTTCACTTGATCCTAATGCCCCTGAGGTACCGCCATTCCCCTTTGATGTTGAGATCCCTGCTGTTGGGGCAATGCCTAATGTCATATTCCCGCACTTCCCTCATACATTTTGGCTCGACTGTGCAAACTGCCACCCGAATATCTTTATCATGAAGAAGGGTGCAAACCCGATATCTATGGTGAAGATCGTGAATGGGGAGTTCTGCGGGAGGTGCCATGGAAGGATTGCTTTCCCGATATCAAACTGCACAAGGTGTCATGTAAAGCCCAAGGAAGGCTGAGCCTCACTGCCTTTACCTGATCGACTCAAAGAGGTTCTTAAAGAGGACAAGGACACCTACGTCTCCATCCACCTTCATGGTACGGTTAAAAAAGACCGAGTCCGGGTCAAGCCTGCCCATGAAGAGGCCGGAGAAAGTTGCTGTATCTCCCTTGATTGACACGTCAGGCCTGTTTCTCTCTTTTGAATTTATCCGGAGGAGCCCCTCCCTTACTGAAAGGCAATAACACCGTCCTATATCCGTGAGCCGGACAGATATCTCCTTTCCTTCAAGGTGCCTTAGTATCTCCTTCGTCTGTTGGTTATTGTTGATGGTGCGGGCAACCAGAAGTCTTAAACTGATAAGCTGCAGCGGAATGGGGATAATTTTAAGAAAGAACCTTAGCATTGATCTATTTATAGGGGCTTGCGTCGCCCCCTCCACCGGCAAAGCCGGATGGAGCCTCCCCCTCAACGCTCGCATCCGCTCGCTGTGAACTACCTTCTGCAGGTAAGCGACATCCCCTTCGATCGGCAAAGCCGGATGGAGCCTCCCCCTCAACGCTCGCTGTGCTCGCTGGAATCCCTTCAACTACATACCTCCATCCTGCCTCACCAAAAAACCACCCATTTGAAAAATCAGATCCAGTAATCTTCTTTAATAACTCCAGGGCCTCCTTCTTCTCAATCCTGCCTTCGATTGCCCTGCTGAATACAGAAGCTATATCGCCTGTTCCCTCCTCCTGAGGGATAATCCTTATATGGGTGATGCCTGCCTCCTTTATAATATCAAGCTGCTCAAGGAGCGAGATATTCATTGCACCCATAATCTCTGTCCCGTTGATTGAATATATAGGCATGTTGTCAATGGTTGAGACTGTGCATCCCCCCGGGTACTTAGAGCAGACCTGTTGGCAAGCATCTTTTGTCAGATTGTGCATCCTGGCTGTATAGCATCTCCATGAAAAGGCAAGGTGTGGTTTGCCGAAGGCCATGATCTCAGATTCTATTCCTATGTCTTTAATCATATGAGACAGGCTGCCGAGGGCGATCTCCGGAAGCAGGACTACCCTCTTTGCGCCGAGACCTCTTAAAAACTCCAGAGAGGGCCTGTTATAAACAGAAATATAAGGCCCGATTATAAAATCCTTTCCTGCGTCATGGCAGAGCTTGACTATTGAAAAATCGTTCGCCTCGATCGTGCAGCCTGAATCGACTATCTCCCTCTGGGTTTCAAGCTCAATGTCATTGGTAACAAGACCGAGCGATGAGAGATAGACCTTCTTGCCGGAACCTTCAAGGAGGTTTACGATCTCAGAGAGTACGGTTTTGTGGAGTCCGCTCCTCCGGCTGCATACCACCTCACCCAAAAATATATCCTCTATAGGGCTTTTTGCAATCTCTCTGTAGAACTTAAGCTGAGTCTCCGGTCCCCATAGGTACGGTATAGGCCCAAGCGAAATCTTCATCTATTTCCCCAGGTAGCAACCCTTGCTGGATCTAAGTCCCTCAAGGAATTTACTTGTCCTCTTCTCTGTTTCCTTAAAATCCGGACCTGATACCCCTCTGTCACCCTCATAATATCTGTCCACCAGGATCCTGAAAATGCTTGTAACCTCTGAGACGTAGGCCTTGCTCCTCTGTCTCCCCTCAATCTTTAAGGCATCCACCCCTGCCGAGAGGAGATCCGGCAGTATTTCAAGGAGATTTAAGGACTCCGGCTCCTGTATCATGTAGCCAATCTCGCCGGTGCTGTTATTCTTATAACGTCCCTTACAAGGGGTCGGGTAAGAGGCAGCCTCTCCATCATTATAGCAATTCAGGAGGACGCCGTTAGATCTGACAAGAAACCCGGCTTCACCCTCTTCAAACCTTACAAACCTGGGATGGGAACAGGCGCCATAGGTATTTATCGATTCTCCTGTGAGATAGGAGGACATAAAACATTGCCCCTCGCAGTTTATACAGAGGAGACCAAAGACAAATATCTCTAACTCAACATCTGTCTTGCGCTTTAGCTCCCTTATCTCAAAAAGGGAGAGCACCCTTGGGAGAATCACCCTCTTAACCCCAAAATGTTCCTTATAGAATTCTATTGAGAGGTGGTTTGATGCAGAGGCCTGCACAGAAAGGTGGATTTCCATGTCCGGGTGTTTTCCCTTGGTGTAGGATAGGAGTGCCAAGTCTGACAATATAACAGCATCGGCCCTAAGCGATACTGCATTATCTATAGCCTTAAAACATGTCTCAAGCTCCTTATGCTGGGGATAGGAATTTATTGTAAGATAGACCTTCTTCCCCCTTTTGCGGACGTAATCTATCCCCTCTTTCATCTCTTTTGAGGTAAAGTTTAATCCGGGGAAATTACGGAGGTTACTTGTATCATTAAAGCCTATGTATATAGCATCTGCACCTGCGTCCGCTGCGGCGATTAGCGAAGCCGGATTACCCGCAGGCGAGCAGATCTCAGCCCGTTTATTCATAACTGGTCCATCTCTACCCCTTCAGGGATTTGGCGCACCGAAAACCTATATCACCCACAGAGCCGTCCTGTCTGAAGTAGAGCCTGAAGGTGGTGGTGGAGTGCCGGGCCACCACTTCTTTGTGTATTTCCTGGGCGAAGTGGCCTACATTCGCAAAGGAGTTCCCCCTCAGCACCCTGAATTTCTCCCCGTACTGATCAGTGCTATATTTATTTCCAGGATAGGGCTTATACCAGTCTGATGTCCATTCCCAGACATTCCCGATCATCTGGTAGGCGCCGTATGGACTCTTGCCTAACTCAAAATCGCTGACCGGCACCGGCCCGCTCTTTGTTGCACCAACATTGGTCTTTGTGTTATCGAATTCATTACCCCAGGGGAAGCGCCTTCCATCAGTACCCCTTGCGCCTTTTTCCCATTCAGCCTCGGTCGGAAGCCTCTTTCCTGCCCAGCGGCAATAGCTGTCCGCATCATCCCATGAAACCATAACAGCAGGGAGCTTGTCGTCCCCTTCCGGATAGCGGCCATCCTGCCAGTATGGAGGCGGTCTGTGTCCTGTTGCATCTATAAATTTTTTATATTCAAGATTTGAGACCTCATATTTATTGATATAGTAGGCATCCAGAAAGACCTTGCGGGCAGGGCCCTCATCAACTAGCCAGGGCTTCATTATCCCATACTCTGCTGCCTTGTCCTCAGGATCGGTCTCATCAGTCCCCATGATAAAATCCCCCGCAGGAACAAGCACCATCCCCTCGGGAATGCCTTCTCTTTGAGAACAGCCTAAGACCGAGACCATGAAGAAGGCTGAAACCCAAAGAAGGCTAAGGTTGAGGCTGAGGTTTAGCAAAGATCCCAACCTCGACCTCATCCTAAACCTTAACCTTTTCTTATCCATTTTTTGCGCACCTGAAACCTGTGTTGTTGTTCCTTATCTCCGGGGTAAACCTGGTCCTGTTATATACAGGAGAGGAGAGCCCGCACCCGTATGAAAGGCAGTCGTACCAGGAGCCTCCCCTCATGACCTTATTCTTCTCACCATAATGGACATTGGGGGACCTGTTGCCCGGATAAGGTTTATACCAGTTTTCCGTCCATTCATATACATTGCCGGACATATCATGCAGCCCATAAGGGCTCCTCCCTTCCTTAAAGGAACCTACCGGCATGGTGCCCCCCGCCTTTCGAATATTCAACCAGTACTGGGGTGTATTGGCCTTCATAGGGTCAAACTCAGTACCCCAGGGAAAGTGCCTCCCGTCTGTCCCCCTTGCGGCCTTCTCCCACTCTTCCTCAGATGGGAGCCTCTTTCCCTCCCATCGGCAGTATGAGTATGCATCGGTCCAGGAGACATATACTACAGGGTGATCCCCTTTGTCCGGGGGATAGGTCCCATCTTTCCATTTTACCGGCATCCTGTGTCCTGCGGCATCCACAAACTTCTTATAGCCGGTGTTGGTTACCTCATACCGGTCTATATAGAAGGCGTCAAGGTGTACCTTCCGGGAAGGTCTTTCGTCAAGGTCGCCCTCCCCCTCTGCCCTGCTCCTCCCATTATTCCCCATGATGAATTCTCCCGCAGGGATAAGCGCCATATCATCGTTATGCCCTGCCTCTTCCCTTGAGACAGGCATTAGCTCTCTGTTTGAAGTCAGGATCAGATCCATTTCGCCATCTTCCGGCCCGTGGCACTCAATGCACCTCTTATCCTCCTTCATCATGATCTTTTGGGCAGGGATCCGGGCATGGCACTTAACACACACCCGCTCTTCCTTTAGCTCCCCCCCTATCTCGTCCCCTATCTCAACTTGTTTTTCGGCAGTCAGGTAGGAGACAGAATACAGAAGACAGAAGACAGAAGACAGAAGACAGAATGATATCCTTCCTCCTGACTCCTGACTCCTGTATTCTTCTTTAGAAACCATACTCTTCCCATCTTGCATCTACCTTATCAACTATCTCCCTGGTCATAACGATCTTTCTGCCCCATTTTCTTGATGCCTCAGGATATATCTTTGATGTTGCATCTATGCCCATCTTGGAGCCAAGGCCGGCCAGCGGCGATGCAAAATCCAGATGGTCTATCGGTGTATTCTCTATTATGGTAACATCCCGTCCCGGGTCAACATTTGTGGCAAGCGCCCATATCACATCATCCCAGGCCTTTACATTTATATCACGATCCACAACAATAATGTATTTTACATAGAGGAACTGTGGCAGGAATCCCCAGAGGCCCATCATCACCCTCTTTGCCTGGCCCGGATAATCCTTATCTATCGAGACCACCGCAATCCTGTATGAGATCGCCTCCATAGGGAGATGGAAATCGACAACCTCAGGAAAATTCTTTCTCAGCATTGGAACAAATATATTGTTTAGCGCCATACCTATTATGGCATCCTCCCTCGGAGGCCTGCCTGTAATAGTGGTCAGGTAAAGGGGATTTTTCCTGTGGGTAATGGACTTTATATTGAAGATCGGATAAGGCTCCTCAGGGTTGTAATAGCCTGTGTGATCACCGTAAGGGCCTTCAGATGCAAGCCTGCCCGGCATCACCTCGCCTTCAAGGATTATCTCGCTTGTTGCCGGCACCTCAAGGTCTATGGTCCTGCATCGTACAAGCTCAATAGACTTCTTCCTTAAAAGGCAGGCAAACTGAAACTCTGATATCCCTTCCGGCAATGGCGTGACAGCAGCTATCGTAGTTGCCGGCTCATTCCCTATAGCCACTGCAACAGGCATCGGTCTCTCCTCCCTCATCCATGCCCTATAGTGCTTTGCGCCGCCCCTCTGGCTAAGCCATCTTAAGATCGCCTGATCCTTGCCTAGCACCTGCATCCTGTAGACACCGACATTATACGGTCCTCCATCAGGAGGTTTTGTGATGACAAGCGGCCATGTTATAAGGGGCGCTGCATCCTCAGGCCAGCATTTAAGTATAGGCAGGGAGCCAAGGTCGACATCCGCACCCTCCATGACTACCTCCTGGCATGGGCCGCTATGTACGGTCTTTGGTCTTAAGCTCATCACCTTGGCAAAGAAGGGGATCTTTTTAATCGCCTCCATAAGACCTGAAGGGGGGTCGGGATGTTGCAGATAGGCCAGGAAATTTCCGATCTCTTGCAGTCCCTCCTCATCGGTCTCAAGTCCCATAGTTACCCTCTTTAAGGTACCGTATAGGTTTGCCACTACAGGGATACTGTGTCCCTTTACATGCTCGAAGATCACGGCGGGGCCACCCTGCTTTAGAAGCCTGTTCAGGATCTCTGTAATCTCAAGATTCGGATCAACTTCGGCCTTGACCCGGACGAGTTCCCCTTCCTTTTCAAGGACAGCCAGGTAATCTCTAAGGTCTGCGTATGGCACCCTATCCCCTATATCCGAAATTGGTGTCAAGTATAATCCCTGCAAGAATAATGGCGCCGATCCAGGCATGTGCCTTAAAGAGGGAGAATGCCTTGTCCCTGTCGATCCCCTCCCTGATTGCGATCACCTGGCGGACAAGAGGGATGGCCGCGATAATAAGGGAGGCAAAGAACAGGGCCCCAAGACTCTGTATAAGACCAAGGATCATCAGCGTTAATAGGAAAAGGATAAACAGGACGGCGAGTGCAATCCACGTATTGGAACCAAAGAGGATGGCAGTCGATTTCACGCCAACCCTCATGTCGTCCTCTCTGTCCATGACGGCATAGATCGTGTCATAGGAGGTAGCCCAAAATATATTTGCCGCAAGTATAACAAACGGCGGCAGCCCTACGGAGTTTCGCACTGCTGTCCAGGCCATTATTGCCCCCCATCCGAAGGCAATTCCCAGTATGGCCTGAGGGGTATGGATATACCTCTTTGTGTATGGGTATATAACGGCAAGCAGTATCGCAAAAGGACTTAAGAGTATAGTAAGTGGGTTTAACATCATGACCAGGAGGAATGAACAAATAATAAGTATGCCAAATATTATCATCGCCTCCTTTGTCTTGAGTCTCCCCGATGCCAATGGCCTCTCCTTTGTCCTCTCAACAAACCTGTCAATATCCCTGTCTGCAATATCATTAACGGCACAGCCGGCGCTCCTCATAAGAAAAGAACCTGCTATAAAGATAATTACCAGCCTGACCGGCGGAGATCCGTTTCCTGCTGCAAATAGCGACCAGAGGGTAGGCATAAGGAGGAGCATTGTGCCATACTGCTTAGGTAGTCTTATCAGATCCGACACGGCAAGGATCTTCCCGCCCATCCTAGCCTCCATGTGTCTTTCTATTGGACGAATTGTCTATTGGCGAATCGAATACTAAAGGGGAAAAGACCTCTGTAATCGATATCCTTGCCCCATCATCCATGTTGAGGCGGTAGTGCCTCGCCCAGAAAAGGGTCTCTTTGTCCAGCCCAAGATCGGATGCAACCCCTTTTGACTCGACCTTCCCTATCGCCAACAGGTCTTTATATACTGGTATGTTATACTCACCAAGCAAGATACCAATCGGCCTCCTCTTTTCCTTCAATTCCCTGTATAGCCTTGCGTCGATCCTGGAGGCAGGGAGACAGGAGGAGGCATAAACCAATCTCTTCTCCTTTGTCTTAAGCCATACACTTCGATTTATAACCTTTTCAGACGGGTCTATCTCAAGGTAATCCGCAAGATCCCTGCCGGCCTCACTTTCGCCCTGGTCCCTTACCTCAAGTTCTATGGGCAAAAGAAAGAGCGCCCTAAGATTTGAAGTTACAGAGCCATCTGATGTAAGGAGCAGCCTTGCTATCGGATCTACAAAACCAGAGTAACAATATTGATTAAATTCTTCCTGGGAAAACCACCCGGATCTAACAATTACCTCATGAGACATTAGGTAATACTACTTAAATATTCCATTGCCTGTCAAGAGAAGTAACGCCCTTGAATGTATATATATGTGTTAAGATTGAACAAGTCCAGATGAGCTCTTACAATAGGTACGTAAGAGTCAATCAGACTGCCCTTCTTAGCAAACCTGGTATTCCCTGGGTTCTTCGAAGGGGTTACTGAGGATAGGTTCATCAACTGCAAGAGTAATAATCTATTTTTAAGCAACCACCAATTCAACGGGGAAAGGCCTGTCAATGCCGACGGTCTTGCTGACATAGAGCTTCTCAATCCCGATTGTCTTTCCATTTATATCTTTTTTAAGGATAATACCCTCTCCTGCCTCCTCACATATTACTTCATCCTCGGGATTTCCGAACCAGATATCCATCGTGTCTGAATCTTTGTGATAATAAACCGTTACTTTGCCCATGTAACTTCTCCTTCCTTTACCTTGTCGGCGGGATAGGCGGTTATCAGAAAACCTTCCTTACCCTTGTGTCTAACAACTACACAATATAGCCTATCATACTGTTTATAGTAAAGAAACACTTCTTTGTCGGTCCTGCTCTGTCTTATCTGATCAGGTAATTGCAGAGTGTTCTTCACAATATCTTCTTTGCTCTTCATGGCAGGGTGTTTTATTGTGATCAGGTATTCCCAATAACTGACCGTAGTTCTGACCTCAACATTGAGGGGCGTTCTTACGGCAAAATAGATTCTCTCTTCAAAACCCATTACACACCCCTTGCCTTATCAAGACGGTTTTCTAATAAGGTCACAGACTATTTGACAGTATCTCATCTCTTTCCCTCCACAACCGCAGTCTCCTCTATTCCACTATGCCGGTCCAGTTCCGATTCTCACCTTCTTCCGTATCTCTTCAAAGTCGTAGGGTGGGCCTTGCCCACCCTACGAACTATCTCAAGGTCTTTGTCAATCATATTTGCCTCTGATTAGTTGCTCTTTTTAACCGTATGCACAACTTAAACATTCACCTTAATCCTCAAGCTCAGATTGTGCCGGTTTTAAGAATCGAACTTTCATTTGGTACGATACTTGTCCATAACCTTATCGTAAGGCACCGTCTCTACTTTATCCATTTTGTACGCCTGCCAACGTTTGCGTGCCTCATCTGCCCAGATGCGGTCAATTTCAGGGTCAGGCCTGTCTAATTGCATCAGGATAGAATCTACCAGCTCAATTTTTTCGATATCCGGCAAGGATTTAATCTTTGCAGCAAGTTCATTGCTAATCGTTCCCATTATACCCTCTCCTTTCTTTATGCTGTATTTTATCATTATTTCTTGAACCGTTCGACTATCTCAGGGCCTTTGTCATTCATATTCGCCTCCAATTAGTTGTCCTTTTTAACCGCATACACAACTTAAGTGTTCACTTTAATCCCATTTCACGCTTTTTATGCGTTCCGTCTCATATGCCATTTATATTTTGCATTATTAGCATAACACTAGGATGAGCGACGTGTTTTCCGCGTTCACTCCAACTTTTTGTTAGCGAGATTCGGCCTGATCTTGGCGACTGCCTGGTCGCCCTCTGCCCACTAACGTAGCGTCCTCGCTGCAACCAGGGCGAAAAGGAGTAGATTCGCGAGGCTTACGACCCTCTCTGCCTGAAGCGCCCCGGTTGGTGTCTTCGCGAACTCCGTTACCACAGCCATCGGGTATCCTTTCAGCCCCTCGTCTATAGGAACTGCCGCTTTCTGCAACGGATAGAAGAAGTCGAGCAAACAGGTAAACCCGGACGGAAGCTCCATGCCCTGAGTTGCAGGGTTGATTTCATCCTTTGATGGCTGTGTCACCGCCCACTTCCGGAGTATGTTCATCAGGCATGCGTCAAGCTGCGCGGCGAAACGACGGTTTCTCAGTTGCCATCGCAAGTACCAGTGGATGGCAAGCCAGACTACAGTGAGTCCGAGCAGGGCGACCCATTTAGCTGGTATGTAGATTGGGGGTACCCACTTCGGCGGCCACTCGGAGGAGGTCAACACAAACCCTGCCACCGCCAACGCTACGAGAAGCGCAGCGTGCGCCATCGTCTCCTTGTGGTCGTGATAGCCTTGCATGTGATCCAGGCGCAGTTCCAATAACTCGATCACTCGATCGACCTGCTCCTTGTCCGGGATGTTATTTGACATTGTGAAACCCTCGTCCGGGTGACCCGGTGTCATTGCTACTCGCTAACATTTATTTTTAAACTTATTCTACTATTGTATGAAGTTTATATTCGACCCTTTCGGTTGTCAAGGTTTTTTCTTGAAAACCTGAATCAACACCTGTTCTCCGTTAATGGCATACCCCAGCATCTTGTAAGTTTTGACCCGCTTCTGAAACATTTTTTCAAGCACAGAAAGGTTTCTATCCACGTAATCATAAATCCTGACTTCCTGCTTATACTTGTGATATCGGTGCAATCTACCTGCGTAGTTACCGCAACAGGTGGCTTGATTGGGTCCGGGGCATTGAGTTTATCAATGAGATTCTGTCGAAGCATGGATAGTAGGGCAATCTGCTCATCGAGTTTTTTATTCTCTCCTCAAGAAAGCTTTTGTCGTTTGTTTGATCCATTTCATTTCTCTTTGCTGACTATGTCTTGTACCGCTGTCGCAGCAAATCTGTCCCTTAACAATGTCCCATATTGTCCCTTAATGTCCCTTATTTTACATGCCACTTTTGGCGACAGGACATAGAAAGTGCCTTTCTTTTCACCACGCTTTTCAAGGATTTCATCGAAATAATCGGAGCCGATGTTCACCCCCTGCTTCAAGCGATCATCGTCCATCGTGAATCCTTTTACCAAATACTCATTGAGCCGTTCCGTGGCCCACGCGCGGAACTGTGTGCCGCGATGCGAACGAACGCGGAAACCAATGGCAACAATAACAGGCAGGCTATAAAATTTACGGGCGCGTTTAGCCTGCCTTGCCCCTTCGTTTTGAACTTGTAAGTTTTCCTTACAAGTTGACTTTTCTATCAGCTCGCCTTCGGTATAAATTTCTCTTACATGAAGAGTGATATTTTGCGGAGTCGTTTGGAACAGCTCTGCCATAGCCGCTTGCGTAAGCCATAATGTTTCACCTTCAAGACGAACTTCCAGTTTAGTCTGACCGTCTTCTGTCTGATACCAAATAAGCTGGGATTTATTCTCCTTAAAATCCATCTGTCAACTCCTTCTTCAGTTTTGCCAAAAACTCATCACTCTTTCGAAATGATTCGTGAAGCATTGCTACCAATTCCGCGCTTGTATGTGTTTGCGTATCTTCAGGCATATGGGGATTTTTAATATCGAGGTTATAGCCATTTGCAACGATTGTATCTATGGACACCTTCCACGCCTGCTCATTTTCTTTGCGCTTTCTCTCGCCGCGTACAGTTTTGCTGCCTTTGACAAAAATGCGCCCGTCAGTGAAATAAACCTCTTCCCGGACCTGTTTTGAGACGTTCCACCCGGCTTTTACGAGAGCGGGCAAGATAAATTGCGTACAAATATCTCTTTCTGATAGTTCTTTTTTATTTGTCATTCAATGCCTTCCAACTAAAACTATCAGTAGACAAGCGCAAAAGCGCGCGTGCGAAATATTTTGCGTGATAATCGGTAAGCATAATTATTTATAAGCAAAATTATATACATATTTTCAATTTTAGGCAATAATTTAAACAATCCGGGAAATGCAATAGAAGGTTGCGCGGACCTTCCCCCAAAATTAAACTTGACATCAAGGC
>CAZYNY010000051.1:6858-21197 GCA_964648095.1 uncultured Nitrospirota bacterium | reverse complement strand
CCTTTATGTCAGGGAAATACTTTGCAAGCCCTGCATCCACTGCCCGAACAACATGACCTATTGTCTTGGCATTGTTGTAGCTGGCAATGCCGACTATGATATCTATTTTATTATTATCCAGAATCTCCATCCCTTTAGTTATATAAGCCTCCCCCTTGTGATCCCGTCGAAGATTCTGTTATTTCCAGTTTTGTGGCAACAGTGGTTGAAGGCGCTATAGACCTAAGTCTTGTATTGATTTCATCCTTAAAGCCCTTAAAATCGGCCATTAGTTTATCTGGGATCGATCCCCCGCTTGGAAATTTTAATGTTAGAGGGTTAACGGACCTGCCGCGAATCCTTACCTCATAATGGAGATGAGGACCTGTTGAAAGTCCCGATGAACCAACATAGCCTATAATATCTCCCTGTTTGATCCTTATCCCCCTTTTTATCCCTTTTTCAAATCCTGACAGATGCCCGTAATATGTTTGGTAACCGTTGGGATGTCTTATTATTACAAGTCTGCCGTATTGCTTTTTGTATCCGGCAAAAGCTACAGTCCCATCGGCTGTAGTGGAAACAGGGGTGCCTGAAGGCGCCGCATAGTCAAGACCATGATGCGGTCTATATATTTTTAAGATTGGATGAAGGCGTTTTTTAGAAAAACCGGAGCTTATGCGCCTAAAATTAAGCGGCGCCTTAAGAAACGATCTTTTTAAGGATTCCCCATCGGCATTATAATAATTGGCCTCTCCATCATATGAAAATCTATATGCACGATAGACATCACCGTTATTTATGAACTCTACAGAGAGTATATCTCCATATTTTTTAAACTCTCCGTCCAGGTAACGGCCCTCAACGATAATTTTAAACGTATCATCGTTTCTCAGATCCGTTGTAAAGTCTATATCCCACTTAAATATGTCTGCTAAATTTAACGCCAGCAACAGACTCTCCTGTTCTTCGCCTATTGATGAGATAAGATTGTCTTTTATAATACCCGCAATATGTTCTATCCTTTTCTCATATTCCACCTCGACCTTTTCAGCGATAAACTGCGTATCCTTCCGCACAATATTGAGTAAATATTCATCGTTGATGCTGTAAAAAAAGGAATTAACCCTTTTCTGGCCATCCACGATCATTCTATAGGGATGGCCTACAATCAGGTTTTTTAACCTGTGGATGCTTGCTGAGGCCTCTCTCATGAGAAAGAGGTCTCTCATCTCCAGATCATATCTTTTGAATATATCGTAGAGGGTCTCCCCTCGCCTGACATTATCTGATATCTCTCTATATTCTCGATTAGCAGTTTCTACCACTGCCGATTTTGTATCGCTCTGATTCATATCGGCCCCATGAAAGACTGGAAAACTTAGCGTTATAATACCAGCAAATAATACCAGCAGAAGAAAAACTATCAGAAAAAATCTCCTCATGCATCCTCCTCTTAAGCTTTTTTAATATTAAGGAGAACATCCCTGCCGTTTGGGTTGGTTTCAGCCCGCTTTTCACATCCTCTGTCATTACAGAAAACCTTCCCTTACGACATCCTTTAGCCTATCTTGTTCTACAAATTCCATCAACCCTTTCCATCTCTGTTTAAACCCATTGTAAGATTCTTTGTCTTTTGCGTGCCTGGTTAAAGATCCAAGGCATGCTCGAACCTCTGTTATATCCTTCCATTGAGATTTTGAGGCCAGATAGAGAGAGAAAAGGATCAGAGTAATCAGCGCCTTAATCTTAAGATCCCATTTTAGAAAATAACCCGGATAAGGATCAAGGTTTAACCCCTTATAACCCTCAACCTTTGCCCTTTCATAAAGGAATCTCTCTATATCGCCTTTTAGTTCTTCTTTTCTATATGAAACATTCCTCTCTATGGGAAGATGTTTTATCTTGAGGTGCTTATCAAATAGCATTTCAAACCCTGCTACCTTGGCATTGATAAGATAGTCTATATCTTCGCCCCTTGGAATTAAGGGATCAAAAGGGATATTCTCAAAGAGCCTTTTTGTGAGAACGAGGTTCCCGCCCAAAACAACAGGAGACTCAACAAACCTTCTCTTACTATCCAGTATGGCCTCCCAAACAGCCTTAAATAACTTTGACTTATTCCAGAGCAACTGCCACCATTGCCAAGGCAATGTTTCATAGACTTCGCCTTTGCCTGATACATAGAACCCGCCTTTTCCATCCACCTTCTTTTTATCCCTTGTCTCAATAAGACCCTCTAAAGCAATTTCAAGAAAATCAGTATCTTCCACAACCTCATCATTGTCTATAAATATTACAACCTCTGCTCCAAGGGCTTGAGAAATTAAAAGACCGCAATTTCGGATATTCGCAAACCCGCATAGATTCAGCCATTCTGCAATTTCATGAAATCCATTTTTTAAAATGTATTCCTTTATTATCCTGAAGTTATGGGCAGTCAAGATGAATCGTTTAAACGGGAAGGGATAGGAGAGCGCCTTCATTACCTCATAATGGTATTCCAGAGATCTTCCTTCAGTCATCATTTTTCCTTCGATACAGAAAGGAAGAACAAGAGTCACATCTTGGCCCTTCAGGCAGTTGAGACTCGCCAATGCCCTATGGAGTAACCTAAGCCCATCACTTTTGTTAACATCCTGTGGATTTTCGGCTTTAATGTAACTCGGTATAACAATGGCTATCTTAACCATTTTTTAATATAAGTCCCATTACTGCATTGGCCCACCCCTCAGGCCCAATACCATCTGCCCTAATAAGACCAGGCAGATCTATCCTGGTTTCATAACTCCCATCCTCTTTTCGGACAAGAACAGGATAATCCACCTCTTGCAACAGAGGAAGGTCATTGAGGCTGTCACCAAGCCCAATAGTCTTAATCTTGCCATAGGCTTTTTCATAAAAGTCCTTAAGGATCTTGATTGCCCTACCTTTGTCGCTATCTCCCAAGATGTGAAAGAACCTTCCCTGCGTCCAGTGGAGGCCGGCTTTCTCTATGGCATTTAAGAACTCTTCTACAACCCCCCTGCTTCCCCCCTTAATAAGGGGGGAATTAAAGGGGGGTTCTTCTTCAAAGATAAAGGGCTCATCAAAATCCCTCTCTTTTGCCAAATCGGCCTCAATTATTGATAGTCCTGCAATATCGGCCACCTCTTTTACATTCATATCACCAAAGCCTTTTACTTTTATCCTCAGTCTTTCCCGAATATCTATAAAAACCTTTCTAATATCTTCATACAGCGTACCAAGGTTAATGATTATATAATTATCCCGGATCTCACCTTTTATCGTATACTCAAAATATCCCCTTGGGATAAAGATGCCGCCTCCATTTTCTGAGATAAATGGGTGCCGGTTTCCAAGCCATTTTCTATAAAGCTCTATCTCTCCCCTTGTCTTGCTGGAACAGAGGATAAGGGGTATTCGCCTTTCTTTTATAAGGGTCAGGGCAGGCCTTGCCGCATCAAAGGAATAGGTTTTTAGATGGAGGAGAGTACCATCCAGGTCTGTGATTATTATAGTTTGTATGGTTATGCCCTCATGAAAACGAAAAGGCCAGCAGAAACACCTTGTGTATTCACTGCTGGCCTCCTCTACCATAAGATAATGATTTTCTTACGGTCGCGTCCGTCCGCTTAATTGTTTGATATTATAATGTGATAATACTGAGAAAGCAAATTATGTAATATATTTAGAATATCTATTCATTCGTTTAATGCAAACGCATTAATTCAAGTTTAATAAAATCTCCCCTAACCCCTCTTTTCCAAAGAGGGGAAAAAGGGTCTCCCCCTTTGAAAAAGGGGGACCAAGGGGTATTTTAAAATAAATTGCGCATTGCTCTAACATGTAACAATAATTAATGCGTTTGCTATAGTTCATACCTTAATGAAGTATGGTTCAACCTCCCTTCCTGTCTCCTCAACAAAAAGGCCGTTTAAGGTTGATTCAGGCTCAGCGTGGGAAGGCTGATGTTAAAGGTCGTCCCCTTCCCCTCTTTAGAGTCAACACCTATCATTCCGCCATTTGCCTCAACAAACCACTTTGATACGACAAGGCCGAGGCCGATCCCCTTTACCTTTGTTGTGAAGAGTGGCTGGAATATCTTGTCTAAATTTTCTCTAGGTATACCACAGCCTGTATCCGTAAAGGAGATATCAAGATATTTGGTCTCCGAACCTATCTCCCCCAGCGAAGCCTTTATAGTAAGTTCCCCGCCATTTTGCATGGCCTGGATGGCATTAGATATTAAGTTCGAAAAAACCTGCCTGATCTGAATCCTATCGATATAAACATTCGGCAGATTCTTTTCAAGATCTACCTTTACCCTTATATTATCAGGTGGCCTGGTCGATTCAAGTACCTCGGATATAAGCCCGTCTATTCCTGTCTCCTGCCTGTCAGGGGGCTTCATCCTGGAAAAACCGATGAGGTCCTCCACTATCTTGTTTGTTGTATCTATCCCTTGCTCCATCAAATCAAGATATTTCTTTATTCTGCCGTTGCTCTCCTTAAATTCCTGTTTAAGGACGTAGATTGCCCCTCTGATACCTGCCAGTGGGTTTCTTATCTCATGGGCAACGCCGCCTGCCATCTGGCCCATAACGGCAAGCCTTTCCTTTCGCAATAATTCTTCATGGGCCTCTTTTAGCTGCTTTGTCCTCTCTTCTATGAGTTTTTCCAGTTCTCTTTCATGCCTGGCAATTCTCTTTACCATTTCATTAAATCCGTCTGCCAAATCCTGCATCTCATCTCCAGTCCGGATCTCTATCCTTGCATCAAGGTCCCCTTCCTTTACCCTCTTCATGGTATAGACAGAGGATGCAATAGGCCTTTCTATCAGGATAAAGACCATAATGAGAGCAAAGACACTCGCAGATACGGCGGGGATCAAGAGGAGATATTCGACACGATTGAGAAGAGCAACCTTTGCTTCTGACTCCATCTCAAGTAGCTGTACGGTCTTGTTGACTGAAGCGACATAATCTATAACTTTATTATTATATTCTGATATAAGTACCTTGGCTTCATCAGGGTCTGTTGTATCAATAATCCTCTTTAATAGAGGGGACATCAAATCTTCCCACTCTCCTACCACCATGTTTAACTGGTTTAAGATCTTTCGGTCTTTCACACCAGGAAGTCCATATTGAAGGCTTCCATCCTTCAGGCCATAGAGTATCTCCTCAAGGAGTTTCATCTCTTTGGCTATATCTAGCTTGTAGTTTAACCTCTCTCCCTCTGAGACATCCTTCATCCTGTTCAAGAGGAAGCCGATCTTAAAAGAACGCATCCTCACAGTGCCGGAATAATTTATCCCTGCAGCATCACCGGAAAGCCTTTTTGATGTATAGATACCTATGATGACGACAATAAAATGGATAGCTAATAATAGGAGAATGACACTCCCAAACTTATATAATATTCTTCCTTTAAACCATCCTCTCATCCCTAACCGTCCTATCACCCCGCCCGAGCTTTATCCAATGTTTTTAAGAACATTGGCAAATTTACATGCTTCTCCCTTTTCTTTTCCTGGAAGATGATGGCGATCTTCTCTCTCTTCTAGGAGTTAAGACGCTTGTCGACCAATAAAGGCCAGCAGAAACACCTTGTGTATTCACTGCTGGCCTCCTCTACCATAAGATAATGATTTTCTTATGGTCGCGTCCGTCCGCTTAACATTTATTTAATAATTTAATAACATAATAGCAAACAATATGCAAATCGGCCTTCTCACTAATTCCGGCTTCTCAGATGATCTCATCCGGCAAAAAAAGAAATTGACAGTAACACGATTTTTGTGTAGCATGAATCTCGTGGAGGTAATTATGAAAAAGAATATCACTATCGTAATTAGAAGAAGAATTGGCAAAAGAAGCAAGAATCCTGGCAGCAAAGAAGGATACAAGTATTTCCCAATTGCTGGCGGGATATCTAAAGACCATCCTTACGAATGAAGGAAATAAATCAAGGGCAAAGAAAGACTTCTTCAGGCTAACCCATAAGAAATATGTCTTGAACTACTCAAAGAGAGAATTTAAGAGAGATGAACTCCATTATAGTCTATAGTGAAGATCTACAACACAATCAAACCATCGAGGGGGTACGGATCGTCAATCCCCTTTTATGATAAATATTGTTTATTGTTTTGACTTTTCCCTTCCATTAGCGAGGAGTAAATATCAAGAAGGGCAAAAAACAGGCTTAAGACAAGAGGGCCAAGCAGGAAGCCAAGGGGCCCAAAAAATCCGATACCTCCTAGTACAGAAAGGAGGACGAGGAATGGGTGAAGCTGTATTCCGCGCCCAATAAGTCTTGGCCCCAGCAAATTATCAATCAACCCCACTGCTCCAATTCCCCACGCAAGGAGACCGATTGCAGATAAAGTTTTGCCGCTTAGAAATAGGAATATAATAGCCGGGACTAACACCATTGCAGTCCCTATGCCGGGTATTAGGGCGGCTATCGCGGCAACACTTCCCCAAAGAAAGGCATTCGGGATTCCAAAGATAGTAAACCCCACTGCAGTCAACACCCCCTGAATAAGCGCAATCAAGAGGCTCCCTTTCATGACCGAAGCGATCGTTCCTTTAAGTTTCTGAAGAATCGCCTCATTATCAGCCTCCGCCAAAGGGCTCAGGGCAATAATAGTCTTCTTGAGCCTTATGCCATCTTTTAGTAGATAGTAGAGAGCGAAGATGAATATAAAGGAACTAACTATCGTTATTGCAAAATTGGAAAAAATAGCGCCGATATTCTGGAGTAACCAGCCCATCCCCTCCTTGAATAATTGGTTAACATCTATAGAAAAATCTCGCATAAAAGGAAAGACCCTCTCAAGGTTATCTATCAAGCCCCTAATGGTGCCGAGGATATTATCCCTTCCATTGCCTTCTGTGAGATAAGAATATAACAGCTCGGCTTCTTGAAGAATTTGTATCCCAAGGAATATGAGAGGGACAAGAATGAAAGCGACTATTATGATGGTAGTGAGAAATGCCGCCAATCCATCCCGTTGGCGACTATAGCCTGCTATCTTTTGATGGAGTGGATGAAATACCACCGCAAAGGTCATCGCCAGAATCAGGGCTAAAAGAAATGGGCGAAAGATATAAAATACCAGGAGAGATGTCCCAATAAGGAGAAGGAGCAGGAAATAATATGGCAGTTTTTGATTTTCCATTAGTTCCAACGGGCTCCTAAAATGTCTAGAGATAAGCAGATTATTTTATCTTTGCTAAGTTTGTTTATTTGGGGAAAGCCCGGTTACCTTTTCACGAGCTTGCTGAGCCCTGTCCATGTCCCAAACCACTTGTTCCCACTTTTATCAAAGGCTATGGAGAAGACATTATCATCCAGGAGCCCATCCTTTTTTGTGTATGTCCTCCATGTCTGTCCATTAAACCAGCTTGCCCCGCCATCGGTCCCGGCCCAGATGGTACCGTCCGGCTCAACTGCAATTGCATGGATAAAGTTTCCGCCGAGCCCATCTTGTTTTGTATATGTTTTCCAGGTCTTACCGTCAAACCTGCTCAACCCTGCGCCCCATGTTCCGAACCATTTATTGTTTTTATTATCAACTGCAGTGGATATGACAAAGTTTGGATTAGGTCCAATGTTCCTCTTTTCAGAGGATGCATGATGCCTTCCGCCTTTAGAATCCCCGGAAGCATAGCCTTCTTGCTCAACCCCTGATGGGGCTCCAAATTGATTTTTTTCCGGATAGGAGACCTTTCCCTCCTCTACCTCCGCACCAAGACCATCCTTGTGTGTGAAAGTTTTCCATTCCCTGCCGTCAAAACTGTTTACCCCGGCCTCTGTCCCAAACCAGAATATACCATCCTTGTCAAGACCTATTGCATAGACCCATTTATCTATTAAGCCATCCGACTCGGTATAATTCCTGAACCCCTTACCGTCAAAGACGCTTACCCCCTTCCATGTTGCAACCCACATCTTACCGTCTTTCTTATCAAAAACTATATCATATACCCAGAGATCGCCGAGGCCATCGGCGGGTGTGTATCTTTTCCACTCTTTTCCGTCAAACTTTGCCAGACCGCCCCCATAAGTCCCTATCCATTTGTCTCCCTTCTCATCCACCCTGATTACATATATCCCCTTGCTCACAAGACCGCCTCCGGTAGATTCCGGGGTATAGATCACATGCTTATCCTTTGTTCTGGTATCATAGTTTATCACCCCGCTTGGAAGACCCATCCAGAGGAGGTCTCCATCAAAGGCCAAGGTCTTAACATTGGCCCCGGTATCGAAGTTTACCCATTCGATACTGCCGGCTTTTTCAGTCTTTTGTTCTTTTTCCTTTGTATCGGTTTTTATGCATGAGATGTGGATTAAAGAGAGCAGAAACAGAAGGAGAAGAAAAAAGGCACGGCAAAACGTAAACAGATTTATTCCCATTGACAAAATCCCCCAGAGTTGATATCTTTTTTAAGATTTAGTATATAGATTAAATAAACACTATGCAATCCGGATGAGAAAGGGAGGAATATAAAAATTTATGTAATTGGGCGGATAGCTCAGTTGGAAGAGCGCTGCCCTTACAAGGCAGAGGTCACAGGTTCAAGCCCTGTTCCGCCTACCATGCCGCAGTGATTATGATTGTCACTGCAGTATAGATGTCTTTGGAGGGGGCCGTAGTTCAGCTGGTTAGAACGCCGGCCTGTCACGCCGGAGGTCGCGAGTTCGATCCTCGTCGGCCCCGCCATTATGACATCTATACATAGCGCAGGACAGTACAAGAAGGAGTGACGTGTATAGTTTTGTTTTTTTATTTGATTTGATTGATCTTGATTCTGAACTCCTTAGATTGTTTTTTTCCCAGGATCTGCTAAGTCTCATTATCGAAGTGATACTTTCCTCCATTTCGGTAATATCAATAGCCATTATCTTTTATAAATTCCGGCAGTTCAGAAAGGTCGAGTCTGACAGTAAAAGGTTTATGTCCTTCTTTGCAAGATATGACGACCTCTTTGAATTGAAGAGAATGGCTAAGAAGTTCAGGCACAGCCCGCTTTCAACTATATTCCTTGGTGGATGCGAGAGGCTGAATTTAAATCATTCAACTGAACCAGAAGCATCTTTCAGCGGTATCGAGGAATCTGAGAGGGGCTTTAAGATTACTGCACTCGAAAAGTATCTGGGGAGCGTCATTGAAGACGAGATCTCGAATACGGAGAGGTATCTCTTCTTCCTTGCTACAACGGCGAATATATCTCCGCTCATGGGTCTCTTTGGCACCGTCTGGGGGGTAATGAATGTCTTCATGGAGATCGGCGGAGAAGGATCTGTTAATATTGCTGTAGTTGGTCCCGGAATAGCTGAGGCGTTAATTACAACTATCTTTGGCCTGATTGCAGCTATTCCTGCCGCAATCGCCTTTAATTATTATAACAATAAGATTGACAGGATGGCTGTGCAGATGAATTCCTTTGCCAACGAATTCTTAAGATTTATAGATGATAAATTTGCCAGGGAGGGACGTAAGGTAAGGCTCTAAATGCTTTATGCAAGAAGACATAGAAGGGTTAATGCCGATATTGTACTTACTCCTTTGATAGATACGGCATGGACGCTCCTTATCATATTCATCATTACCTCGCCGATGATCTTTCGGGGTTTCGATATTAAGCTGCCGAGATCTTCATCGAATAACATAAGGCCTGATGTCAGGAAGATTGTAACGATCAATAAGGATCATTCGGTATATATCGACAAAGAGAGATATTCATTAAGCCGGCTTGAACCCGCTTTGATTGCGCTTAAAAAAGGGAACCCCGATATATCAATATATTTGAGGGCAGACCGAGATGTTCCATATGGAATTGTTGTAAGTGTAATGGACGCGCTGAAACGGTCTGGAATAGACAGATTAGGTATGGTAACAGAACCGGTATCTAAGGCAGATCAATAATAGAGTAATATATGTTGCATCATAGTTATAATAATAACCTGGTATATAGCACGAAGGGAGAGGAGAAGTTGAGCAGGATGATGGCTTTTTCTGTCTCCTTCCATCTTATCATTATTATGGCGATAGTTATTGTGTCTCTAATATCGAATAAAAAATCACATATATTCGACGCAAGCTACGTAACCCTTGTTACCGTGCCGAAGGAGTATGTCTCAAGTCAGTCGGAGTCAAGGCCTTCGGTGCCTGGGGGCATGGAGAGGGAGAAAAAAACCAGAGTAGAAAGAGATAGATCTCAAATATCCCAAAAGGAGATCTCAAAAAAGATTAGCCCGGCAGATATAAAACAAAAAGAGGGCCTAAACGACTGGTGGAAAAAGAACAAGGAGTCATTGGTGGCATCTAATGATACTAAGACCCAGAACAAGCTTACAGTGCCGCCGCCTACAACCATCCCGAAGGCCCAGGATAAGGCCTCCTTGCAGGAGACTGAACGGCCTCAGCCCCAGGAAAAATCAGAAGGCTTAAACGACTGGTGGAAGAAGAACAAGGAATCATTGATAGCTTCTAATGATACCAAGACACAGGGCAAGCTTACAGTGCCGCCGCCGGCGACTATCCCGAAGGCCCAGGAAAAGCCCTCATCGATCGAGCAAGACAAGCCCCAGGCACAGGAGAAACAAGAAGGCCTAAACGACTGGTGGAAGAAGAACAAGGAATCTGTTGAAGATGGGGGCAAAAAGAATCAAACTCCTGGAAAGAACCTCCAGGCAGAGGATAAGGTTTCACTCAATAATCCCAATCCGGGAAATGTAGGGATAAAGGTCGATAATCTTAGTACGGGGTTTCCTCCTATCTATTTCGAAAGCATAAAGAACAAGATACAAAGATACTGGTTCCCCACATCCAATCTTATGACGGTTGTAACCTTTAGTATCAAGCCTAGCGGAGAGGTTGCAGACCTTCAGGTCGAGAAGGGGTCAGGGAACAGCTTTTTTGACAGATCGGCGATAAGGGCAGTTATGGACTCAACCCCTCTGCCGCCTTTTCCGGAAGGGTTTAAAGAGAAAGATCTTAATGTCCACTTTACATTTATCGGGGAGGCTGCAAGATAATGGTATCAGCAAAATCAGAATACAGAATACAGAAGTCAGAATCCAGAATAACTTCCGCTCTTCCGCTCTTCCGCTCTATCTGTCTCCTGACTTCTTGCCTCTGTTTTCTGTATATGGATATCTCCGCTTATGCCTCAGATATATATCTGGAAATCACCAAGTCAGGTTTTCAGAAGGCCCCCATAGGTATATTCAATTTTGTAAATTCTGCTGCCCAAAAAAATAACAAGGATGAAAATCCGACAGAGATCCTGAAAAATGATCTCAGGAGAAGCCAGATATTTGAGATCAGGGATCTGACAACGGAGGGCCTTGCGGCAGAAATAGCAGGTGACCCGGACCAGATTTTGTTCAAGGCAGCAGCCGGAAAGGGGATTATCCTGCTTGTATGGGGTACCCTTTACTGGCGGGACAAGGATCTGGTACTGGAGGGCCATGTCTTTGAGACCGCAACGGGGAATATGATTGTCGGCAAAAGGTATATAGGGAGCATGCAGATCCTGAGGGCCATGGTGCATCGGCTGGCCGATGAGCTGGTATTCCGTTACACAGGCGAGAGGGGGATATCACAGACCAGGATAGTTTATACTGCTGAGAAGGCCGGGGTGAAAGACATCCGTATTATGGATTATGACGGCTTCAATAACAGGAGGATTGGCGTGGATAGGGGTATCATAATTTCCCCAAGGTGGTCTCCTGACGGAAGACAGCTTACCTATACATCATACAGGGATGGTAATCCTGACATCTTTGTTGCAGATCTCATAAATGGCTCCCCGAAAAAGCTTGTCTCCTTCAGTGGATTGAATATATCCCCCTCCTGGTCGCCATCAGGTGATCAGATGGCCTTTGCCACAACAAAGGACGGGAATGCAGAGATATATGTAACGGACCAGGAGGCAAAGAGGTTCAAGAGACTAACCTTCAATCAGGCTGATGATATCTCGCCATCCTGGTCTCCGACCGGAAATGAGCTGGTCTTTATGTCAGACAGGGGCGGGAATCCGCAGATATATATTATGGGCGCCGACGGAACAAATGCCAGGAGGTTGACCTTTGAGGGGGATTACAATACCTCCCCTGTCTGGTCGCCGAAGGGTGACTGGATAGCCTATACCTGCAGGGAGGACGGCCTGCTTAAGATCTGTCGTATAAGACCTGACGGATCTGAGATAACTCAATTAACAATCGGTGGACAGGATGACGAGGCCCCGACATGGTCTCCAGATGGCAGGCATATCTCATTTGCATCGAATCGGGAAAATCATAGGGCCATCTATATGATGAATATGGACGGCTCTGATATAGAGCGGCTGACTTTAGATGAGGTCAATAATTCGAGCCCTTCATGGTCGCCGAGGTAATTAAAACAAGGAGGAATCTTTATTATGCATAAGGTAAGAGTTTTCTGCATCCTGTTTTTTGTCTTTTTCGTTGTCGCATTCCAATACGGATGCGCAAAAAAGATCGATAGCGCAATGTCATCTGCAGGCATTGAAGATGGCAAGGCTGCCGGATCTGCTGCTAAACAGGACAAGCCTGGTGGGACACCGGGCGGGAAAGCGGATAAGGAGGCTGAGACTAAGGCAATCGGTGAGGAGGGTGTAGGCAAGGCTGCTTCACCAAGTGAGATTGCAAGGGAAGATAAGGGTTCTAAGCCCGGCGATACAGCAAAGGGGAGCGATCTACCTTCTATGGAACCCGCTGAAAAGAAGCCCGCTGTTATAGGAGAGGGAGTGGTCCCTGAATCAGGAGGCCATAGAGCGACTCCATTGTTAAGTGAAAAAGATGGCGGGGAGATACAGTCCCCTGATAAGGAGAACCATGCAGCCAAAGAAGAGCCGGAATCATTTCCTGAGGTTAGAGTGGTCCCTGAATCAGGAGGCCATAGAGCGACTCCATTGTTAAGTGAAAAAGATGGCGGGGAGATACAGTCCCCTGATAAGGAGAACCATGCAGCCAAAGAAAATAGAGGTCCAGCGCCTGAGTCAAGGCACGATGGGATCTCATCTGAGGTGATGAAGAAGGATGAGGAGAAGTTGGTGATGGTCCCTGAGAAGGAGACCCTGGTAGCTTCCAAGGAAGAACCGGGGGCAGCGCTTGAAGGATTGAGAAAGGGCCGCGAGGACTCGGGGTTGAAGGATATATTATTTGACTTTAATAGCTGGATCATAAAGGGTGATTTTATAGGGACACTTGAGCAGGATGCCAAATACCTTACCTCAAATCCCGGGCTTAAGGTGCAGATAGAGGGGCATGCAGACGAGCGCGGCACCAATGAATATAACCTTGCCCTTGGAGAACGCAGGGCACAATCGGCAAGGAAATTTTTGGTGGATATGGGTGTAGGCCAGGAGAGGATAGCTATTATAAGTTATGGGGAGGAGAGGCCCTTCTGTAAAGATCATGGAGAGTCATGCTGGACAATGAACAGAAGGGGACATTTTTTAATTATCGGTGAATAATATCCAATGAGTATCGATTCAGGGGTGTACAGGATGTATAGGGCAACATTTCTTCTGCTGGCTATTATATTTATTGGGGGGTGCGGTCTGAAGATCGTCCCCATGGAGGACGGGGGAAATAGAAGGCAGGAGCAACAGTCAATAGCTGACAAGCTGAAGGATGATCAGAAGAGGATTGAGGAGAGGATTGCAATCCTGGAGAAGGCAAGGGAAGAGGGTGAACTTTCTCAGAAGAAGATGGAAAATGCCTGGGGTTCAGTAAGGGAGAGGGTGGATCAGCTTGCAAAGAAGATCGCTGAAGGTAATGCCAGGTCGGATCAATCGGACCAGGATGTTAAATCCATGCGAGGAGACCTGGAGGTGCGTGACAGGAAGATTGCGGCGATCTACCAGGACCTGGATGACATAGACGCAGAGATCAACAGACTCCATGAGAAGTCCAATAGTTCCAGGGCTGATACGGAGAGGAGGTTTACCGAACAGGTAAACACATTAAAAGAGGCATTGAAAAAGGTAGATGACCTTGCTAAATCATTAGACATGCTGGCCTTAAAATATGGTATCAGGATAGATGAGGGGGAGAAGAGGATTGCTGATCTCTCCTTGAAGGTTGACCTGCAGGGGAAGGGTTCAAATACAACACAGGCAGATCAGGCTGTGCGGCTTACTGATATGGCAAAGAGGTTCGATACCTTCAGCCAGGATGCAACGAGTCAGATAAATACCCTTACCAAAGGCCTGTCTGATATCTCCAAATCCCTTGATACCCTGGGCACCAAGTTCTCGGCAAAGATAGATGAGGGGGAGAAGAGGATTGCTGATCTCTCCTTGAAGGTTGACCTGCAG
>CAZYNY010000051.1:0-6758 GCA_964648095.1 uncultured Nitrospirota bacterium | reverse complement strand
CCCTTACCAAAGGCCTGTCTGATATCTCCAAATCCCTTGATACCCTGGGCACCAAATTCTCGGCAAAGATAGATGAGGAGGAGAAGAGGATTAGTAATCTGGAAAAGACTCCTGTAAAGGCCGGCAAATTAAAAGAAGGTTCACCGGTAGAAGGAAATCAGACCAAGGTCCCGGCTGATCAGGGGAAAAAGGGAGGCAGGAAAGAAAAGGATGTTGATGATGGTTCGAGAGAGGTCTATGACCAGGTCTTTGAGGAGTTTAAGAAGGGGAGCTTCGATTCTGCCATATTGGGCTTCCAGGGCTTTATCAAGAGATTTCCTGATGCTGATCTTGTACCGAATGCCCAATACTGGACAGGGGAGTGTTACTATGCCAAGAAGGACTTTAAGTCGGCAATAGAGGCATTTGAAAAGGTGATATCAGGATATCCAAAAAGCGATAAGGTTGCAGGGGCCTTGCTTAAAAAGGGCTATTCCTATAATGAATTAATGGATAAGAAGACCGCCGAGAACCTCTTAAAAAGGGTTATGGAGGAGTATCCAAACTCCAAGGAGGCCCAGCTGGCAAGGAATAAGCTGTCGGAGTTAAGATAATTAACCGGTATGAGGAGGTTATTGATGGTATCTATATTTAGATTGAGAAATATCATCCGATTTATCCTCCCTGTGACATTGGTCCTGTTTATGCTCCTGTTCTCCAGCTGTTCCAGGATGACATGGACCTTAGGCGGGACGAAGAAGATAGACGAGGAGAGGGTGACCCAGATGCCGGGTGAGAAGGAACCTGGAAATCTCCAGGAGGAAGAGGACTTAAGGAATGACGCCGATAAGACTGCCGGAGAGGGTTCGATTAACGGGGGCGCCGCCGACACGTTCAGGAGAACCGATCTGCAGGCGGCCAGGACCGACTTAAAGAAGGAATACGGTATAGAGGATATATATTTTGATTTTGACAAATACTTAATAAAGGAAGATTATGTTGAAATTCTAAAGAAGGACGCCGAGTGGCTCTCCTCCAACCCGAATACGAAGGTTATGATTGAAGGACTGGCTGATGAAAGGGGCACTACAGAATATAATCTGGCCCTTGGCGAGCGGAGGGCCCAGTCTGTAAAAAAGCATCTGATTGCCCTTGGGGTAGAACCCTTCAGGATAAATACAATAAGTTACGGTGAAGAGAAACCTGTGTGTAAAGAACATAGCGAGGAGTGCTGGTGGAAAAACAGAAAGGCGCATTTTTCAATAAACCAGTAAATCTTTTAATCCTTTTCCTCATATTCTGGTTTGCAGGCTGTGCCCTGCAGGCTGATATGATTGACCTCCAGAAGGATATGGAAGATATCAAAAAAGGCGATCCGGCATTGCGCCAGCAATTAAAAGAAACGGATAAGACCCTCAAGGAGAAGACGGCGAATCTTCAGAAGACCCAGGTAGACCTCATTTCAAAGATTGAACGTCTAAATTCCGACCTTGAGGCGATCCGTGGCAGGCTGGATGAGGATGTCAGAGGCACTAAAGAAGATTGATGACCAGGTTTATAGGACAAAGGACCTGTTTGCAAGGATGGAGATCCTTGAGGGGAGGTCTCTTAAAGGGTCAAATACACCTTTTAGAGATAAAGGTGCGTTGCCCGACGACGGAAAGAGGTCCGGAACCGGAAGCGAGACTGATCAGAGAAAGGCAGGATCAGGGACGGGTGAGAAGGGCGGTGCAAATCCAAGCGAGGTATATAGTCAGGCCTACAGCGATTATGTAAAGGGAAACTATGACCTGGCCATTATGGGTTTTCAAAATTATATAGTCCAGTTCCCGAATGCAAATCAGGCCCAGGATGCCTATTACTGGGTGGGAGAGTCTTTTTATGGCAAAGGGGAATACCAGAAGGCGATCGATGCCTTTGAGAGGTTTATAAAGAGATATCCCAGAAGCGATAAGATAGTTACTGCCTTACTGAAAGAGGGATATGCCCATAATGAACTGGGTGACAAGGCAAACTCAAAGCAATTCTTAAGGCGGGTAATCGAGGAGTTCTCTCTTTCGGAGGAGGCGAAGCTGGCTAAGGCCAAGCTTTCCGAGATAAAGTAACTTGATAGACATAAGGATATAATAAGGTGTCATCTGGCAAGAAACCGGTCATAATCCTGGCAGGCCCTACTTCTGTGGGTAAGTCAAAGATAGCCCTCTATCTGGCAAGGCAACTTTCCGCAGATATAATCAGCGCAGACTCGAGGCAGATTTATAGGGGGATGGACATAGGCACGGCTAAACCGGCAATGAAGGACATGAAGGACATCAGGCATCATATGGTTGATATTGTTAATCCTGACGAGCGGTTCAGTGCGGGAAGATATAAAGATATGGTATCATCCATAATCTCCGGGATGCACGAAGACGGTATGATGCCATTTATAGTTGGTGGAACCGGTCTCTATATAAAGGCGGTTGTTTATGGGTTGTGGGAAGGACCATCGGCAGACTGGGATCTTAGGAGGAGCTATAGAGATATGGAATCATCAAATGGTGAAGGATATCTTTATAGTAAACTCAGCCTCCTTGACCCGGAATCAGCAAGATGTATCCATCCAAAGGATATTGTAAAGATAATCAGGGCCATGGAGGTCTTTTATAAAACAGGAAGGCCTTTGGTATCATTTCATCGTTTGCACGCCTTTTCCGGCAACATGTATGAACCTGTCATAATTGGGCTACGGAGGGGGAGGGAAGACCTATACAGGCGGATAGGACACAGGACAGAGAGGATGATAGAAGAGGGCCTCATCGACGAGGTTAGGGCGCTTCTGGATAAGGGGTACGGCGAAGATTTAGGTGCTATGAAAGGGCTCGGATATAGACAGATAATTGACTATCTTGGGGGAAGGTGTACGATTGATGAGGCTATAGGTCTTATAAAAAGGGATACCAGGAGATATGCTAAGAGACAATTTACCTGGTTTAACAGGGACAGGTCGATCCGATGGATAGATATTGAAGAGGGGGAGGCGGAATCGGTTACCTTTGAAAAGATTATGGAGTTATTAGCTGGCATGGTAGACATAGGATACATTAAAGAAAGGAGCAGAAGGTGAATAAGGCCAATATCAACCTTCAGGATATGTTCTTAAACTACGTGAGGCGCGAGAAGGTCCCTGTGACAATCAACCTCATTAACGGGACAAAGATTACAGGGACAATAAAAGGATTTGACAATTTTGTCATATTCCTGAAACACTCCGGAGAAGAGCTGATCTACAAGCACGCCATTTCTACTATACTGCCCCAGGTAGAGACAGGGCAGTTCAGGGATGTGGGCAATAAAGATTGATTGGGCACGACAGTGTGCCCCTGCAAGGGAGGGTTGATGGCTGAGGCAGAGATAGGAATAATAGGGGGCAGCGGACTTTATGGGATGGAGGGCCTTACAAATATTGAGGAGAGGAGTATCCGGACGCCTTTCGGTAATCCCTCAGACAGCTTTATTATCGGGAGGTTAAACGGGAGGAAGGCTGCCTTTCTGGCAAGGCATGGAAGGGGCCATAGGATATCCCCATCAGAGATTAACTTCAGGGCCAATATTTATGCAATGAAGGAACTAGGAGTCGAACGGATAATCTCGGTCTCTGCAGTCGGGAGCATGAGGGAGAAGATAAAGCCTGGTGATATGGTTATTCCTGATCAGTTTTTTGATCACACAAAGAGGCGTATCAGCACCTTTTTTGGAGAAGGAGTTGTTGCGCACGTCTCCTTTGCTGATCCTGTATGTCCTGAACTTGCGGACCTGCTGTTTCAGGAGGGGGAGCGGGCAGGGGCTGTTATGCACAAGGGCGGTACATACCTCTGTATAGAGGGGCCTCAATTTTCCACAAGGGGGGAATCCAATATATACCGGGGGTGGCAGGTTGATGTCATAGGCATGACAAATGTTACAGAGGCGAAATTAGCCAGAGAAGCGGAGATATGCTACTCAACCCTTGCCATGGCCACGGACTATGATTGCTGGCATACCACGGAGGAGGCTGTCTCTGCGGAGGCCGTAATCAAGATCCTGATGAAGAATGTTGAGACCTCAAAAAAGATCATAAAGGGGGCGATATGCGGCATCCCGAAAGACAGAAACTGTCCGTGCAGGGATGCCCTTAAGGACTCAATTATGACAAAGGAAGAACTTATTTCTGAAGAGATAAAGGAGAGATTAAAACCGATACTAAGGAGGCATCTTAAATGAGGAATATTATAGCCCTCTCTCTTCTGATCCTTTTAGTTTCCTGTGCCACAATTCCTCCGCCTGAGCCTTCTGTTGAAAACAGGATATCGGATATATATCTGTCCAGGAATTTTCACCCCAAACTACTCGAGACAGATGGCATAGCGGTCCTTCCCTTGCCGGTCAAAAAAGCCCCTGAAGGGATCAGGAACAATGCCATATTTGAGATTCAGCAGGTCCTTCAGGTATATTTCCCCAAGGCGAGGATAGTAAAAAAGGATGATATAGTGATAAGCATGAAGAATGCCGGGATGGACCGTGAATTAAGCCTCCTGGTCAAGGATTTGAGCGAGAATAAGACCCCTGATAGATCCCTCCTTATGAAGATAGGAGAGATCGGGAAGGTCAGGTTCCTCCTATATACAGAGATAAAGACATATGATAAAAATAGTACCAATTCAGAGGTTATTAAAGAGGTGGTGATGGAGGCGGAGATCCTGGATATCAGATGCGCGGATGTGGCGTGGAAAGGGGCCGGCAGCACAAGGGTTGTTGAGGATAAGGGTATTGATAAGATCAGGATGGAGGAGATCTTTGTCAGTGCCACAAGAAACCTTGTTTCCTCAATGCCTGTAGGGAACAAGGCGGGAAATATAGAGGATGTGAAGGGGTGTGCTTAATGATCATGTACGGAGATAGATTATGGGAGTATTAGTGGTCGGATCTGTTGGGCTCGATTCTGTCAGGACCCCATTCGGGGAAGTTGAAGAGGTCCTGGGAGGTTCGGCAACATACTTTGCTGTATCTGCCGGCTATTTTACCGATGTCAATATGGTGGCTGTTGTCGGAGAGGACTTTCCTTCAGGGCACATCTCTTTTCTCAAAGAAAAGGGTATTAACATTGACGGACTTGAAAGAAGCGGGGGAAAGACCTTCCGGTGGAGAGGAGAATACGGATATCAGTTGAACGAAGCAAGGACAATAGAAACCCAGTTAAATGTCTTTGAGCAATTCAGGCCAAAGATCCCGGAATCTTATAAAAATGCTGATCTGGTATTTCTGGCCAATATAGATCCGGAGCTTCAACTTGATGTTTTGCATCAAGTAAAGGGGGCAAAGATTATCGCTGCTGATACAATGAATTTCTGGATAGAGGGGAAGAGGGAAGCCCTGATGAGGACATTAAAGGAGGTCGATATCCTTATCATCAATGACGGGGAGGCCAGGGAGCTTGCCGGCGAGGCCAATCTTGTCAAGGCAGCCAAGACCATACTCTCCTTTGGCCCGGATATACTGATAATCAAGAGGGGTGAGTATGGGGCGCTTATGTTCAATGAGAAGGCGATATTTTCCGCACCTGCCTATCCCCTTGAGAATCTTTTTGATCCGACGGGTGCAGGTGATTGCTTTGCAGGCGGATTTATAGGGTATCTTGCGAGCAATATGAACCTTGGTGAACAGTCTATCCGCCAGGGGGTGATACTGGGCAGTGTCATGGCCTCCTTCAATGTGGAATCCTTCAGTCTTGAGAGGTTGAAGTCGCTTGATTACAAAGAGATAGAGCAGAGGTACAGGGAGATTAAAAGACTTACATTCTTTGAGGATATATAATGGAGCAATTGTTTAGACTAATTGCACTTTTTACAGTCCTGGGCGTTATCATCACAGGGTGCGCCACAAATCCGTTGATCCTGAAGGAATCGGACGCCTATTATAAAGAGGGTCTTTCATACCTTGGTAATGACCCGCAGAGGGCGTTTGTCGCATTTCAGAGGGCCATTCAGATAAACCCTAAGAACAGGGAAGCCCATTATGCCCTTGGACATATATATTTTATGCAGGACAGGAATGATAAGGCGAAAGAGGAATTTAAGACGGTCCTCCGGATTAATCCAGAGGATTCAGAGGCACACAACTATCTGGGTAAGACCTATGAAAGGGAAGGCAAATGGGATGAGGCGGTAAATGAATTTAGATGGGCATTAAAGAACCCGCTCTATTCAACGCCCGATATCCCCCACTATAACCTCGGTGTGGTCCTTTTAAAGAAGGGAGACCCAGAAGGGTCGCTAAGAGAGCTTACTGAGGCAGTGAAGATCAATCCAAACCATGGATATGCCCACTATGAGATGGGGCAGGTATATCTTAAGTTAGAGAGGGCAAAAGAGGCCATAGGCGCCTATCAGTCTGCAATCCGTCTATTCCCTGATTATCCGGAGGCCCATTATAATCTTGCTAAAGCCTATATGAAGGATGGGATGAAGCCCCAGGCAAAGGCTGAGTTTGAGACGGTAATCAAGCTTGCCCCAGGTAGTGAGATGGCATCCGATTCAAGCAGATACATAGCCAGGATCATAAAGTGAGATGGATAATATAGATAACATAGGAGAATACCTTAAGAAGATAAGAGGGGAAAAGGGGATTTCCCTTGAAGACCTTTCATCAAAGACACGTATAAATATCAATTGCCTGAAGGCCCTTGAAGAGAATGATTTTGCGCGAATACCTGTTAAGGTGTTTGCAAAGGGTTTTTTGAGGGCATATGCCAGGGCACTTGC
>CAZYNY010000050.1:0-21421 GCA_964648095.1 uncultured Nitrospirota bacterium | reverse complement strand
TGTTAATTGCAAAAGGTGAGGATTGGGAGTGGGTAAGGGTGAAAAAATTCTTCGAGCAAAACATAAAGATATTCCAGGAACAACTTACGCCGTAATGTCTATGCCCCGACATATTCGAAGAACAGCGGCGGGGCATGAGATGTGCATTCCTTACGGTTGTGGTGTTAACCGACGAGTGAGTATATATTAACGAGGTATGTCAATGTTATTTCACAAAAAAGCTTATTTCTGCTACACTTGTTCTATCGCTTAATAACATGGTTAGGTGTCAAGAAAGGAAAACATTATGGAGTTGATTCTTTCTCTGAATGATTTAAAGAAGAATTTAGATACGTTAGAAACATATCGAAATAGTAACGAGGAAAACTATAAGGAATTTTACGAGGGTCTCGTAAAGCGTGGCCGATGTTTTGTCGTTTATAAATATGACGACGCTTACCATTTTGCGCCTAGCAGATTTATAGGGTACAAAAACAATAATATAAATGCCCAGAAAAATGATGAGAAGGATGGCAAAGTGACCAATCAAGTCATTGAGAAAATTGTTGGTAAGAAATGTGAGCAGAACAGAACTATGGAATTAGAGTACGAAAAGTTTTGCAGTGAAATTCATATTGAGCCTTGGAAGGTCAAGAAGAAATTTTGGATAATTTGAGACATTAACATTGGTAACCTATGCGCGCCTAACAACAGGTTCCATGAGGTTAAACGGGACTGCAGGCTGTCCCCTTTAACGGTATGACCACAATTCATTTGGGATATTGATCATTCAGATATATCCAGTATGTCATGGGTTGAATCCGACAAAATTGAATAAAATTCAAAAAATTGTTGAGGAGCATAGAAATGAAATCATCAAGGCATGGCAAATGCATTTCAGTAAGCGTTGAAAATATAACACCTTTTGGTATCTGGATTTTTGTAAGAGAAAAGGAATACTTTCTAAGCTATAAGGACTACCCTTACTTTAAAGATCAAACACTAAACTCCATACAAAATGTCCAATTGCTTCATGGCTATCATTTATACTGGCCCGACCTGGATGTTGATTTGGAAATTGACAATCTCGAAAATCCTGAGAAATACCCTATGAAATCAAAAATAACAGAAAAGCATTTACCAAGCCATTCAACGGGATGTCGACGCCTATGATGTTGAGTTAACGGATTATCATTAAGAAGAGGTGCCAGATGAGTATTCCCAACAAAAGACAAAGGAAGGTTCGTCCCACCCATCCGGGGGAGATGCTGCGTGAGGATTTCTTGCCGGATTACGGGCTGACAGTGTCGAGTTTTGCTGGGGCCCTTGGGGTATCGCGCCAGACTGTAAATGAATTGCTTCGGGAACGGCGCGCAGTGAGCCCCGAGATGGCGTTGCGTCTCTCTCGTCTGTTTGGCAACACGCCTGAATTTTGGTTGAACGCGCAGCGTGCTATTGATCTCTGGGATGCGGCAAGGAACATAAAGAGTAAGATTGACCGTATTTCACCATTGAACGCCGCATAACAATCGGTTGGAGTCCTGCGCACAAAAAGCTCACGAGGCTCAACCGGTAGAAAAAGCTAAAAAAATAACAGCAACATCTTTCTTCTTTTCTTAAAATATCCTCCAAGAGAATTTAATCTATTTAAGGAAGAATGGCCCGCTATTTGGCAGTTAGTTTCTTATTCCGGATGGGCTGTTGGCTTATTTTTTAGATCCCAGTCATAATACCAGGTCAGATAAAACTGGATCTTGCTGGATCCTTCATTAAGACCGGGAAAGCGCTCAAAGACATAATCTAAACCCAGCCTGAAGGGGGATTTTTTGAACTCCATACCAATGGCCTCGCTATAGGCATCAAAAAAATCGTGGTTGCGGCTTCTAAACCGGTATCTGAATTCAAGAAAGGTGTTGAAAACAATATCCCCGGGAAGTTTAGTCCAGTCGATCCCCTGATTGATATATCCCATGGTGCCTGTGCCGACCAGGTCATCCACATCATGGGTAACCTGGCCCCAGGTAGAACCGGGCAGGCCGAGGATATCAAGAGATCCGATCTTTTTTGTCAACCCCAAATCCCAACCCTGGTACCAGCTCAGGTAATACTGTACCTTGTGTGACCCCTCTTCCAGATTCGGAAATCGCTCCCAGACGTAGTCCATGCCCAACCTGAAAGGTGATCTCTTAAATTCCAGCCCGACTGCCTCACTATAGGCATTATAGAACTCCTTGTTCCTGCCCCTGAAACGGTATCTGAACTCTGCAAAGGTATTAAAGGTGATATCCCCGGGAAGTTTAGTCCAGTCGATCCCCTGATTGATATATCCCATGGTGCCTGTGCCGACCAGGTCATCCACATCATGGGTAACCTGGCCCCATGTAGAACCGGGCAGGCCGATATAATCAAGGGCCCGGGCCTGAGGCGAGCAGACCAACATAAGGGCTAGGATCCAGATGAGAAAGAAGATATGTCGTGTCATATGCGAAACCCCCGTATTTACTTTATGGCATTAGTCGGAACGGCTATCCATTGTTTCTCTTTTCCGTACAAAAACCAATCAGTACCTTTCTTTGTAAGTTGTATTCCCTGGTTTTCCGCAACAAAATCGGTCTGTGGGATCTTATCTGTGAATTCTTTTGCTGTAAATCTGTCTGTTTCAAATGGGTTCTCCTCCAAAAATACCTTTAGCATATATGAAAGGGATAGGTAGCTGGTACTTCCGCTTAGCATTTGCTGATGAACAGGGGCATGGGGGGATCCCTTTCTGATCAGTTTGATTCCAACAGGAACCCTGGTTATCTGAGGTAACGGGATATCCCGCAGGACCGGGGCCTGAATGCTGCTGCCCCGCAGGGCCATCCCATGTTCCGGGACAAAGAGGACAACTACATCCCGCCCTGAAGATCTTAGGAGATCGAAGAATCTCGTCATATCCCCCAGGAGTTCCTGAGCGAATTCTTTATAATTCTCCACCCTTTTGTCCTTTTTCCACCAATCCTTGTCTTCAGCCCAATGGACACCATCGTGAAGGCTGATGGTATTATAGTAGATGGCCGTTTTCTTTGAGTTTGATTCCTGCCGGACCTTCCAGATCTTTTCAAGCTGTGTGTAGTTATCATAGATGGGCGCCCCATCAAAACTGTAGGCCTGAACAGGAAGGGCCTTTGGCAGGAATGGTTGATCCAGATGACCGAGGCGTTTGACCTCACCGGCAAAATCACCGTATATGCCGTCATGATTTAAGGCAAAGTATGTCTCGTATCCCTCTTTGCGGAGGGTCTCAAGGAGGTTGCACTCCTTTGGGGCGTCGTTGTAAAGGGCATCATGCCTCTGTTGTCCACAGTTTGCACGCAATAGCCTGATTGCGGAGGGGTTGCTGTAGGAGGTAGCAGAATTAAAATTGGTGAAGAGGTAGTCAAATTGCTTAAATATAGGGTGGTCATCCAGGCCCGCTTCCTTCATGTCATCCCAGGATAATGAGCAGATATGGAGGATTACTATATCGAAATCATAGTTATCCATTTTTGTTTTTTCAAAACGGATGATCCTTGCAGATTCGGCTTTATAGAAGGCGTCTACATACTTATCTATCTCTCCAACCGGTTGTCCAAACTCTCGTATAGGGACTATCAGGAGAAGGATGATAACCAGAGGGGTCAATCTAATGCGGTATTGGAGCAGCATGCAAACAAACAGGGCAGCCGTTAGAGCCGCTACCTCCCATGGATTAAAGAACCCTAAAATAAACCGGTAGATATATTCCCTGGAAGGTATCCCCTGCTGATTCAGAAATATCATGGAATCAAAGAGGGGCGGCAGCCATGAATCATGCCATAAAAGGAGCAGGCCAAGGATCAGGGTTATTGATAATTTGGCAGCCTTAACGGGTCTTCTAAGCCTTATTTTGTCCGGTATTGGTATGATCAAAAGGAGGATAAAAAGGATGTTTAGGAAGAAATCTATGCGGATAAATCCCCTGAAATATAGATAGATTTTTGTCAAGAAATAATAGTTCCAAAAGCCCATAGGAGTATTCCAGAATATTTGATCTCTAATTCAAAAAGGCTATTTTAGCACCCTTAATTCCTTCCATAATTGATCTCCTTCAGCAGGCTCAGGCAATCTTATCCCTGCCTTTGAGCCCCTGTTTGTCTCCTTCTGCCAGCTCACTGCCCCTCTTACAGATATGCTCTTCTTCTCTGTAAGATAGATTGTCAGATCTACCTCTTTCGGGAGATCAGCTTTGCCTGTGAACTCGATGGAGAGGCCGGTTGAGCTTATGTCAATGGTCTTGCATTTGAGGGTGACATCAACAAGCCTGATTTCACATGGCAATATAATACTGAATCTAGGCGAGATCCTGCGCAGCACTTTATCCCTTATAAAGGCCTTTATTGGTGCTGCAAAGAGAAGCTTAAAGGAACTCCAGGTCTTCGAATCTGATTTATGGTAATCGCTCCAACTGTTGGCCGGGCTGTACATCTGTCGGATTATCCCCTGATAGCCTGTCTCATCAAGGCCTATGAATTGTATCCCTGCAAATAACCTTCCATGGCTGTCCATATCATTTCTTATAACCGTTCCTCTCAACTTAGTAATCTCGCCATAATCGCTTATCAGCGAAAGGTCTATTGTGGGGTAAGGAAATTTTATCGGTTCAGGGAGCGTAACGGATAGCCCGGTCTCGCTTATATCCCTTGTCCTGTATAAGACTTCTTTATCCTGAAGGATCAGTTTTACCTTGATGTCCCTGGCCAGTCGTATAAGACCGCGGCGCTGTACCCGTTCAACGCCTGCTATTATTGCCGATACGAGGATGAGCAGGTTGTAGCTGGACCATAAAAGACTTATAATTGTTGCCTCACTGCTGCCTTGCGCAGCAACCATCCTGTAAAAACCTATACCATTGCCCAAAAGGAGGAGGATAAGGAGGAGGATATGGGGCGCAACGATAGATTTATTTATAGTCGTTTTTTCAAAATGTTCACCCTTAGGGGTTACTGAAAAGATTGTATTTCTTGGACTAAAGAAGGTTGCAAGCGCCTCGGCTGTGAGGCCAAAGGACATCACTGTCTCATAGACATCGCTCCAGAAGGCGTTTCTGTGCCCCCTGGCTACCATATTAAAGGCTATTGTTGATGCTACATAATGGGAAAGGAAGAGGGTTAAAAGCAGTCTTGCATCTGCAATGAGGGGGGCATATCCTGCAAGGAGATAGGAGAGCGGCGCTGCAAGGTATATGATCCTGGGGAGACCATGGAAGAAGTATACGACAGAGGCAAGATAGTTAAGTCTTTGATGGAGGGTTAGCCCTTTTTTAAAGAGCGGATTGTCAAGGATAAAGATCTGAACCCCACCCCTTGCCCAGCGCTTCCTCTGTTTTAAGTAACTTGTATAACTCTCCGGAGAAAGCCCGGCAGAGAGGTCTTTATTTACATAGAAGGATTTGTATCCCCTGGAATGGAGTTCCATGCTTGTATGGAGATCTTCCGTTAGGGTCTCTGTCTTAAATCCTCCTATCTCCTCAAGGCACGAGCGCCTGAAGATCCCGCCGGAGCCGGCAAAAAAGGCACTGTTGTAATAATCCCTGCCCGGCTGGATGACATGAAAAAAGAGATCCTGTTCGTTGGATATCTCCCGCTCCAGTCTGAGGTTCCTCTGGAATGTATCCGGATTATAGAAGTGGTGTGGCGTCTGGACAAAGGCCGCCTTCCGGTCTTTAAAAAAGCCTGTGGTCTCTCTTAAGAAACTCCTTACCGGTACATGATCGCAATCGAATACTGCTACCAGATTACCAGTTGAATATTTCAAGCCATTATTAAGGTTTCCTGCCTTGACATGTTCATTGGTCGGTCTTGTTATGTAATTGCAGCCAAGTCTTTCCGCGAGGGCCTTTATCTCCTCCCTCCTGCCGTCATCCAGCACATAGACCTTGAACTTGCCTTCCGGATAATCCTGATTCAAACATCCTATGATAGTTCTGTAAAGTATATCCTTTGGTTCATTGAAGATAGGGATTAGTATGTCGACTGTGGGGGCGCTTGAATCGTCTATTGGCGGAGGTATAGAATTTGTAGGTCTTAAAGACTGATAGTGAAAGAGCAGGTACTGGATAAACCCATACGCCTCAGCCAGGAATACAGCCAGGCTTATGGCAAGGCCGATCCTATCCTGTCTGTTTAATGTATATATACCGCGCCACAGGATATATCTTATGCTGATAATCCCGCTTAAGATAAGAACAACTGTCTTTAGTCTCGGGAACCTTGAGGCTATTATCACGGAGGTTACAAGGATGAGGGAGATTGCAATATGTGTTGATAGTGTCATTTCTTTCCTTCAATTATCTTCATATTTAAGACCTATTATGACAAAAAATGGTAAAAAATATACCATAATGACTCAATCCCTCTACTTCTGTACAGGCCGTTCCATCCCTTGCGTATGGAATCTGTCTTACATATGATGCCATATAGAAAGGACAATCTCCGGCAATGACGTGCCCACTCCTTCTTTATTCCATAGTCTCATAACACCGGATAGCTTTTAGAATATTTTTTCCGGTTCCCTGCATCAGGCCTCACATCATGTTTATTGTATATGCAAGAATGAGACCAAAGACTACATTTGAACCCCGCCGTTTGAGAGGCTTGATCCAAATAGAACAGAAAAAAATAAATGTACCATAAAAATTGAGATCATAGAAGGAAAAATAATTTTTTCAAGATTTGCTGATCTGATATCTGTGGGCCTCCGGAATTGGACGCCCATGGAGGCTTGTGGAGCGGTCAGAGGGCCTCCGGCCTAATCTTTCTTTTTGAAGATCTTAGAATCACAGGAGATATACTTAATCTGCTTCATAGGTACGACTATTACCTCCGATGAGGATTCGATCTCCAGGGCATCAAGCTCGTCGCTTATATTGTGCCTTAAGGTATCCTTTACTATCAATTCCTGATTGTCGGCAAAAACTACCTTTATCCAGTATTCCATATAATGTCTCCTTATGTATCCTTAGTTTATTTCCGGTAGTGGTATATCCTCAAAGATCTTTGAGTTGGGGTTATAAATATAGTCCTCAACATAGTTATCCAGGTCCCCGTTTTTAATCAATTGTCTGTTGGCAAACTTTGTATTAATCTTTGGAATTACCTTGACCCTGCATCTGGTATTGGCCCTGAAGTCTTCAAGATCGGTTCCGCAGATATCCCTGTATTTGCCGCGGCCCCCTTCTATAATGCACTTTGGTATGTAGATCTCTTTTTCATTTGTAATCCTGCCCTGTATATCCGCCAATGTCAGCAGGGCAGTGCAATCGGTATCGCCGCCAAGCGTAGCGTTAGGGATGTAGAGGTATCTTGCCCTTTTCTTCCGGTACATGGTGAGGACCTTATATATGCTCTTTGAAACAACAAGGGTATCCCTCTTTTCAAGGCCCAGGGAATCAAAGGTCTTTACTATAATCCTTCTGTTTAAGAAGGCGGTTATATACGCCTCTGTATGTATAGTGGTCTTGTTGGGCAGGTTATAATCATAGATACTTTGGGCCTCTTCAGGGAGCGCCTTTTTGCCCTGCCTTATCAATTCAACAGTCCGGTCGTCCATCCCTCTAAGGGGTGTCAGGCAGCCCATCCACAACACACATTCTTTATTGATCTTTGATATTGTTAAGGCATCAGCAGACATTGTAGTAGTCCCAAAGGAATAAAAATCAGCAGATGTAACGGCAGGACCATCCAGGATCTTTAATACCTGTTTGACCGTAGGGCCGTTAGGCATAAGGGCGTCCCTGTGTCTGCTAAGGGTATTTACTGACAATTCGAAGCTGATCCTCTTCCTATATCTTTCGGCAAGCTTGTGAATCCTGGGGACATGGACGAATCCGACTGTAAATATAGTTACATTCTTATCTGTATAAGTCAGGAAATCCTCGAGCCAGTCCATGGCCTTGGGGTGGAGGAAGAGGTCGGTCCAGACCATATATTCATTTCCGCCCCAGACCCAATATTCATCCGGCTTTGAAGGGATCTTGTTTATATAGCTTAATATATATTCCCAGTCCTCCTGGCCGGTCTTCGGAATATCTTCAACGATGCGGTATGAGTGTTCCGACTCATAGCAGAAGGTGCACATAACAGGGCACTTCTTGCCCAGGCTGATTGGGATCTTTCTGGCATCCATCTCCCTGCGTAATGTTGCGTAATACTCCCTACCTTCACCTTTAATGGAACCTTGAGGGATCTGAACTGCCTCGGCCATATCTCCTCTTTACTATCTTCAGTAAGCACATATATTACCCTATATTCTTGTTCTGTTGCAAGGGGAGGACTTCATTCTGACCAGAAAAATTTAGCGGACTTTAAGGCTGGACAAAAGAATTGAGATCTATTAATTTAGCCATCAGCTCACATCTTGAACGAATCTTCATCTTCTCAAATATTCGCCTCAAGTGATCCTTTACCGTCTGCTCGCAGATAAAGAGCCTCTCGGCAATCTCGCGGTTTGAGAGGCCTCTAGTTACCAGCATAACAATCTCCTGCTCCCTCTTTGTCAGGCCTAAATTAATAAGTCTTGATGTATGGTCATGCTCAGCAGGGATCGGCTCAAGGAGGATCGTCTTCCCCTTACTTCCATGATCCTGTACCATCGTCCTTACCCGGTATACCCCTGTCTCTGATTTAAAGAATATCGGCTCGATACTATATCCTGGATCAGGGATCGAGGATATATGCCTTCCATTTAATGCCCTCTTTGCCTCATCGTTTATAAAGGGAGGGATTCCGTCCTGCCCTATTACAATCAGCCCTATCCCCTGAGATGATGTGATCGTTTCTATTAGATTTAGATTATGTATGGCCCTTGATAGATGAGGAGCCAGGATACCCATTATCTCCTTTTCACGGCCTGTAAAGTCTTTGTCCTGCCTTGGCCTATGAAATCCGAGCATCCCTGTAGGGTCTCCCTGAGAGGAGAGTGTGACACCCATCTCATAGAAACAGGGGATTAAAGATTGGAAATCTTTTGAATATTCTGTCTCTGCAAGTTTTGAAGGGGATATAATATCTGTAATATTCCCCACATTGTTAGGGATCAAAAGGAACCCTGCTTTGACGTTAGGATGGAGCGGGGCATAGTTGAGGCAGAATAGGCGGATCAACTTATCATCAGGGATATTAAATGTGGAGGAGTTCTTTAATGCCGGGCCTCGTGTCTGAGGATCTATAGGGATAAAGGCGGCGGTGGAGATAGGGACCAATCTTTGAAGCCTCTCGCATAGGGCCTGAAAAATCAGTTTTCGGTCAGGGATCGAGTAGCAAAGCTCGATGATCTCAAGAAGGGCCTTGTAATCCTTTGAAGACAGGGGCATAGACCCCTCCGGTTTTGGTTATAACTTCTTGTTAATTCAAAATAATATCCAATACCGCGGATCATGAATATACAGAAATAGGTTTTATTTGTCAAGTTAAATAACCTTAAAAACACTACTTTAGTAGGATGGACAAATAAAAGATCTTCAGATAAAAGTTTAGGAGCTAAGAAGTTAACCCTTTAATTAGTCTTTATTTTAATAAGGAGGATGTTCCTTGGAAAAAGATAAAATCATGTCAAAGGTGGTTAAATTACAACACTCAATTATTATCGCTCTATTTGTTATGATAATCCTCATAGGATGCGGTGGAGGTAGTGGCGACAATCAACCAACTGGGGGAAATCAGCCTCCAGCGGGTGGCGGGCAGGTTTTACTCTCTGGAACCGCAGCTACTGGCAAGCCGATTGCCAATGCCGTTGTCACCGTAAAGGACAAAAACGGAACAGCGAAGACAGGAACAACTGATGCGAATGGCAAATACACTATCGATGTTAACGGACTTACTGCCCCGTTTCTCCTCAAGGTGGATCTTGCATCCAGCGGGAGTCTTTTTAGTGTTGGGGGGCAAACTGGCGTTGTAAACATTCATCCTCTAACCGATCTGATAATCGAAACATGGTATAAGGTTCAGGGAAAAACAATTGATACAGCCTTTAGCGATCCGGTGAGCGCCCCGCCCCCAACAGCTACGGAGATTGAGCTTATTGCCGCCGTTGTGGAAGATATCGTCCAAAAATGGCTGACAGACAATGGCCTGGACCCTAACACGTTTGACCTCATCACCACCCCTTTTGATGCCGATGGCTCCGGCTTTGATAATGTCCTTGATTCGACTCAGGTTGACACCACTTCGGGGACCATTACCATCAAGGACGACCCCACAAACCCGACTGTTACCCAAACTACTACCCTCACTGTTAATCAGACAACATCCAGTGTGACGTCCAGCACAACAACTACGTCGGCCAATGGCACAAGTCAAAGCACAACTTCCGCAATCATTCCTACCACATCCGCCTTACAGACTGCTGTGGACGGGGTTAATGCCAGCTTGGGAAAGATTAAAGATATAGTGAATAGTAAGGGTAACGCCCTTGCGGATACCGATCTCCTCCCATTTCTCTCGCAGGATTTCCTTGAAGAGGGGGAGAATAGAGCGATCTCCGCTGCAGAAGGGGCTAATGACCTAAGGGGTGTAACGATAAACTCATTCAGTGTGATTGGGATCCACTCCTTTGATGAGACTAATAAAATCATTAGTGTCGAGGTATCTTCCTCTGAAACCTTTGGGGGGGTCACCGAGACATTCACGGAGACATTCTCCTTTAAGCAGGTCGGGGCAGACTGGCTCATTTATGGAGACCAGAGTATCGTCAATATAATTCTGAATGTTGGAATGCAGACTGATATAACAGGTAGCGGGACCTCTACAAATAAGGTAGCAGGTGTCTTTGTTATTGCCCCCAAGGGAACTGTCAGTAAGGTTGCCGTATCTGGGGGAGGGATATTTTCCGACACAGATGTCCCCACAAACGGAACCAGGGTGAATTCAGAAATCTTACCATCCCCAAATGGACAACCGCTGACGATCGAACAGGATACATTCGGGATTAAGGTTGATCTTTCTTCGTTCCCAGCGCCGGGAACGGCCTTCACCTTTACTATTACACCCGTTTCTGGATCACCAATTACCCAAACAGTAACGACCGGCGCAAATACGACAGATTCCATTACTATTACAAGCCCCACCGGGCATACCCTGGCAACAGATGCCAAACTAGGGCAACCTCTGAGTGTGACATGGACCCTTCCAAAGACTTTCACTGTTGATAGTCTTGATTTTTTTGGAAACTCACGGACGTCAAACAATGTCAATTGTACTACGGATACACCGGATGATATAGGGCCAACCTCCACCTCGGGTACCGTCACATTACCGTCCACGTGTCAGGGGGAGCCCATTGTAGATGCCTGGATCATAGTAGAAATAGAAGGAACTAATGGTGAAAGTACTAGTGCCTTCTATTTTTTTCAGTAAAGGTTGATGCACTTGGAGCCTGGGCTGATGGTAACAAGTCGTCAGCCCAGGATAGGATAGGAAAGGGGGTAGTCCATGAAAAGGCGTAAGTCTGGTTTGCTTATTCTTTGTTTTATAGTAGGCATTATTGAGGGCTGTTCTACCTTTGGAAAGCCTTTAGAAGATCTTAAGATCGTAGAAGGGCAGATCGATAATGTCGTGCTTTCCGAGGTAGCAAATAAAAAAGACTTCCTCTCTGTCACCCATGTGGGATTTGCCAATTGACAGGGGATATCCTTAATCGGGGCATACCCTGGTCTATCCAAAGGAAAGACAGTCAAACTAAAACTAAGATTCTATAAGGTTATCCGCGGCACCCCATACTATGAACAGCTTGATATATCAACGGGTGGGCAAACAGAACAGAAGCAGCCTCAAGAGATGAAACAGACAGGTGGGCCTGAGGTATCCGTTAAATAAATGATTGGAAGACAAAAACAGAATAGCCCGCCAGAACCGGGTGCCCTTATGTCCATGACATAAGAACTCGGCCACAAATGGGGTGCAAAGATCTTCTTTGCACCCCATTTTACTTTAGAAGGAAAAAGAATGAAAGGGTCTATACCCTTCACTACATTGATTGATTTTTGGAATACAAAGAATATTTTCTCCTTTTCTGATGTTCAGGCCACCAGATGGGAAGAGGGCTTTAGAATATCTGAAACCCCACCTGCCTGAAATGCCCATCAAAGGTAAAGGTTTTTTGAAGCTTAAGATTTCTCATCAACACAAAGCTTGTACAGTCTGTAAAGCTTAATTCTTTGTCCTTATATTTTTTAAACATTTCCATTGCCTTAATCCTGTCTTCCTTTGTAACATCTTCAATCCTGATAATGTTGCTCCATAGCAGGGAGTCTCCAAAAATTACCGCTGCCTCGTGTGAGACCCTGTATCGTATCAGGGTTATACTTTCATCAATTACGTATTCAGAGGTTATAAGTTCAATCCTCCACTTCTTTATTTCCAAACTCTTCGAAACCGCTTTTGTATGAAACTGATCACTTTTGTCATTAAGTGCCAGCCAGGCTGAGGTGTCTACAAAAAGCCTCATCTCCCTTTTCCGTAAAGATATTTGTCATGATTTACTGAGAGGTCTCCCTCCTTTGAACTGCTTGAGCCGACCATGTTCCACAGGGGATCTTTCACCCAGTTTTTCATCTCCTTCTTTTTTAGTAGTTCTGAAACTACACCCCTAACGATATTCGCCACTGTAGTCTTTTCCTCTTTTGCTCTTTTTTTCAGTTCCATAAGCATATCTTCAGGAAAGTAGATCTGTGTCCTTTTAAGAATGGGCATAAGTAACCTCCATTCACATCTTGGTGTATATTATATACATCACCAATCTATTTGTCAAAATCTCGATATGAGAAAGATTAGATACAGCAAGGATATTGATGCCCTTCTTATTTTCAAGATAAGGAAGAAGGTCCTTGTATGAATTTATATATGGCGTCCAGGTAGTCTGGCATATCCCTCACTGCCATCTTTATCCCCTCATATATCTTTTCCTCGTCTATCTCATCATACTCGTGAGTAATCCTGTTTCTCAACCCAGCGGATTGGGCGATCTGACCGGCAAAATTAGGGGCTAATATCTTTAGTCTACCCAAGGTTGTAAATGATTCGAAATAATCTTTTGGGGGAGGGTTATCAAGTTCTGTTATTAAATGGTAGTTGATATCAATCATCCTTCCGATCATCCTCTCGAGGTATCTCTCGGCCAATACCTCATTGACCGGATCTTCTTTGTAGGCCTCAAGGCTTAATTCTGCCAATGGTTTTAGCGACCTTAAATCCTCGCTTATGAGGTTTATCTTTCTTATGATAAGGGTCTTATCTATCATCTCTTTGATTAGGAGCCTTCTATGAATCTCTTAGCGAACTCTTCCTCCATCTTGAAGTACCTTTTATGGTCCTGATATTTTTTGAATGCGTAGATCTTGAGATTTTGAAACTTGGAAACGGAGCCATAAAGTAGCTGGCATTTCTCCAAAATCTTTTTCAAAAAGAGGGGATCTGAATGGTTAATAAAAGATAGATCTATCTCTTTGTAAGAAAAAACTTCATGAAATGCCTCAACTAATTCAGAGTATTCTTTGAGGGTTGGTTTCTCTTTGGCAAGATAGACTGCAATATCTATATCGCTTTTTTCGTGAATTTTTTCTGAAACGTACGATCCAAACAGGATGATAAGGGCAAGATCAAATTTCTTTGCTATATTTGCTAAATCCTCTGTCTGTCTTTCATTTAAGATCATATTACATAATTATATACAACTATATCATTATCTTCAAGGAACTTGAAGTTTAGTAAAAGAGGGGAAAGCATCCATGCGAGGTGCTCAATTGCCTATTGCAAAACGCTGATATCGCCGATGTGCGTGGCCTGGTTTCTGCCATTGTGCTTGGAATGGTACAGGGCCTTGTCGGCAAACTCAATTAGTTCCTTTTTATTCTTTGTATCCGAAGGCGTAGTAGACATCCCGAGACTTAATGTGACCGGTATCTTCTTGCCATCAAACTCGAACTTTGTTGTCTCAACCGTTTTTCTTATCCTCTCTGCCATATTTACGGCCTGCTTTTTGTCCGTATTCAGAAGCAGGAGTACAAACTCCTCCCCGCCATATCTTGCCACAGTATCTATCTTTCTTGTCATATTCAGTAGTATTTTGGCGATCTTCTTCAAGACGATATCGCCTACAGGGTGGCCAAAGTTATCATTTATCTTTTTAAAGTGATCCAGGTCTATCAGAATCAGCGATAGAGGCTCCGGATGTCTTGCTATACGCTCGAACTCTGCACTTAGACGCTCCTGGAAATGGCGGTGGTTTGAGATACCTGTCAGCCCGTCAGTTGTAGCAAGGGCCTCAACCTGCGCGTGGAGATAGGCATCTGATATAGATACTGCTGCATGGCTACAGATGATCGACAGGATATATTGGTCATATGCGCTGAAGGCATTATTTCTTTGTGATGTAAGTATGAATATTCCAATTATCCTCTCTTCTATCATCATGGGTATCCCGAGAAATGAACTCGCTTTCCAGGAAAAGTTGAATTCCTTAGGGAAGATATCCATCGATTTGCTTCCCCGTTCGATATTTGAGAACATAAGGGATTGCCTGTTCTTGAGGATTATATTCAGAAGCCCATCGGAGATCTTAAATCTTTTGTCAAGTATTCCGGTTCCGTCATACCCTCTTGCTACCTTGATTGTTCCATGTGTCTCTTTTTCATCAATAAGGACTATGAAACAGTAATCATACTCTAAGATCTCCTTTGCCTTGTCGGCCATGGTTTCAAGGCGGTGCATAAGGTCGAGACGGGTATTTAATGCCTTACTTATATCAAGGATGCTGGCAAACTCATGTGTCCTTGTATGTATAAGCTTTTTGTCCCGCATGTTCTTTAAGTGATAGCCTATCTCCTTTGCAAAGAGGTCGAGCAGGTCCTCATCTTTTTTTGTGAAGGCAGCCTCTTTGAGGGCGTCTACACAGATCATTCCCTCAAAACCTTCATTATCCAATAGAGGCATGGCAAGGAGAGATCTGATCCTGGTACGCTCATTGTAATAATCGAGTCTATCCCTGGATGGATCCAGGCTTGAGAAATTGAACATCTTCTTCTCTTTTGCGACCCACCCGATTATGCCTCCTCCCTCTGGTATCTTTATCTGAAAGTTCAGGCCTTTTTCTGATTTTGTTATCCCGCTCTGAAGATGTAGTCGCTCCTCCTCCTTGTTATAGAGGAGGATTATTGAGCTGTTTGCTTCTGTTATTGCGGAGCTGATAATCGAAAGGGTATTGTCAATGACGTCATTGAAGTTCCCTGCTATTTGGTCGAGCTGATCATCCCTGGAGTCCTTGGATATACTCTTTGCATCGCTTCCTTTATGCAGTTCTGGAACCTGCGTTATTGCCTGGCGACTACCCATTATCCTATTAATACGGTTTTTCAGTGTGTTTTTTTCCTTTGATTCCGATTCTATATAATATTTTATTGCCGATGGGATAGATATCAGCAGGAAGGCAATGATTGAGGCCTTTAAATAATAGACATCATTTCCTGATATGACCAGATTGATCCCCTCCAGGAGGAGAATAAAGGATATAAGTGCAATATTTATGGATGCAGGACAATAGGTAGATGTGATCACTACCAGGAGCAGATAGAGGGGAAGTATATAGGAATCTATCCCGCCTGTAAGCTGCATAAAAAGGTTCATCTGGAGTGCCACGGCAATAAATGGGCCGGCCTTGTTTAATAGTCCCTTGGTTTCTCTTCCAGACATGATCCTTGCAAGAAAAATCGATGATGCAGCAAGGTAGCCTAAAAACCAGACTATCTGCGTGGGTGAAAAAGTGATACCAGATGAGAATGTGCCCTGAGACGAGATAACGGATATGAGGAAAAGGATAATAACAGGGAGGTTATTGCGCAGGAGCCTCTTTGGCCGTGATGTTGCAGCTATCCCAGGAACCGGATTTCTATTGTTGATGCCTCGCTTAGCTATGGATCAGACCCCCTTATTTTTATGGGCAGATTTATCAATGACTGTCAATATCTCACCAACCATACTTCTTGCTGCTGCCCCACCTGCCAAAGCGGCATCCTGAGCCTTATTGAAACTGTCCCAGAAGATACCCTTCAGGTCCGGTTTCACGACGATGTCTGCGTCCTTTATCTGGACTCCACTTAAGAGGCGCCTTGTAACAGCGTCGGAGCGAAGAAGGATATTGAGGCCGCATTCCAGGTCGATCTCCCTGTTCATCTCCTCTGATGTGTCAATTGCTATGATAATATCAGCCCCAAGCATCCTTGCAGCCTCAACAGGTACCCCTGCTGACCAGCCGCCGTCTACAAGGATCCTGTCACCAAGGGAAACAGGTGGAAATATGCCGGGGATGGAACAGCTTGCAGCAAAGGCTATATCTAGTGCGCCATTCGTAAGTATGACTCCCCTCTCATTTATGATATCCGTTGCGGTAATTGCAAAAGGAATCTTGGTATCCTCAAAAGTCCTGTCACCTGCAAGGGACCTCATGATACCAATATAATCACCAGCTTTTATAAATGACTGCCTTGAGAGGGAGATCATCCCTACACCGGCACGTCGTTTTTCGCAGGCCATCCCCTTCAGGTAGTTATTTCTTATTTTGTTAAAGGAGGGAGAGGAGAGAAATTCAGACGACCTTTCTTCCACTACTGCTGTGGATAGATAGAGGGAATAGAGTCCTCCTATAATTGCGCCAAAGCTTGTGCCGGCCAATACAGATATAGGGATCCGGTTCTCTTCCAGTACCTTTAGTATGCCTATATGGGCAAATCCCCTTGCGCCGCCGCCGCCCAGTGCAAGACCGATTCTGACCCCCCTCTCTTTAATCTTTTTTTTCAAAATCAATCATCCCTTAGAACAAAACTATCAAGGTCTTCCTTTGATTTAAGCCTCCGGGAGATTTCCAATGCCTCCTTCTCGCTCGAAAAAGAGCCTACCCTTACCCGCAGATACCTCTTTGAATTTGTCTCATAAGGGATTATTTTGATATTCCTGTACCCATAATAATCCTCAAGTCTCTTCCTGAGCCTGGCCGCATTTTCTTCGATTGTGAAGGCGCCTACCTGGATTGTGAAATGGGCATCCCCATTCTGTCTTTCATCAAGACTGATGATCTCGATATCTACCCTTGCCGTGCCGGTTCCGATCATATCGAGTCTCTTTGCAGCGCCATAGGAAAGGTCAAGGGATCTGCCCCTTACAAAGGGGCCCCTGTCATTCACCTTTACCTTGACAGAACGTCCGTTCTCCCTGCTTGTAACCAGAAGGTATGTATTAAATGGGATTGTCTTGTGGGCAGCCGTCAATCCATACATATCATATTTCTCCCCATTTGCCGTCATCTTGCCGTGGAAATCCTCGCCATACCAGGAAGCAGTTATGCTTTCTTTGTAGCCTGCTCCATAATCTCTTTTCTTCGGGACAGATGCGCACGAGACAATAATAGATACGAGGATGGCCAGACAGAGGGAGTAAGATCTGCAAAGCAGATCCCAATGTCTTATGTTTGTCTTATCTTTACTACCTTTATTTTGCATCTAACGCAGTATTGAGTGGGTGTTAATTCATCTCCGCATGTGGGGCAGAAATCCTTCCTCCTGCTGACCTCCCGCCTGTCAGCTTCCCTGTTGTCGCCCTTCCTCCTGTCGCCCTTCCTCCTGTCCTCAGACTCATCTCGTCTGTCAGATATCCTTTTCTTTATCTCCTGAGAATCAATGTCATCCATACATATCCTCCGTTTTATATTAGTTGTTAACTCCCCACATCCCCATTTTTGACTCCATTGCATCCTTCTCCATGTTTATAAGAAGACCTGCGTATTTTTCATTTGGAGAATAGATCGATGCCCTGGCTAATCCAGTCTTTATCATCTCTCCATTTACAAAGATATCCCCGACATAGAGATAGGCGAGAATCCGGTTATATTTATCTATCTTCTCCTTATCATATTCAAGCCTTACGTTTTTGCCTTCAACGAGCTTTTTATTAACCTCGTAAGCCTCCTTTGAGAATGGAGTCGGATCGTAAATCCATTTCCCGTTGCTCTTTCTCCGGAGCTCAGGCGCATCAATCCCGATATACCGGACAAGCTTACCCCCGCTGATCCTGACCGTGTCGCCATCAACAGCCTCTTCTACCAGTGCTGATTCGGGCAGACCTCCTTGATCTTTGAGCAGTGATCCTTCTCTGTTGCATGACAGAGACAGCATTGCAGAGAAAAATAGAATTAAAAAAAACAGAGGAGATCTTTTGATCATTACTTAAGTATCCTCCCTGAATGCCGGCAGGCAGGTATATTAATGTATGAATATATCAAGTTGAAGACTATACGTCAAGGATGGAAAGACATTTCACATCATGGAGTGAAGAGGCCATTTGGGTATTGGAATGACGGATCAAGAGTTTTTCAATGCCCTGTTAGATCAGAAGCAATCCGGTGACCCGGAGGGCTTTCCACTCTTTACTCTTAATGAAGGTCTCAAAAGATTTCCGCGACACCGGATAACTTTCCTTTGCCTCGGCCAGCCGGAGAAAAGGGGCGCCTTTTCTCCCTCGCGGTCTGGAATTCCTGATGAGGGCCTGAAGCCAATCGGTCAGAGGGGCCTCGATTTCAATCGTGCGATTTTCATTATAGCCTGGGATAAAAATAGAAACCTTGCCCGATCTCGCCCGGACCGGATCTATCGACGGAATCCCGCCTAACCAGATCACCCTCTGCTCCAGATCTTCCCGCAAGAAAGAAGGGGCGTGAAGGGAGGCCTGTATAAAATCAAACGGGACCTTAGGTTTGGGGACTGTAAACTCGAAGAAGCTTCGGACATCGGCGTTCAATCCGACGCCATGCATATAGTTGTATATCGCCTTTGCTAGGCCCGGCCCGAACCGCTCCGGATCGCATCCGGCGGGATCGATGTGGGTCAGATCGTTGTTGGCGAACGGCCCGGGGGACGGCCCGGTGATCTGGATGCCATACGCGTCGGGGTTGAGGCCGACCGGGCTGTGGCGGGTGGCGGTGAACCGGTGCCAGAAGGCCGAGTGAAGGATCCCCGCCTCAAAGAGCTGCCGCACCCGCTCGAGGCCCTCGATCGTCTCTAGCGCGCTTTCGGTTGGGAAGCCGCACATCAGATAGGCGTGGACCATGATCCCGGCCTTGGTAAAGGCATTCGCGACCCGGGCGACCTGGGCAACGTCGATCCCCTTTTCCATGAGCGCTAGGAGTCGGTCGGAGGCGGCCTCCATCCCGCCGGTGACGGCGACACAGCCGGAGGCGGCCAGCAACCGGCAGAGATCGGGGGTGAAGCCCTCCTCGAATCGGATATTCCCCCACCAAGAGATCACGCGCCCCCGGTCCAGCAGCTCCAGCGCCAGATCGGCGAGGCGGGCCGGGGGCGCCGCCTCGTCGACAAAATGAAATCCGCTCTCTCCCGTCTCTTCGACCAGCGCATCGATCCGATCGGCCAGGATGGTCGCCGGGGCCGGCTCATAACGTCGAATGTAGTCGAGCCCGATATCGCAGAAGGCGCATTTTCGCCAATAGCAGCCGTGGGCCACGGTCAATTTATTCCAGCGGCCGTCTGACCAGAGGCGATGCATCGGATTCAACATCTCGACGACGGAAATATAGCGGCGCAGCGGAAGACCGCCATAGGTCGGCGTTCCGCTCTCGGCGAAGGGAACGACCTGTTTGGCCGAGGTGTTGATGAGGATGACTTTCCCACTCCGGCGGACGAAGGTTCGGCAGAGGGGCGGGTCTCGGTCGAGCGATTTGTAAGCATCCAGGATCGCCAGTATGGGGATCTCTCCCGCATCAATGGTAACAAAATCTACATAGTCAAAGAGCCGCGGCTCGGCCAGCTCGCGCAGTTCGGTGTTGACATAGCCGCCGCCGAGGATGATCTTTGTCCGGGGGGCGCGTCGGCGGATAAACGCCGCAGCGCGGAGCGCGCCGTAGAGATTGCCGGGAAAGGGGACTGTGATCCCGACCAGATCGGGCGAGCGCTCTTCCAGGTGTCGGCCAAGCGCCTCCTCCAACATCCGATCGATCAGCCCCGGCGGGGTTTGAAGCGCGGAGTGCATCGGATCGAAGGATGTTGCCGAGGTCGCCAGACGCTCGGCGTAGCGGCTGAGGCCGAAGCTGGGATCGACCGTTGCCTGAATCAAATCGGCCAGGTCGTCGAGATAAAGAGAGGCGAGGTGCTTCGCCCGATCGGCGAGGCCGAGGCTTCCGAATGCCCAGCGATCCTCCTCTAGGTTTGTGAAGCGAGGTCCCTCCGGCAGAAAGTGCCTTCCGCAGATCTGAATCGCGAGAGAGGCGTCGGCGCCTTGAAGGAATCGGATGGTCGGATCTATCGTGTCGAGGTAGCGCTCCTCCATCATCAGGGCCCACCGGACGATGTCGCCTGAGATTGGCGCCTGTTCGGCTGTTCTATGGATAGCGGCGAAGAGACGGGTCAATCCCGACCGGGAAAAAAGAATCAGGAAGGTCTCGATCGAGAGATCGGCCTGAAAGACTGTAAAGCCCTTCGATTGGAGATAGCCCGCCAGATAAGCGGTTGCCGGATAGGGGGTGTTCAACTGGGTAAAGGGAGGGGTGAGAAGAAGCAGATTGGGCTTTTCCAATGCTGAACCGGACGCTCTTTTCTTTTTTAATGAATTCATCTATTATCTAAAGCTTGGGTATTCTGTCGCAGCCTTTGGTGAAAGTCAAATTGGGGCGTATGAAAGGAAGGAGGGGCCTTAACTATGATGAGCCTAACATTATTTGGGGGAAGAGAATAAAATGCGGATGTGGGATAGAATGAGGAATAAAATGAGATGGAAAAGCGCGCTCTTGATTTCAGTTTTTCTTTTGATCGCCTGCCAACAATCGAAGGACCCCGCCGTCTCCGGCCTGGTTTCGAAGGCGCCGGCCGAGTTGACGAAGGGAGAGGCCCTCTTCAGAAATTACTGCGCCCGATGTCATGGTGAGGGGGCGCGGGGGACCGACCATGGGCCTCCCTTCCTCTCTAAGATCTACGAGCCGAACCACCATGGTGACTCCGCTTTTCAGTTGGCGCCGCTCAACGGGGTCCGCGCGCATCATTGGAATTTCGGAGACATGCCGAAGGTTGAAGGGATCAAATCGGAAGAGATCCAGGAGATCATTCCTTATATCCGTTGGATTCAAAAAGAAGCGGGCGTTTATTAAAAATTTAAGTCTTTTCACCGCATCCCTCTTGAACGACTAGGTTAGAAACGCATTCTGGTTATGCTTGCACGGATTGGGTCCAGGGTGTCTCAGGTGCAATATCGATATTTCCCGGCCAAACCACAGTACCATATTGGACAGACGCCTTGAAAAATAGCGGAGAATTAAGGAGTTTGACAAAAGGCTTCTTTTCGACGGATCTTCACCCCAGATGGTATAGCAGAGATCGGATCTAATCTGTTGTTATTCA
>CAZYNY010000049.1:0-21870 GCA_964648095.1 uncultured Nitrospirota bacterium | reverse complement strand
TCCTCGGCCTAATCTGTCAGGCCTCGGGGATTGCAACAAAGGCAGCAAGGTGCAAGAGGCTGGCCGGTGATAGAAGCGTGATAAGCTTCGGTGCAAGGCGCATGCACCCGAGCCTTGCACCCATGATAGAGAGGGCTGCCTATCTGGGGGGGTGCGATGGCGTGGCAGTGATAAAGTCTGCGGAGCTGATTGAAGCGGAGCCTTCAGGTACTATGCCTCATGCACTTATCATTATGTTTGGAGATACTGTATCTGCCATAAAGGCGTTTCATGAAGTAATCGACAAGAAGGTCAAAAGGGTTGTATTAATAGATACCTTTAATGATGAGAAGTTTGAGGCCCTCAGGGTGGCTGAGGCGATGGGGCCGGATCTCTTCGGGATCAGGCTTGATACCCCTGCATCAAGACGCGGAAATTTCAGGAGGATCATTGAAGAGGTGAGGTGGGAGCTCGACTTAAGGGGATATAAGGATGTAAAGATTTTTGTAAGCGGTGGGATTGATGAAGAGAATATACCTGATCTAAATCCCATTGTAGATGCCTATGGGATAGGGACATCCATCAGCAATGCGCCTGTTATAGACTTTGCCATGGACATTATGGAGGTAGAGGGTAAGCCGCTTGCCAAGAGGGGGAAGATGTCAGGGTCAAAGTCTGTCTTAAGGTGCAGGGATTGTTATAGCTATTATCTTGTTCCTTTCAATGAAAAACCGGATCTGTGCAAATGTGGCGGTGAGCTTGAGGATCTTCTTAATCCTTTGATGAAAGAGGGCGAACTCCTTTCTCCTCTGCCGAAGGTGAAGGAGATAAGAAGTTCTGTGCTGGCACAGATTAAGCGGCTATCTGCTGTTTCTTAAGCGGCTATTCAATTATTGCCTTGCTGCAAAATCCAATGCAGTATCCAGGTCCTCCTTTGTGAGCGTTGGATAACCGCGCAGGATATCTTCTTTGGTCATACCGGAGGCAATATTTTGAAGTATTAGGGCTACAGATATCCTGGTACCTTTAACAATAGGCTTGCCGTTTAAGATGTTAGGATCGCATATTATCAGACCCTTTTGACGAGTTGCCGCTGTATTTACCTCCTTGTTATTTTGAATGCTACTTTAATTATTTAATCCAATCACTTAACCAAATTAGATTGTTTCTGATATCTTTAGTTCTTATATCGGAAATTAGTTTTAAGAGTGCCTTAATAATTGTTCCTATCGGTAGTTGCTTAGTGAGGATAATGCCACTATGTCCGATACCTTTTTTGATGCATTCGAAATGAAGCCTGTTAAAATCGGAGATATTACAGCTAATGATAATCCTATCTTCCGATGATGCATAACTTAATTGGTCTATGTCAGCCAATCCCTTATTGTCGGCCTCTTTCGTTGTCTTAACGTCGTATCCTCTCAATCTTAAGGCCATTGCAATATCTTCATGAACATCTTCATCAAGATAGAGCCTCATCATTATTTCCTTGTCCCTCTTACATAATCCTCTTCATTTTCGGCAATATCCTTCTCTATTTCCTCCTGATTATCATAATAATACGAAAAGGCATCATAAACTTGCGCAGGAGTTAAATGTGGATATCCTTTGAGTATCTCCTCTATTGACATACCACTTTTATACCATTTGATGATGCCCCATACGGATATTCTTGTTCCATCAATTATACTTCTTCCGCCGCAGACCCCTTTCTTACGGGTAATATAGAAATGCATCTTTGGTCTTTTAATCGCAATCCCCATATATGTCCTCCTTTCTCTGGAATTTAAAAGCATTATAATCCAGATTTCATATAAATTAAAGGTGCAATATCATTAGCACAGCTACCTGGAGGCATTAACCCTGGTATGAGAACTCAAAAGTAGTAGTTCACCCCGAATCAGGTCCTTCCGAAGAAATAATTTTTTTTCAAAGAATGAGTCAAAAAGTACTCATCGAAGAGCGCGTTTTAATACCTTTTCTTTTCCTGTAACTTAGCAATTATCCGTTCTATTCGCCGTTCTGCCTATTGCGGGTAAAGGTAGCATATCTCTCAGTGCCGCTCCCGCCACTTCTATTCGATAATCTCTTCCGGCTTAAGCCAGACCATCTTGCCGTCACGCCAGACGACAATGGGGTTTCCTGCTCGTTTATGCTGTAATATGGCCTCACGAACCGCCTGCTTTAGCGCCTTATCAATTAAAGTCCCTTCGGCGAATATCTCGTTGATGGATTTTTCTTGTGTTTCTTTCATTATTTAGTTTTGTTCAAAACTTTTCACTAAATAATCAAAACTCATATTTACCTGCACGGCATTATGCGGAATTAAGATATATTTCCACGGTTTGCCGCTGTTTTGGGATGTGAAGTCTGTCGCATGTTTGCAATATTGTAATGCGGCTTCTGATTTCTCCTGAACATCGGAAGTTTCAATGTCGCCTTCTTTTTTCGTCTCAACAATGTAAACAGCCTCTTGTGTTTCAACGACAAAGTCGGGATGATACAGTTTGGAGTTATGCTTCCAATAGATATGAAATTGCCGCTGTGCCGGTCTTAGCCATTTCAAGACAGCTTTATCATTTTCCAAAATGATTGCAAAGTCCTTTTCAGTCTTTGAGACAAACTTATACAGGTTATGACATGCCTTTCTAAAGCCGCCGAAGACCTTGCCCGGAATGGCATTTGTTGGGGTTATGGTATCGGTGAAATGGTGGATGTCATCTTTTGTGTACTTTGAAAGGTTATGCTCCTCAATCTTGGTAAAGGGTATTACAATCGGTTTTTCAAAAACCGGTGCTTCACAGTAAAAATGCGCCACCATTTGAGAATAAATATATTCGCAGATCTCCTTTTTGTGGTATTGGATTGCATTCATCAAATCGTCGTCATTGAGATATGACCTGAACCTTTCCACTGCCTGGCCCGCCAGTTTAAACAATAAATTTGCCTGCCCATCATAATCTATTTCGGGGTGATTTATAAGCTCATTTACAATAATCCTTTCCGGTGTATCAATAACAATCCTGCCCTTGCCGATAACGATATCAATATTGTTTTCTTGTTCTCTTAGTTTTTTGATAAGAATTTCTTCTGACACCGGCTGGTAATTGAGGCTCTTGGCGTCAAGGTTAAAATCCAGAAAGCCTGATTTCACATCGTTAGACTGCTGAATGTGAATTCTCGGAATTTCTATGATATTGGCGGTAAACTCGTCTACCACTGCCTCATAAGCCAACTCTGCCTCTCTAATCATTTCCGCTGCATACAGCGCCTGCTGCGGGGCGCTTGCGATCTTTTCTTTGATTTTCTCAACGGCAATCTGTTTGATTTCTTCCTTCTTCAATTCATTGATATTAACAACTTTGCTGTTCAGTTCCGGTAAGGTAGATAGAATGACTTTCTGAACTTCAAGGCTTATCTGTGCTTTTTGTTTCTCCGCCGGTTCTGCAATGGAATCAATTATTTTTTGCCGTTCATCAATTTTTTGCTCAACTATAGAAGTGGCAGTAATAACCTCTTTAGGCTGGTTTAATTCTTGCTCGTTAATGGTAATAATGTTTTCTTTTCTGATAATGGAATCAGGCTTGTTCGCCTCTTCAATAATCTCTTGAAATTTGTCATGGGCAACAATGGTGAGTTTGTCCGCCTTGTCATGACCTGTCCGTTTGCCGTATGGCAGTCTAAGCCCTCTGCCGATTGTCTGCTCCCGAAGCGTAGTCGAAGCGGCGGTTCTGAGAGGAATTATAGTATAAAGGTTGGTGACGTCCCATCCTTCCTTAAGCATATTTACATGAATAACAATTTCAATTTTGTTGTCAGGATTTTCAAGAGTCAAAAGCTGTGCAATATTTTCATCCTTTTCCTCGCCCGTCTGATTGGAATGTATTTCCATTACCTTATCAGCGTAATGTCCTTCAAAAAAGGCGTTGGATACTATCAGCTCTTTTAACTTGCGCGCGTGTTCAGTGTCTTTTGCAACTACAAGCACAAAAGGTTTTACAGGAACCATTTTATTATCCCTTGAAAAAATATCTAAAGCCACTTTAGTGTCCTCATGGATACGGATGCCGTCTTCGAGTTTTATTCTGTCTAGGTCCACAAGATTATATTGAGACGGGTCAAAATCCTTCCGGGTTGCTACGGCAGGTTCTTTTACAAAGCCGTCTCGAATAGCTTTTGCAAGGGAATATTCATAGACCACATTCTTAAACTTGATTGCACCGCCGCTCCTCTCAACCTGCGGCGTTGCAGTAAGTTCCAGTCCCAAAATCGGTTTTAATTCGTTTATGACATCCATGCCCCTGTCTGCGCGGTAGTGATGGGACTCGTCCATGAGTAATACAAGGTCGTCAAGATTGGAGAGATAATTGAAATACGAATCTCCAAGATACTCCGACAGTCTTTTAATGCGCGGGAGCTTGCCGCCTCTCATCTCCGAGTTTATCTTGGAGATGTTGAAGACATTAATTCTTATCTCCTGTTCCCTATAGAGTTCGCCTATTGAGTTGTAGTTGTCGCCGGTGATGATAACAGGATTGTTATGGACAAACTCCCCGATGCCCTGAAAGACATATTTCGGATGGGTAGTATTGGAGAAGTCCTCAATCAGCTTATTGTAGATGGTGAGGTTAGGGGCAAGGACAAAAAAGTTTTTGATGTCCTTTGCCAGATAGAGATATGCCACAAAAGCGCCCATCAATCGGGTTTTGCCGACACCGGTTGCCAATGCAAAACAGATTGACGGGAAGTTTCTCTCAAAATCGGTACAGGTAGGGTAAGCGCTTTTGACTATTTCAAGTGCAGCATTCGACTGCCCCTGTATCCCCTCCTTATCAAGGTGTGGAGCTTTCTGAAGGGTTAATTTGTCTATGATGTCTGCCAAGATATTCAGGCTCTCTGCTTGAGGCTGACGGAGGCTCAAACGATTCTTTATGGCAATGGCTATAGGGTTCATTTGTTTTAACTCCCCTCCTTAGTTAAGGAGGGGTTGGTTTAAAATTTCTTTTTATTTCCTCCAATACCCCTTCTGTATTTTCAAAAACATCTTTATTCTCAAATCGTATTACCTTGATATTCAAACTGTTCAGATATTCAGTCCTTGCCGAATCATATTCAAAACTCGCTCCATTATAATGCCCTTCGCCATCCAGCTCGATACACAACTTTTCAGAAGGACAATAGAAATCTAATACATAGGGGCCAACGCTGTGCTGCCTTCTGAATTTTTTATTTTCCAATTGACTGTTTTTCAGAAGGGTCCATAATTTTGCCTCAGCAGGAGTGAGGCTGTTTCTAAGTTTTTTTCTGTTATCTCTTAAAGCGATTATGTTGTGGATTTTATCTATCATTTATCCAATTACCACCCCTTTATCCCCTCCTAAAATAGGAGGGGAGCTTTCTTGCCCTTCGGCCTTTTAGCCGTGTCATCGTTTATATGTCCACTACCTTCTGAACTCCCCTCCTTGGAGAAGGAGGGGTTAGGGGTGGTTTGATTCTGCTCATTCTCCTCCACAGGCATGTTCACAATATTCAAACTGTAATCCTCTTTCCCGAATTCGCAGCGTCCTAAAAGCATTTTGGGAATCTTTTTGATAGTGATATTTGGTTCCCTGTTTTCACAAGCCCGCTGTAAGGATTTGCAGCATATCAATAGACTTTCATCGGGCTGCATCTCCTCATGGATTTTATCAAGGAACTCCACAGTAACAAAATTGGTGGTAGTGAAGATATAATCCTTTTCCGTTGACTTGCCCTGTTTCCAGTAAACAGTCTCATCAGGGCTATATTTAAAGCCCTCATGCTTTGCCATAGCAGCCGCAAGCATGTCGGCATTGTATTGCTCGTCGATAATCCAGTTGCCGTATTTGTCCTCTTTAAGCAGACTTGGGGCAAGATAGTAATATTTGAATCCGCCTCCGCCCTGCCAACCCACCCCTTGCCCCTCCCGAGAGGGGACTAATTTGGAAATACCGCCCTGATCTGTGCCGTCAACGACCTTTTTCAATCGCGGCAGGCAGTGGGTATGGCAGTGTTCACCGAGTTCAATGCCCATCCATCTGCGCCCCATCTTATGGGCAACAGCGGCGGTAGTACCGGAACCGAGAAAGGAATCGAGGACAAGGTCACCGGGGTTGGTGGCTAAGGTCATGATGCGCTGGATAAGTCGTTCGGGTTTGGGTGTAGTGAAAACATCATCGTTATTAAATGCCTTTACCTCCCGCTTTGCCTCTTGATTATCGCCAACCTCTGTTCTGTACCATATTGTTTTAGATACTATTCCTTCTTGAACCTCAGACAAAAAGCGCTTAAATCTAGGCTTATTATTTGCTGATGCACCAAACCAAATTCTTTTATCTGCAATGAGTTCTTCCATCCTTTCTTTACCATAAACCCAATGACGATTATTGCCAGGAGAAAAAACTTTGCCTGTTGGACCAATAATTTCATATACTCCATATTCAAAAGGTTCTTGAGCAGTTAAATCTGATGATGTCCATGGGCCTCTTGCATCATTGTCTGGATTAGAATAACGAGAATTCATGTCTTCTGTTCTTGGCAAAAGAGTAGGTCTCCATATATCCTTATTCTTGGCATAAACCAGAATATGATCATGACTGTCTGAAAGCCATTTTGCATCATTCTGTGGTGAAAACTTCTTTTCCCATATCACATTCGCAACAAAATTCCTCCGTCCAAAAACTTCATCACACAACACCTTCAGATAATGGCTTTCATCGTCATCTATGGAAACCCAGAGAGTTCCGTCATTGCTTAACAACCTGTGCAGCATCTCAATTCTAGGCTTCATCAGGCTCAGCCATATTGAATGCTCCAGTCCGTCATCATAATGCTCAAAGGCATTGCCGGTATTATACGGCGGATCAATGTAGATGCACTTTATCTTCCCTGCAAAATCCTGCTCAAGCGCTTTGAGGGCAAGCAGGTTATCGCCGTGAATGAGCATGTTACCAGCGTAATTATTTACCACCCCTTCATCCCCTCCTAAAATAGGAGGGGAGCTTTTGAAACTATTTAAACTCCCCTCCTTGGTTAAGGAGGGGGCAGGGGGTGGTTGGTAAGAATAAGACCTCTCCGGGTCTTCAATCAATATCCGCGGTTCCAGCCTTGGCTGCTCATCCTTGCCAATCCATGTGAGTTCAAGTTTGGTCCCTGACTTTCTATCACTCATGTCTATTTCCCAACATCATATTTGGAACCTCTCACATCAAATGCCCAACGCGTACCTTCCAACACATCGGTTACATACTTGCTCATGGCCGGATTTTCCAATGCCCCGGTTGTATATGTAATCACATTCCCCTTGTCCTTTTCCATGCTTGCGTGGACAACCTGATCGGCATCGCAAACGACAGCGAGGTTCGGATTGTGCGTGACAATAAAGACCTGTCTCTTCTTTCGTGCCTCCCTAATACAGTCAACCAAGACTTTGGCTACCGTGTGATTGTCGAGATTACCCTCTGGTTGATCAATAACCAAGGGCATGTCGCCCAGATCGATAAGCAAATAAAAAACCAGCAATAACGTTCCACGCTCGCCAGGAGACAGCATGGCAATATCTTTCCCCTCCCATCGAAGAATATATCTCGGCTTTATGTATTCCAGTCCATATAATAAATCAAATACTTCCTCTGGCTTTCTACCTTTTATAAGCTGATCCTTGAGTTGCGTTGAGGTAGGTGGATTCTCTCGCTGATCCACATGGAGAGCCGTGTCCACATTATCGAGGAAAGTCCGAACCGACTCTGCATTCTCCCACTTTGCGGACTGAATAAATTTCTCGACCCTTTCACGTCCTTCATCAATCCCCATGAAACTACCGCGTCGATGAAGGTTCAATATCCCAAGTAGCCGACCGGCAAAGTCTTCGTTAATTAACTCTGCCCGGAATTCGAGATGTAACTTATCTTTCGTAAGTTCATGGTTATCGATAAAATTCTGAACTGGATCATATAAGTTACGATATATTGCAGTCTGTGCTATCTTTTCCGTATGGATCTGAAGCGCCAGTTTAATTTGCTCAGCCTTTAGTTCAGCAATTTTCAAGGGTAAATCGTCTATAGATGCCAATGCGGCTCGGAGTCCATTCAACGACTCAGGATCGTCTTTACTCCCCTCAATCTTTGCATGCTTTTCCTGCCATGCAGCTAAGTCCTTTAGGTATGTCTGATAGATGCGGTTGGGTTCGTCGAGTTGTAACTGAAGCTCTTCGATCTTTGTTTCGGCAATAACTAGTTGTTGTCGTAGGCCAGGTGGATCGACGTTATCGAGAAGTTTATTTACAGTAACTATGATGTTCAATGCTTCTTCTCTTATTTTTTCGGGCTTAGCAGCCTTGATAGATAAAGCCACAAGATCATCCACGGACAGGCCAAGCTCAGTAACATCTTCGAGTAATGAGGCTTTAAAGACATCAAAATCTTTTTGGAAATTATTGAGTTTCTCGATTAACAGTTTTGCTATGGCGTGGCGGCGTTCCATATTTCTAAGCGTATCAATTTCATTGGTTATTCGTGTGCTAAGAGTATTTTTTGTCTCTTCTACTGAGGAGAGGTTTTGGATTAGAGCTTTATCCGGAGCAACTTTCCCAATGCTTTCCTCCGGATCTGGTTTTTTCTCCGGAATTGCTTTATCATGTGCTTCAAGTTCCAGTTCGCGCCGCTTAATCTTCTCCGATAGTTCGAGCAAGTTAGATGGGTCTGCTTGCTCTTCGAGAATAGCCCTTGACCGGCTGGTCTCTCGTAGTTGTTTGAGAAGAGAATCTATCCGTTTCTGCTTTTCACCCGTTTGAAAGCGGACTAACTCATCGAGTGAAGAGTGGCCTATCCGTTTAGCCTCCGGGACATGTGAAAATATGACCGACTTAAGCTCCCGTTCAAAGCCTTCTTCGCCAATCCCAACAAGCTCATTACATACTCTCTCGATATGGTCTTGAGGCAAGTATTTAAGACGTTCGACTTCCTCCAGCTTGATGGTGTCGGCTAAGCATCGGGTGACTTTCTCTCCTGACACCCACTCGATCGTAGCGTCAAAGTGTTTCGCGTAGCCCGCCGTTGGATGACGAAAGCGTCCTTTGCCCAAAAAAGAAAAGGATTCTTCGTTCTTCGTGGCACCTAAAAGCCCAATCGTGTCAGCAAGCGCACTCTTGCCGCTACCCTTGTTTCCGACTATAGCAACCAGGCCAGGGTTAAAGACAATGTTTCCGTTAAACCATTTCCCGGAAACAGGCGCCTCCTCTTTGCGATGAAAAGAAACACCTCGAATGTATTTGGTCGGATTCTGCTCTACGCGTGCTGTTTCCTGAGGTCTGGCTCCTATGTATACGCGGTTATGCGGTTCTCGTAGTACCATAAGCAACCCGCGAAAGGTTGGATCAGCTCGAAACCAGAGTGGTACTTTGATCGAGTACTCTTTAACGTTGTGATTGTCAGAGCAAATAATTAGCGGCTTGTCCAGGCCTGTTGCGGGAAAGATGATTTTTAGATGAACGTCGATGTCCTTGAGTTGCCCGATCTCCATTAAGTCGACCCACGTCTTTGTGATGTCATATTTAATCCGCTGTTGAAACTGCTCATTGTTCTTAATGCCCTCGATTGAATTACTTTTAACCCCGGCATGAATCGATACTATCCCCCCAAGCTCTCGTGCTTGCTTCGCACCTTTCTCAATAGGAACATAGACTTTTTCGTTGCCTCCTTTGTCGCGAATTGATGCTGACGTTAATCCCAAACTGCCTTGAAGTGTTGTCCATACATGATCGACATCACAATCTTCTGGGAATATGCAAATATAATTTATAGGATCGCCGCCATGGTCGTCTCTCAGTTCGATACCCGGTAGCACAGTGAGGCGATCACCACCGAGTCGCTGTAATTCTTGAATACGAGCAACATCAATTGTATGGTGATCTGTAATGGCTACAACGCGGACCCTACTTTCGATCAGAAGTTCGATAATCTGATTATCTGTTATGCCTTTATCATTATAGTCAAATGAGCTTGGTGTATGAAAATGTAAATCCCAACGATGCCAGAGAGACCCACGAATATTGTGTTGCGTATGGGCATAAGACCTCATTTAAACCTCCGCTTAAATGCATGCATGGAGAGATAGATTTCATTCCATTTCGCTAATGAACAGCTCCTGTTTACTTTCAATCTCATCCTACGCATCTTTTCCTGAAACTCCAGCTTGCTGATCCAGCAGAATCCTCGGCTGCTCATCCTTGTCTATCCAAGTAAGCTCGGGCATAGGAATTTCAATATAGTCCCTCTCACCTCAGCCCTTTCCCGCAAGGGGCGAGGGAGTTTATGTATACTCCTGCTGATAGAGCAAGGTATCTTCCCACTTCCAACCGAGTTGTTGCAATCTTTCAATTACCTTTAAATCTGTATCTGTGGCTTCGTTAATTCTTGGCATGCTTATTACTTGTCTCTTCTTGTAGATCTAGACTGTCAGGGAATTATATTTCAATAGCCCAAACGCTGCAAGACTTTAATGATTGTCCAGGTATACTGTTTATGCAGGAAGAAGAATCGCTTAAGAGGAATCTTTAACCTCTTTGGTTAGCCCGTCTCAAACCTTTTTAGAAAATATCTAGGACTTAAAGGCGATTAGGCTCAATTTGTCGATAGTATCTATCCCCCTACCATCTCCAACTCTTCAATCCTTGAATGAGCCGGGCCGAGCTTCTTTATGGTTACATAAACAATAGGCTGGTTAATTTCGGCCTGTTCTTTCCCTACGCGGATACTCCACTTATTGAATTCCTCATCTCCTTCTAAAAGAAGGATAACCTGGGCATTATCAGGAATCCTCTCCGTAAATTCTGGATGCTCTTTAATGTAACGATCAAACTCCATACCCAGGAGGCTGTTTCTTCTTTCAAGGGTATTCATGGATATCCTCCCTTTAAAAAGTTATCTTTGTAAATTTTCCAGTTGATATTAATATCTTCATCCGCCAGGGTTAGGTACTCTGCATACGTGAGATAGAGTTGCTCCCTTTCTTTTTCACCCAAGATATTATAGCGGTCTATATGAGCAAAGTCATGACTGCAATCATACCGAATTACTTGCCTCCATGCACCCTCTATTTTTACCTCAAGCTGGACAACGAAATCAATAACCTTGTCCTTTTCTGTTCTGTGGTAATGCCTTTTGCGAACCCCTGCCCCCAAGGCCCTGGTATAAGATTTTTCCTGCACCCATGCATCCTCATTTTATAAAGACAGCTTAATTTCACGTTAAATATAACTTTATTCTTCCGCCGCCACCTTATTGCCTACAGACTAGGTAAAATACATAACTGGGATATAATCTCTCAAATTGCCTAATTTGTCAAGGAAAAAAGGAAGAGTGGCCAGGCCGTACACATTTCACAATTTCAAGCTAGTTTTTATTTTCCCAGCCCTATCTTTCACTCTCTTCTGGTTGTTGAATGGGAAGACTCAGGAGGAATGTAGTCCCTGCCCCCTCCTTGCTTTCGACCTTGATCTGGCCATGATGAAGATCCACGGCATCCTTGATAATTTGCGTCCCCAGGCCGGTCCCGCCGGGCTTCCGGCTTATTGCCCTGACAGAGAAGAGGCTGTCGCGTACATCCGGCGGCATTCCGCGGCCATTGTCTGTTACAGATATCTGCAACATCCCTGTGCTGGAAACCCCGTTCGTGCGAACGATTATGGAGCCGCCCATAGGGACCTCCTCAATAGCGTTATTGATAAGGTTATAAAAGGCGTTGAATAGGCGGCGTTTGTCTCCCTGAACGGGTGGAAGGTTATTGAGTCCTTCGGCAGCCAGAGAGATCTTTTTCTCTGCGGCAAGCAGACCTAAGGTCTTTATGGCGCCATCGACCACCTCTGCCACCTGACATGGTTCAAATTGAGGAGGGGATATTATCCCTTTTACAACATCCGCAATCTCCTTCATCCTCTCCTGAAAACGCCTGGTTGAGTCTCTCAGCATCTCCAGGACATCATCACACATCGTCCGGCTTTGAGAGAGATTGGATGATTTGTTAGCAGGTATCCTTTCAAATAGCTCTTTGAGTTCTGTATCCAGGAGCTTTACGCCTGTCAGTACCGGCATCAGGAGATTTTTTACATCATGACTGATGTTCCCCAAAATCTTAGCCACTACTGCAAGCTTTGCCTCCTGTTGCCTTAAATAGATATTTTCCTCTTCCATTTCCTTATATTCAATAGACCTCTTGAGTATCAAGAGCAGTTCTTCTGTAGAAAAAGGTTTTGTGAGATAGTCCCGCGCCCCCTCTTTCATCGCCTCAACTGCGGTTTGGATTGAGGCATAGGCAGTAATGATAATTACTTGTGTAACAGGGGATGAGCGCATCGATGCCTTTAATATCTCTATCCCATCAGCCCCTGGAAGTTTTAGGTCGGTGATTACAGCATCATAATTTTTGCTTTGAGCCAGATCGAGCCCTTCACTCCCTGTGTTTACGTCGGTTACCAGGTATCCTTCATGTCTTAATGATTCTGCGATAGACATCCTCATCAGGGGTTCATCTTCAACAATGAGTACATGGTGTTTCTTTTTCATAGCAATCTCAATCTAACTTTTACATAGGTTATTTCTTTAATTTAGGAGATATAAGGGCGGGGATGTTCCCGCCCTCCGGAACCTCATCTGATCGACAAGCAGACATTTCTGTGACGTCAGGCCGGTGTTATTGGTTAACCCTTAAAGGGCGCCCGCTCCTTCACTGCCTTATTCACCACTTCGACTAATTTTTCCGGCGCAACCGGCTTGAGCAGATACTCTACTATCCCCTGCTTGAAAAGGGTGGTAGCCCCCTGAAGATTTGGTTTGCCTGTTATGACTACTACCGGAACCGATGGAAATTGTGACCGGAAATATGCGATAGCCTCCATCCCATTGATCTTCGGCATCTGGATATCGCAGATAACTACATCAAGCTTCAGCGGGTTATACCCGGATTTAATAGCCTCTATCCCCTTTTGCCCATCCTCAGCCTCTACAACCTCATAGCCGGCCTTGGTTAGTGTTAAGCGTACTGCCTTCCGAACATCGGGTTCATCATCGACCACCAAAACCCTGCCGGTATGTTTCTGTCCTGTGCCTTCTAAATCCATGTTTGACCTCCTTTTTTGTTATATTCGGCTCCCCTTTCCCTCCATTATCCGCCTTCGGAAGGAGGGATACATATCCCACTAGTAACAGGACGCAAAAGGGATGCCGGACTAATGGAATATTTGAACTCATTGAAAACCCAAGAAATATTAGCTATATACTATAAATACCATGATTACTGTTTAGTAACAATTGTTACAAGAATAGGGAAAGGAAAAGGTCTTGTCAAGTTTTATGAATAAAATAAGCTCCATGGAATTCATAGAATTGATAGTGGACTCGTCCTTGACATCATTAGGATCGGCTGATATATTTGCCGAAATTGAGATCGAACTGAGATATGGATATTATAATTATTATACTCCTTGCATGCCTTATCATATTGCTGCTATTTAACATCATCTCAAAAAAAAGGCCTGACCAATCCATCCTCCTGATGCACCAGCAGATCGATTCACTCAGAGGACAGCTAAATGACAGCCTTTCGACCAGCACGTCAAACATAAACCAGCAGCTTTCCAATATTACATCTCAGGTTAATACACAGCTCTCAAGTATGTCCCAGCAGATGCAGAATTCGACCGGCCAGATAGGGACAAGGCTTGACAATGCGGCAAAGGTCGTAGGTGAAGTAAGGCAGAACTTAGGGGAGCTATCAGAGGCGACAAAGAGGGTATTTGAGGTAGGAAAGGATATATCAAGCCTTCAAGAGATCCTGAGATCCCCTAAACTCCGGGGGGGTCTTGGCGAGTTATTTCTTGGCGATTTATTAGGACAGATACTTCCCCCCACACACTTTTCCCTGCAATACCAGTTTAAGACAGGGGATAGGGTAGATGCCGTAATACATCTCGGCCAGGGCCTGGTGCCTGTGGATTCAAAATTCCCGCTTGAAAACTTCAAGAGGCTTATTGAAAGCAGTTCAGATGATGAAAAGCGAGCGGCCAGAAAGAAATTTAACTCTGACGTAAAAAAACATATAGACACAATAGCCAATAAATATATATTGCCCGATGAAGGGACATTTGACTTTGCGCTTATGTATATCCCCGCAGAAAATGTCTATTACGAGACCATAATAAAGGACGAGGCATTTGGTGATGATGATGCAGTAGCCATGTATGCCCTCAAGAAGAAGATAGTACCCGTGTCTCCTAACTCCTTTTATGCATATCTTCAGGCCATACTTCTGGGATTAAAGGGTCTTCGTATTGAGAGGTCGGCTCAGATTATTATAAGCCAGATTGAAAGGCTAAAGGGTGATTTTGAGCGCTTCAGGAAGGAGTTTGAGGTGATAGGATCGCATCTTAATAATGCTGTAGGAAAATATCAGGAGGCCAACCGGAGGTTGGACCGATTTAGTGAAAGACTCGTAAGCCTGGACGAAGAGAGGCCGGCATTGGCAGAGCTTGCTGAGCCTCCAAAGACTTAATTTATCAGTATCCTTTCTCTTTCTTGACTTGCAAGTATTTCACACTTATCATAATCATATATGAATCAGAAGATCGGAATAACATCTACCATCCCCATAGAGATCCTCTATGCCGCCGAGAGGATTCCTGTAGACTTAAATAACAATTTCATGACCGACAAGGACCCTTACTCCCTCGTTGATTCAGCTGAGATGGATGGATTTCCAAGGAATTCCTGCGCATGGATAAAGGGCCTCTACTCAGTTGCCGTAAGATCCGGGATCAGCGAGATAATAGCTGTAACAGAGGGGGATTGCAGCCAGAATCACTCCCTGATGGAGGTATTAAGATCCAGAGGGAAAAGGGTGATCCCATTTGCCTATCCATCTTCCAGGGACCCAAACCTTCTCAAGCTTGAGATGGAGCGGCTTATGGACAGGCTCGGGGTGGGATGGGCAGATGTTTCCAGGGCAAAGAAGAGGATCGATCAGATCAGGAGAAAGATCAGATATATAGACGAGATAACATGGAGGTCTGATCTTGTATCAGGGGAGGATAACCATCTATTCCTGATTAATACTACAGATATGCTCGGAGACCTGGACAGGTTTGAAAGAGAGATAGATGTAGTATTAAATACGATCAGCAGCAAACCACATCTGACAGATCAAGAGAGGCCCAGGATAGGATTCATAGGTATACCTCCAATTGTTTCCGATCTGTACAGATATACAGAAGGACTGGGGGCGAAGGTGGTCTTCAATGAGATCCAGAGACAGTTTTCCATGCCATATGAAACGGATGGACTTGTCGAACAGTACTTATTATATACATACCCCTATGACATTCTGGACAGGATAAATGATATAAAGATGGAGGTGTTACGGCGCAGGATCGACGGAATCATACACTATGTTCAGTCCTTTTGCCATCATCAGATTGAGGATATGCTATTCAGGAGAGATATAGATAAATCAATCCTTACCCTTGAGTTTGACAGGCCAGGTCCTTTAGATGAAAGGTCCAAGATCAGGATAGAGGGGTTTATAGATATGCTAAAGGATAGGAAGGGGCTCAGGGGATAGTAATTATGTTTATCGGTATGGACCTGGGAAGCAGATCTGTAAAGATCGTCTCCATCTCGAGTATCCCTTCGGCGGAGGAGATGGAAATCACTACAATGAAGACATTTGATACGGCTGTTTTCTACAGGGGATATATAAAGAGGGAGGGAGAAAGGATCATGGTCGATTACAAAAAGATCGGTTTCTCCGAAGTGGATCCATTAAGGATTGTGGCAACCGGTTATGGAAGGAACGCAGCCGGAATAAATGGGACCGACGTAATACCGGAAATAAAGGCCCATACAAGGGGTGCTGTATATCAGACCGGTTTCAGAGATTTTACGCTCCTCGATATTGGGGGTCAAGATGTTAAGGTTATGCTGGTGAGGGACGGGAGGATTGAGGATTTTACAATGAATGACAAGTGTGCGGCAAGCTGCGGCAGGTACCTTGAAAATATGGCAACTGTATTGGGTGTTGATATCGAGGAGCTTGGAAGGCATCATACAGACCCTGTTGAGCTCGATTCCACGTGCGCGGTATTTGGGGAGTCGGAGCTGATCGGTAAGATGACAGAGGGGGTTTTAATTGAAAGGCTCTGTGCCGGCGTCAACATGACCATACTGAAGAGAATTATGCCTATGTTGAATAAGCATCGGAGCGAAAAGGTTGTTCTTGCAGGCGGCGGCGGCCGGATTTATGCGCTCCAAATGATGCTTGAGGAAAGACTATGCGCAAAAGTGGTTACATTAAAATACCCGCAATACAATGGCGCTATAGGCTGTGGACTTTATGCAGTATCCTAAAGGCTATTTTTCGGCTATACAGATATTGTCGCGGCCGCTATTCTTTGCCTTATACATTGCCTGATCTGCAAGGCGGATGAGATCCTTCTTTATCTTGGCATGGTCAGGATATCCGGCAATACCGAAGCTTGCGGTAAGCTTCACGCCGAAATGCTCCTCCTTTAAGAATTCATGCTCTCTTATCGCCTTCCATAGCCTTTTCGTGATCCTGACAGTGGTTGTCACATCTGTCTCCGGAAGGACAATAACGAACTCATCCCCGCCATACCTGGCTATAATATCTATATCCCTGAGATTATCAATAAGGATCTGTGCAACCTCAATTAAGACCTTGCTTCCCATCAGATGCCCATGGGTGTCATTTACGCGTTTAAAATAGTCCATATCAAAGAATATGAGCGAGACAAAGGAACCGTAGCGCTGGCATCTCCTGATCTCGATATCAAGGGTCTGGTCCAGGTACCTGAAGTTGAAGAGTTTGGTCAGGTCATCTGTCACTGCGAGGTCTGCCATCTGCTGGTAGAGGTATGACCTCTCAAGCGCTATTGCTGCCTGATCTACGAGTTTTGACAGGAGTTCAAGGTCGTAATTGTCAAATTTTCTTCCGTCTGATTTGTTTATCATCTCGATAATGCCTATAGTCTTGCTCTTATTGATTATCGGCACACAGAGGACAGAACGTGTTTTAAATTTTATAATCCTGTCTATACTGTCATTGAACCTAGGGTCCGATTTTGCATCAGGGACTATAAGGGGAACGGCATTTTTAGCCACCCATCCTGCAATTCCCTCTCCCATCTTGAGCCTGAGGTTTTTTATCTCCGCATTTTTTTTGCCTTTTACCAGTTCAAAGAATAGTTCCTGAGAGGCCTCATCTATCAGGAGGAGCGACCATGCCTCGCACCTTGTGAGCTTTTGCGCCTTCTCCATTATAATCCTCAGCACCTTCTTGAACTCCAGGGTCGAGGTTAGGGCCTTTCCTGCATTTATGAAAAAGGAGAGCTCTTTTGTCCTCTGTTTTAGGACTCCGGTGAGTCTTGTATTTTCCTGCTTTAGCGCCTCTATCCTCTTTTCAAGCTTATCTTGCTTCATTGTCTTCATTTACCCGGTATATATAGTAAGGGTGTAGTTATACCCCGCAACACCTCTTGTACTTCTTTCCGCTCCCGCAGATACAGGGGTCATTCCTTCCGGTTTTCTTCCCATCCCTATGTACGGTCTTCTGTGCCGGTGTGTCACCCCTGTTCGTCTGCCATTTCTGTTCTCTCCCTTGGATTGATGCTGCCATTGCCTGAGGTTCACTAACCTTCTGTATCCTGAAGAGGCTGGTAATGGCATCGCTCTTTATCCTCTCTATCATATCAGAGAAGAGCTCAAACCCTTCACGCTTGTACTCGATAAGTGGATCCTTCTGTCCGTAACCCCTTAATCCGATCCCCTCCTTAAGATAGTCCATGGATAGGAGGTGATCCTTCCAGTTGCTGTCAATTACCCTCAGCATAACCATCCGTTCGATCTGTCTCAGGACCTCTTGTCCAAACTCTTCCTCTTTTTTAGAGTATGCCGCTTCTACCATCTTCCTTAGATATTCCTTAATAACATCAATCCCTTTCTCCTTCAATTCATCTATGCTATCTATGGTTACAGAGAACTGTCCTGAAGCGACATCCACAAGCCCTTTTAGATCCCATTCGTCCGGGTATGAATCTTCATTGCAGCAAGCCGAAACCATCTTATCTGTCAGTTCATCTGCTATGTTAAAGATCTCATCCCTCAAGCCATCGCCGAGCAGGAGGTTCCGCCTCTGTTTGTAGATTACCACTCTCTGCTTATTCATTACGTCGTCATATTCAAGGAGCTGCTTTCTGATATCGAAGTTATGGGCCTCAACCTTCTTTTGTGCGTTTTCTATCGCCCTTGTAACCATCCTGTGTTCGATCGGTATGCCTTCTTCCATACCGAGACGCTCCATGAGGCCTGATATCCTGTCGGATCCGAAGATCCTCAGCAGATCGTCTTCAAGGGAAAGGTAAAACCTGGAGGAACCGGGATCCCCCTGTCTTCCCGACCGGCCCCTCAACTGATTATCTATGCGCCTGCTCTCATGCCTCTCGGTGCCTATTATATGGAGCCCCCCGAGTGAGACTACCTTCTCCTTCTCGGCCTCACATTCCCTTTTTATCTTCTCGTATTCCTTCTTTTGTTCATCAGGGATCATCTCCTTTTCCTTTAAAATCCGCTTGAAGAGGAAATCAGGATTGCCTCCCAGGAGGATATCTGTACCCCGGCCTGCCATATTTGTTGCAATAGTGACGGAGCCCATCCTGCCTGTCTGGGCGATTATCTCCGCCTCCTTCTCATGGTATTTTGCATTCAGCACAGTATGTTTTATCCCGGCCTTCTTCAGCATGGAACTTAATCTCTCGGATTTCTCAATAGAGATGGTTCCAAGCAGGACAGGCTGGCCCTTTTTATGGAGATCTGTTATCTCTTTTGTAACGGCATCAAACTTCTCCATTTCGGTCCTGTAGATCAGATCCGGATAATAAACCCTTATCATCTTTCTATTGGGCGGGATAACAACCACATCAAGGTTATAGATCTTATTGAACTCTGCCGCCTCTGTATCAGCTGTGCCGGTCATTCCTGCGAGTTTTTCATATAGTCTGAAATAGTTCTGGAAGGTTATTGTTGCCAGGGTCTGGTTCTCCTCGGCTATCCTGACACCCTCCTTTGCCTCGATTGCCTGGTGAAGTCCATCGCTCCATCTCCTTCCAGGCATAAGCCTTCCGGTGAACTCATCAACTATAATAACCTCTCCATCCTTTACGACATAGTCGACATCGCGCTTAAAAAGGGTGTAGGCCCTTAATGCCTGGATAACATGGTGCACAAGGTCCATATTGGATAGATCGTAAAGGTTATCGACCCCGAGGAGACGCTCAACCTTTGCATTTCCCTCCTCTGTAAGCATTGCGGTCTTGGTCTTCTCCTCAATGGTATGGTCTGTCCCTTCCTTTAACTGCGGGATAATCTTATTTATCTTGTAATATTTGTCTGTTGATTCCTCAGAAGGACCTGATATGATCAGCGGGGTCCTTGCCTCATCTATCAGGATGCTGTCCACCTCATCTACTATTGCATAGTGGAGTTCCTGTTGGGCACAGTGGGATATATCGGTAACCATATTATCCCTTAGATAATCGAAACCGAATTCATTATTTGTTCCATATGTTATATCCGCATTGTATGCCTCTCTCTTCGCCACCGGGCGCAGGCACTGAAGGCGCGGATCAGGCGCTATGCAGGAAGGATCGAAGATAAATGCCGCCTCATGCTGAATGATCCCCACTGAGAGGCCCAGGAAATGATAAATAGGGCCCATCCACTGGGCATCACGTTTTGCAAGATAGTCGTTAACTGTAATCAGGTGTGCCCCTTTACCTGTCAGGGCATTAAGGTATAAGGAGAGGGTTGCAACAAGTGTCTTTCCCTCTCCGGTCTTCATTTCAGCTATCTTTCCCTCATGAAGTACGATCCCCCCTATGATCTGGACATCAAAATGCCTCATGCCGACCACCCTTTTTGATGCCTCTCTCACAACTGCAAATGCCTCCGGAAGGATCTGGTCAAGGGTCTCACCATCACCGAGCCTCTTTCTGAACTGATCGGTCCTGGATTTAAGTTCGCTGTCTGTTAGTGCGGACAAGGAAGATTCATGGCTATTTACATGGCCCAATATAGGGTATAGCCTTTTTAATTCTCTATCGTTATGACTTCCGAATATTTTACTTAATATTGATCCCATCATTGTGCGCTTGATTGAATTTAGATATCAATATAACATAACGATCTTGAAATTACCATAAGCGGTTTATTCCAGTTACTTAAAGATAACGAGGCCCTTTAAGGGAAGAATAATCGTGGGATAGATCCTCCGGAAGGCGAAAAAAAAGATTTAGAAGAAGGTTGGAGTGGGCATTTATTAATTTAAGATATACCTGGTGGGATTGACAGGTCTCTGATTTTGTATGACCTCGTAATGAAGGTGGGGACCTGTGCTGTGCCCGGTATTTCCGACAAATCCTATTATAGACCCCCTTTTTATCCTCTGTCCGATCTTTACATTAGTCTTCGAAAGATGTCCATAGACGCTCTGAAGGCCATAACCATGATCGATCCTTACAACCTTTCCGAGCCCGCCATCATTACCTTCGAACATCACCCTTCCTCCTGCAGGCGCCATAACCGGCGTATCAGGTCTTGCGGCAATATCCAACCCGGTATGCATAGAGAGCTTCTCCGTAAACGGTGAGATCCTCAAACCAAACCCTGATGTGACATATCCTCCATTAACAGGCCAGATAGAAGGTGTGGATGCCCATTTCGTCTGCTTCTCCTTTATTGCCTCCATCAGTTTACTCAGGCTCAATTCCTGCTGCTCGGCCTCTCCACTGAATCTTTTAAGGTCCTCCTGCATGCCCTTTACCAGCTCCTCATTAACCACAGTGATGTTATTCTCTTCCTGGGTAGTTGCCTCTGCAGGAGACGTCCTTTCCATCTCTATTTCTTCCACGGGTGTCTCTTCCCTGCCACCCATTCCGGCAGGTTTAGTCTGTTCGGCCGGCGGCGAAAGATTAGTTATGACTCTAAGCTTGGCATCCAGTTCTTTTATCCGTTCCATCTGTCCTTTAATATCATCCATCGTCTTCATGAAAGATTGGATATATATCCTCTGGGAGGTAGCCTCTTTCCTGAGGGCATTTAACTCCCAAACCCTGTCAGCCATGGATATGTAGTTAAACATAAACGCAATTAAGAGGAGCGTAAAGATAGATGCAGCGCACAGAGCAACCTTTAATGTCTTCTTGGTTATGCAGAAACGAAGTATGGTAGATGTTGGATTTGGAAGAATCATTACAGTGTAGGTCTCTTTTTTCTTTCCCATATCTAAGACCTCCTTGTTAAGTGATTTAGACAATAAAATAAAAAATTAAATAAATTAAGCTTAGATTAATCAAGTATTCAAGGAAAAGACGGCAAAAGTTTACCACATTGATTTCTGTCTTGTCAAGAATCTGTGATTCTATGCTCTCAGGCATACCATCCCTCTTTAAATGACATTGGCTTATTGTATATTGAAGCAATTTGCTTACCAGGTATTGGTAAATGTAATTAGAAATATAAATAACTCCTTATTTTTAAAAGATTATTTCTTATAGCTCATCAGCAATAAGATTATAATTTAAAGCTCCCATCGTCCAATCAAGCTGACAATTTTTGTCTTTGTTGTTACCTGTGCTACATATATTTATCGGTATCTGTTTTCTTTGGTTTAGGCCTGAAATGACTAAATGAACCCGCAGCAGGGATGTACGAATCAGGTGAAATGTCATTCCGAAAAATAGCATTGACGGTGACGAACCTCAGAAATTCCCCTCCCCTGGCAGGCTGTCCGACAATTCGCATATTGATGAAT
>CAZYNY010000048.1:5400-21896 GCA_964648095.1 uncultured Nitrospirota bacterium | reverse complement strand
AATACCAAACGTAATCGGCCCTGTTATTTGCCCCTTTATATATCTTGCCTTCAGAGGCCTTTCTTTTCTTAAGCGGGTTATCACCTCATGTAAACCTGCTGCGTTATTCTCGCTTATTGAAAAAGAAGAATAGTTCTTGTCTATGTAACTCTGATAGAAGACCTCGAGTTCTCCTGAGAGGTCCGAAATTGTATCGAAATAATATCTGTCTTTTGCTTTGTCGTACCTGAGGGCCGGCAACGACTCGCCAAACTGCCCTATCATCCCTTCCATTATTCCCTTTTTTGGTAGTTGCGGCCAGAAGGGGATCTCCGGCATATTGGCGAATATAGTATCTACTGCCTTAGACGGTTCCAGATACGGGAGACTTCCTATTCCTGTGGCAAGACAACCTGGTTCAAATGTCATCAATAAACCTCAAGAAATTATAATAATCAAACCAGACCCAAAAGGCAAGTTTATTAGCCTTGACAAAAATTATAGGATTGGCTACTATTTTGAATCCTTTTTGGAGATTTTAGTGAATTTTGCAATTGCCTCTGACCATGCCGGAGTTGACCTCAAGGAGAAGATAATAAAACTTCTTGATGGTATGTCTATCAAGGTTGATGATCTGGGTACAGACAACAAGGACCCTGTAGACTACCCTGATTACGGTATAAGGGTAGCTGAAGCCGTTTCAGACGGAAAGGCCGGCAGGGGAATACTTGTTTGTGGTACAGGCATAGGAATGTCTATTGTGGCCAACAAGTTTCCCGGTGTAAGGGCAGCCCTCTGCTATGATACATTTACTGCAAAGATAAGCAGGCTGCACAATGACTCAAATGTCCTTGTGCTTGGAGAGAGGGTGCTTGATTACAAGTTAGCGCTGGATATAGTAAAGATATGGCTTAAGACCGATTTTGAAGGGGGCAGGCATACGAGAAGGATAGAGAAGATCAACGAGATCGAAAAAAGATTAATGAAGCAGAGAGAGGTTGAGGAAGGTTGAGGCTAAGGTCGAGGTTGAGGACAGAATAAACAAGGTAAAAGTAAAAAGTAAAAGAGATGTCGATACTGGGTAAAAAAGACCCTAAGATAGATAAGGCCATAAAACTTGAGGCAAAGAGGGAATTGGAGCAGATCATCCTTGTTGCCTCGGAGAATTATGCGAGCATGGCAGTACTTGAGGCCTCAGGGTCTATACTTACAAACAAGTATGCGGAAGGTTATCCGGGCAAGAGGTATTATGGCGGCTGTCAACACGTAGATATTGTTGAATCTATTGCCATTGAGAGGACAAAGGCGCTATTTGGCGCCGAGCATGTAAATGTCCAGCCCCATTCAGGGTCCCAGGCAAATATGGCCGTATATTTTGCGGTGCTTAAGCCTGGAGATACCATAATGGGGATGGATCTTGCCCACGGGGGACACCTCACCCACGGGAGCCCGGTAAGCTTCTCTGGAAGCCTTTACAGGACATGTTTTTATGGGGTGGACAGGATCTCCGGCCTCATTGATTACGATAAGGTCCTGAGCCTTGCTAAAGAATGCAGGCCAAGGATGATAATTGCCGGGGCAAGTGCCTATTCAAGGGTGCTTGATTTTAAGAAGTTCAGAAGAATTGCCGATGAGGTCGGGGCATATCTTCTTGTGGATATGGCCCATATAGCTGGACTTGTTGCTGCCGGGCTTCACCCAAACCCTATCCCATATGCCGATTTTGTCACTACCACAACTCATAAGACCCTCAGGGGCCCAAGAGGCGGGATAATCATGTGCAGGGTGGAATATGCCAGGGCAATTGATAAGGCGATATTCCCGGGTATTCAGGGCGGCCCGCTTATGCATATTATTGCTGCAAAGGCCGTTGCATTGAAGGAGGCGGGTACACAGTCCTTTAAGCGGTATCAGGCACAGGTTGTGGCTAACGCACGGGCATTGGCAGGGGCTATGATCAAGATGGGATTCAAGGTGATATCAGGGGGTACTGATAATCATATGATGCTTATAGACCTGACTGATAAGGATATAAGCGGGGATGAGGCGGAGTCGGCCTTAGAGAAGGCGGGTATTACGATAAATAAGAATTCCGTTCCATTCGACAATAGACCGCCCACCAAGACAAGCGGGATACGGCTTGGCACGCCGGCTGTTACATCAAGGGGGATGAAGGAAAAGGAGATGAGGATAATAGCGGGCCTTATAAGTGATGTCCTGGAAGATGTAACTGACAGCGGAGTACAAAAGAGGCTGAAGAAGGAAGTAGGCAGGATCTGCAGGCGCTTTCCTGTAAGAATAGACTAATTAAGCCAAAATAAGGAGTAAAAGGTGAAGTGTCCCTTCTGCGGAACCCTCGAGGACAAGGTGGTTGATTCCCGTTTGAGTAAGGAGGGGGAGGCTATAAGGAGGAGGAGGGAGTGTTTTTCTTGCAAGCAGAGGTTTACTACCTATGAAAGGGTTGAAGAGATGTCCCTTATGGTCATTAAAAAGGATGGGAGGCGGGAGACTTTTGACAGACAGAAGATCCTCCAGGGTCTTAAAAAGGCCTGCGAGAAGAGACCCATAAGTGTCATGACCCTCGAAGAGGTTGCAGGCAACATAGAGAAGAGGCTGCTTGAGAGGGGAGATACAGAGACACCAAGCTCTATTGTAGGCGAAGAGGTAATGAACCGGCTCATGGACCTTGATAAGATTGCATATGTAAGGTTTGCCTCAGTGTATAAGGACTTCAAGGATACAAGCCAGTTTGAAGAGGAATTAAGGGCAATATTGTCCAAGGAAGGATAGAGTCAGTCTTTTACATTTTTTACTTAGAAAGCGAAACAGACTTATACCTACTTACAAGTATAAGCGCAGAAACCATAAAGGCCATGGAAGTTCCAAAGGCAGTTTTTACGCCTATACCATTCAATATCATAGGGCCGAGAAATGGGGCAGTTGCCCCACGAAGACCTCCTAACAGAATGTGCAGGGCCATATATCGGGGCGTCTCCTTTGGAGATGCCATCCTCGTAATTACAACATAGCCGATCAGTTCAATTGCTGAGGATATAAAACCTAAGATTCCTTGGGCAATGGAGAGGAACCAGAGGTTATATGTAAGGAGATAGATAAACGGTATCGTGGTTGAGACCAGGAAAAGTAGCGACAATAAACTTGAGAGCGGATGCTTATCTATAAAGCGGCCCCAGAAGAAAAAGCCGATGAGCCATGTACCTGAAAATATGGTTCCAAAGACACCTGCTGTCAGATTTGGTATATGCGCCCTGTCCACTTGTATTAATGGGTATAGAGGCAGACTCAACAGGAGGCCAAACTCGAAAATAGAATAAATAACCAAAAAAATGCGGAAGGGCATATTTTTTAATGGCGCTGTGATATGGGAAAAGGCTGCAAAGCCCTCCTTATTCTTTCCTTCCCGCCTCACCTTAATATTGCCGAATTCTATTGCGGATAATATGCCGAATATTGCGGCAAGCGGAAATATATAGCGATAATTCTCTGTCCCTTTTTCCAGTATCCATCCTGAAGCCATGGAAGAGACTATCCAAAGACATGCGGTCCCGATCCTAATATAGCCCATCAGTCTTCCCCGCTCCCTCTCAGGGTAATTGGTCTTCATGACAGAGGCGTAGGAAGGAAAGGCAATCGCTGTTACCAGCATATACAAGAATATGATAATGGTATAATTAAACGGACTGGAGACAAAGAGCATGGCAAAAAGGACAGCCCTTCCTGTCACATTGGGCCAGACTGTGTACCAGACCCTCCCCTTGCCGAAGATATCCTCTGTCCAGAAGATGGAGAATGCGTTGGCTACATATGGAGCTGATATCAAAAGCGCAATTTGGAATTCGGTTGCGCCTATTTTTCTCCCTACAATTGCAATAAATGGCAGGAATGCGCCGCCGAAAATCCCAAACAACATACCGGCCTTCAGGTCATGGTAGAATGTATGCCTTACAAATAACGGGAGCTTTTTCAACATAAGATTAGATGTATTGCCTATGTCAGGTATGATAAAAGGTCTATTAGCGGTATCTCGCAGAATACCTCCCTGAGCCTGCCAAGCTCTCTATTTTCTATATCAAGCCCCTCGATAAATGGCACTATATTAACGTTGTCTATCCCTGAGAGCCCTTTAAGTATCTTGATATTTGATTCCTCCACCAATCCTATCTCCTTCTTGTTTATGTTTATTATCAACCCCTCTATCCTGATCCCCTTTGTTTTGGCATGTTCTATAGTAAGAAGCGTATGGTTTATGGTGCCGAGTGATACCCTTGCAACAATCATTATGGGAATATCTAGCAGGAGGATGAGATCAGATATGAATATGTCATCCTTGATTGGCACCATAAGCCCCCCAACCCCCTCAACCACCATGAAGTCATGGGAAGAAGAGAGGCGGTTATAGGCATCACTTATCCTTTGAAGGTCTATGCTGATCCCCTCCATCTCTGCGGAGGCCATAGGTGCAAGAGGTTGCTTAAGCTGATAAGGGGTGACTGTGGAAGGGTCATCCGATACCCCGGCAGCATCTATTAGAAAGCTCCCGTCGATCCCAGGGGAGCGACCATCCCCCTCCACCGGCAAAGCCGGATGGAGCCTCCCCCTCCCTACGCTCGACTGCGCTCGCTGTTCTATCCCAGGGGCTTTTATTCGCCCTTCCTTAACCATGCATCCCGTCTCTATGGGTTTCATCACGCCTACGTTGATCCCCTTCTCTTTGAGCATCATTGCAATCCCAGCCGCAACTGCTGTCTTTCCTACACCCGTATCTGTCCCTGTAATGAATATCCCGCGAGACATCTTTAAAAGATCACCCGGTTGTCAAGATTGAATATCTGCCCTGTAGTTCCGGTTGAAGAAGTGAAGTGGAATATGAAGTCTGACACCCCTTGTGCGCTTATAGGATCACCAAGTATATTGTCCTTCTTGATAATATACTTTTGATCTAAGGATAGGCCACTTCCCATCCCATCTTCCATAAAGCCGGGTATAATGACATTTACCATTATGTTGGATCGGGCAAGCTCCTTCGCAGCAGAACGCGATAGTCCTATCAGCCCTGCCTTTGAAGCGGCATAGCAGGCCTGCCCTTTTCTTCCGGATAAACCGGCAAAGGATGATATATTTATAATATGACCGCCTCCGCTTTTTGCCATCATATCTGCGGCCGCCCTCAAGCAGTTAAATGCGCCCTTTAGGTTTGTGTCTATTATCTCCTTCCAGTCATCCTCATCCATACTGATCAGGAGTCTGTCTTTGTTAATTGCGGCATTATTTATCAGGATATCAATCCTCCCGAAGGCGGATATGGTTAAATCAATCATTTTCGAGACGTCGTCAATATTCCTGACATCGGCCTTTATCAAGACGGCCCTGCCTCCCATTTTTTCTATCTTGTCTGCCACATCTTCCGCCTCTTTTATCCTTTCCCTGAAATTTACGGCTACACTGTAGCCGGCAGATCCGAATCTTAGTGCAATGGCCCTACCCAGGCCCCTGGAAGCGCCTGTTACAATGACCGCCTTCATGAAATAATCCCAATTTCCCTTCCTGCCCTCTTTAAGGCATCTACGCCTGTATCAATCTCCTCCTTTGTATGGGTGGCCATAATAGATGTCCTGATCCTTGTCTTACCTTTAGGTACAGTGGGAGGCCTAATTACAGGCGCAAAAACGCCTAATTCAAGGAGTCTTTCTGAGAACTCAAGCCCCCTCTTCTCGTCTCCAATCATGACCGGAATTATCTGGCTCTCGCTCATCCCCGTATCAAGGCCAAGTCCTGTTACGGCCTTAAAGTAGTATCCTCTGTTCTCCCATAATCTCTCCCTTAACCAGGGCATCTCTTCAATGATGTCGAATGCGGCGATAGCCGCGGCAGCAATAGCCGGTGGAAGCCCTGTTGTGAATATAAACGACCTTGCCCTGTTTATTAAATAATCTATAAGTGCATTATCCCCTGCAACATATCCGCCATAGCACCCGATCGCCTTGCTCAATGTCCCCATCTGGATGTCAACACCATCTTTTATCCCGAGATGCTCCATTATGCCCCTCCCGCTCTTTCCTAGAACCCCTGTTGCGTGGGCATCATCGACCATTACCAGCGCCCCAAACCTCTTTGCAATAGAGACGATATCCTTTAAGGGGGCAATATCGCCATCCATACTGAAGAGGCCATCGGTAATAACAAGCCTTCTCTTGCAGGATGAATACCGTTTAAGTATCTCCTCAAGCTGGGTCATATCTTTATGCCTGTAAATTAGAAGCCTTGCCCTGCTGATCCTGCACCCCTCAAAGATAGACGCATGATTTAACCTGTCTGCAATGATAGCGTCTCCCTCACTTACTATGGATGGGATGATCCCGATATTGGCCAGGTAGCCTGATCCAAAGACAAGGGCTGCCCGGGTTTTTTTAAATCCTGCAATCCGCTCTTCCAGTTTCCTTATGATCTTTGTATGACCTGAGATGAGCCTTGACGCCCCTGCCCCTGCGCCATATCTTTCTATGGCCCTGATAGATGCCTCTTTTATTCTGGGATGGGTGCAAAGACCAAGATAGTTGTTTGAAGAGAGGTTGACTACACTCTTTCCATCAATGAGAAGACCTGACCCCTCCCCCGGCTCGACAACTAACAATCTGCGGAGAAGGCCTTTCCCTTTAAGCCTGGATATCTCGCCCGGAAACATCTATCTCTCTTATACCAAGGCCGAGATCATTGAGCATCCTCAGATCTTCTTTGGGATCGACGCTGGATCGGGTGAGATAGTTTCCGACCATCATGCCGTCAGCCCCAAAGTTGAATATTAGTCTGTGGGATTCACCGAGGGCAGTGACCCTCCCGCCGCAGACCCTTATCTCTTTTGAAGGCATAATGAACCTAAATAGCGCAATAGACCTTAATGCCTCATCGTGTCCAAGTCCGGCTGTACCTTCAAGCGGGGTACCTATAATCGGCATCAGGAAATTTATGGGCACAGAATCAGGATCGAGGTCCCGGATAGCAATAGCAAGATCGACCCTATCCTCCATGGTTTCTCCAATCCCCAATATTCCCCCAACACATGCGGAGAGCCCTGATTCCTTAACCCTCTTTACCATTTCCACCCTCTCAGAAAAAGAGTGGGTAGCGCATATCTTTTGGTAATAACCTTCCGATGTCTCAAGGTTATGATGGTACCTGTTTAATCCGGCCTCTTTTAAGGCATTTAGATGGTCAGAAGACATCAAACCGAGGGTTGCGCAGGGCGAGATTGAAACCTCATTCCTTATCTTTTCTATCGCCTCACATATACTTGAAATCTCATCATCCTTCCCTGTCCCCCTGCCGCTAGTTGATATGCAGAACCTCCTTGCGCCTTTTTTTTTTGCTTCATCAGCAGCCTTAACGATCTTATCTACCGGAAACAACGAATACTCCAATATACCCGTATGGTAATGGACCGACTGGGCGCAAAAGGCACAATCTTCCGAACATGAACCGGATTTGGCGCTTACCACAGAGCAGAGATCAACAAGCTCAGCCTTGTATCTCCTCCTTGTCTTTTCGGCAAGAGAAGAGATGAGCCTGATATCATCGAGGCTGACAAGGAACAAGGCCTCATCCTTTGATAGGGACCCAATCCCTTCAAGCTTATCGATAATATCGTTTAACATAACATCCATAGGGTTATTAGATTATATCCGAAGATGATCTATTGTCAAACTAATATAATATGATGGTCTCAAACCGAACCCGTATCTTATTTATCTATCCTGGAAGCCCTAAAGATCAGCTTAAAATTTGCCGATAGGAGATAGAGAAAAGTAGATACCCGCAATGAAGAAGGTTAAGGTCGAGGTTGAGGTTGAGGGAGAAGAGCAGGTTAAGGTTTAGTTTTAGGTTAAGGTCGAGGTTGGAATCTTTGCTAAACCTCAGCCTTCTTCATGCCTCAGCCTCAACCTTCCTCTTGGCTTTGCCGGTGGAGGGGGCGACGCAAGCCCCTGGAAATAGACAGGTTTGATTGATCTATGGATATCCTTACGGTCATCGGTGTGGTTGTTGGGCTGGGCGCACTTGTTGGGGGACAGGCCTTGGAAGGGGGGAGTGTCCACTCAATCCTCCAATTTACCGCCGCTATTATCGTATTAGGGGGAACAATGGGTGCGGTGATGGTCCAATTTACGCTTCCTAAATTCCTTGAGGCGATGAAGTTAGGGCTGGAGGCCGTCAAGGCGCCAAATAATAATGCCGTTGCCTTTATAGAAAAGATAGTTGAATATGCCAATGTTGTCCGGAAGCAGGGGATACTGGCCCTTGAGTCGAAGATTAAGGAGATAAAGGACCCTTTTTTAAAGAAGGGATTACAGCTTTTGATGGATGGGACCGAGCCGAGACTAATCCGCGAGATACTCGAGGTGGAGCTCTCCTTTGGAGAGGAGCATTATGCAATGGCGGCAAAATTATTTGAGGCCGCCGGCGGTTATTGTCCGACATTCGGGATCCTTGGCGCTGTAATGGGGCTGATCCACGTGATGGAGAACCTCGCAGATCCGACAAAGCTGGGAAGCGGGATCGCTACGGCCTTTGTTGCCACGGTATATGGTGTCTTAACGGCAAATCTGATTCTCTTGCCGATCGCCGGAAAACTGAAGATGAAGAACCGGATGGAAGGGATCAGCCGGGAACTGATTATTGAAGGGATAATGTCCATTGCTGCAGGGGATAACCCGCGGATGATCCAGGAAAAACTGGAAGGTTTCCTGACAGAGGCACAGAAGAAGAGACCCAAAAAGTAGATACCCGCAATGAAGAAGGTTAAGGTCGAGGTTGAGGTTGAGGGAGAAGAGCAGGTTAAGGTTTAGTTTTAGGTTAAGGTCGAGGTTGGAATCTTTGCTAAACCTCAGCCTTCTTCATGCCTTAGCCTCAACCTTCCTCTTGGCTTTGCCTTTGGAGGGGGCGACGCAAGCCCCTTAAAGCGAGCAAAGCGAGCGTTGAGGGGGAGGCTCCATCCAGCTTTGCCGGTGGAGGGGGCGACGCAAGCCCCTTAAAATAAGGAGGAAAGATGCGGAAAAAAAAGGAAGAAGAACATGAAAATCAAGAGCGCTGGCTGATCTCCTATGCCGATTTCATAACGCTCCTCTTTGCATTCTTTGTGACGATGTATTCTACATCATCAGTCCATGAGGGTAAGTATCGTGCAGTTTCCGATTCCGTGAATGAGGCCTTTCACCCCGTTATCGCTCTCTCCTCTTCCAATATAAGACTGACCTCTAAACAATCCGGGACTGCCATGTTTGATACCGGCCTCAAACTTTTTTTTAAATACAGGAAGATGGAGGAGGAGGTCAGGACAATGGACCCTTCCGGGCAGATCAGCCTGATTAAAGACCGGCGGGGTACAGTGATAAGGATCGAGAACAGTCTTGCCTTTGAAACGGGTCAGGCAAAGATCCTCCCGGTGTTCAGCGAAAAACTTGATAAGATAGCAGAGCTTATAGCCGCCCTTCCGAACCCTGTTCAGATCGAGGGGCATACCGATAATATACCTATCAAGACACCGGACTACCCATCCAACTGGGAGTTGTCAACCGGCAGGGCGATGAGTATTGTAAAGTATTTTGTCGACCGCCATGCTATGGATCCCCAACGTTTTTCTGTGGCCGGATATGGCGAATTCAGACCGATCGATACCAATGATTCGCCGGAGGGCAGGGCAAAGAACCGCCGGGTAGAGATTGTAGTTGTAAGTGTGGATAGGATTCCATAAAAAAGTAGTTGCCCCAAGAGGATGGCATAAAGATCCCTTTATGTAGGGGCGAACCTCTGTGTTCGCCCTCTTTGGGATCGACGGAGACATTTCCAGGGGCAGACACATAGGTCTGCCCCTGCGATGAATCTGTTAAAAATATCAACATTTATGTCGCACACCCATTTCATAAAGACCTGGAAGCTAAAGATTTTCCTTGATTTTCCGATAAGATAATTAAGTTCTCAGGGGAGGTTTAAATGGATGATGACGGCATCTTGAAGGAATTCCTGGTTGAATGTTATGAAGGTCTGGGAAGGCTTGATCAGGAGTTCGTTTTGCTTGAAAAGGAGACAGGGAACAAAGTCCTTATCGCGAGTATCTTTCGCACTATACATACTATTAAGGGAACTTGTGGTTTTCTTGGACTTCCGAAGCTTGAGTCTGTTGCCCATGGCGGTGAGGATGTCCTCTCGATGATGCGGGACGGAAAGATGCCTGTGACGCCGGAGGGGGTTACAATCCTCCTTGAGGCGGTTGATACCATAAAGGAGATCCTGTCCCACATAGAGTCTAAAGGATCCGAGCCTGCCAAGGATTATAATTCTATACAACAGAAGCTGAAGGCGCTTATTTCAAATGAAAGCGGGAGTCAGGAGTCAGGAGTCAGGAGAAAGGAGAAAGGTATCCTGGATGCTGAATCCTCTAAACAGCGAGCGGATGCGAGCGTTGAGGGGAAGGCTCCAAAGGCTTTGCCTTTGGAGGGGGCGACGCAAGCCCCTGCTAATGAAAGCGGGGGTCAGGAGACTTCGGCGAGCTCAGTCGAGCCGTCAGGAGTCAGAATACAGAATATGGGAGTCAGGAGTCAGGAGTCAGGAGAAAAGAATATTCTGAATTCTGGATCCTGGCTTCTGAATTCTGAATCTTCCATCCGTGTGGACGTCGGTCTCCTCGATAAATTAATGAATTTAGTCGGTGAGCTTGTGCTTGCGCGAAATCAGCTCTTACAGAGGGTAAGGGAAGAGGATAATGCTGTATATGCAGGCACTGCCCAGCGGATGAATCTGATTACAACAGAGCTCCAGGATGCCGTAATGAAGACCAGGATGCAGCCCATTCTGAATGTCTGGGAGAAATTCCCGCGCCTGGTTCGGGATCTTGCCAGGGCAAATGGCAAAGAGGTTGAGCTTATCATGGACGGGGCTGAGACTGAGCTGGACAAGACCCTGTTAGAGGCGATCAAAGACCCCCTGACACATATTGTCAGAAATTCCATAGATCATGGGATTGAAGCCCCCGATATCAGGAGGGCAAGGGGGAAGGGACCAAAGGGGACGCTCAATCTTAAGGCATACCACGAAGGCGGCCAGATCAATATAGAGATCGGAGATGACGGAAATGGTATTGATATCGAGAAGGTCAAACGCAAGGCCATTGAGAAGGGTCTCGTCTCTGCTGAGGCTGTGTCCCGCTTAACAGAGCGGGAGGCGTTGAACCTTATCTTTCTGCCGGGTCTGTCAACTGCCGAGAAGATAACCAATGTCTCAGGCCGCGGTGTGGGGATGGATGTAGTTAAAACCAATATAGAAAAGATAGGTGGAACGATAGAGGTATCAAGCGGTCTTGGTCGTGGCACAAAGCTTAAGATCAAGATACCCCTTACTTTGGCCATAATTCCGGCCCTGATGGTGGCCGCAGGAAAGGAACTCTTTGCCATCCCGCAGGCAAGCCTCATCGAGCTTGTCCGGATTGATCCTGAGTCTGGTGGCCGGGTAGAGGTGATCCATGGGTCAAGCTTCTACAGATTGCGCGGGGCGCTCCTCCCCCTCCTATATCTCAATGTGGTTCTCCGTCTTGAGAAAAATAACCCTAATCAATCCCCTTCTCTAACTCCCCCTTCCCCCTCTTTGCCAAAGAGGGGGATAAGAGGGGGCGTTGGGGATAGAGGGGAGTTATCTGAAGCCAACATTGTTGTGCTAAAGGCAGGAGATCGCCCCTTCGGGCTTGTGGTTGATGTGGTAAACAATAGCGAGGAGATCGTAGTTAAGCCATTGAGCAGGCAGTTAAAAGGGCTTTCAGTATTTGCCGGCGCAACGATCATGGGTGATGGAAGGGTGGCTCTTATACTGGATGTACCGGGGGTTGCTAAGGAGGGAGGGTTTCTTCAGTCTAAGGCTGATGAGACCAAATTAACATTAGAAGATAGTCCGGAAGATGGATCAGGGATTGAACATCATACGCTGATCCTCTTTTCTGCCTCAGGGAATGACCGGTTTGCAGTCCCTCTGGCCCTGGTTGACCGACTGGAGGAATTTTACCTAAACAGGGTTGAACAGGCTGCCGGACGGGACATAATTCAATACCGTGGGGGTCTTCTTCCGTTGATCCGGCTTGACAGGATCCTTGGTATAGATTCCCCTGACCAAAACCGGGAGATGCTGCCTACTATTGTATTTTCCGGAAAAAAGAAGAATGTCGGGCTGGTGGTAGACAGGATACTCGATATCGTTGAGGCAGAGTCGGTGCTCCATCCTCCCCCGCCAGGCAAGACAGGGGTAGCCGGATCTTTGGTAATTGAGGGGATGACAACCGACCTGCTGGATATAGATCAGGTCATCGAGGGTGTTGAGCCGGGATGGGTGGAAGAGGCAAGGGTGTAGGGTTGGGGGTTTAGAAAAAGATCGAAGACTATATTTAAGGAGGCGGCCAGATTATGTCATTACAATCCTCAGACAACCAGATAAAGCATATATCAAGGGGAGAAGACCGACGTCAGTCTGACCTTGGTCCTATTGGTGGGTTCGAAAAGCGGTCTGCCACGGCAGACCGGCGCCACGAAAACAACCGTCAGTATGCAACTTTTTTCCTTGATGATCATTTTCTCGGGGTTGAGGTAGAGAAGGTACAGGAAATTCTCAATGTCCAGGATATGACCCGTGTCCCGCTGGCGCCTCCGGTAATTGCCGGTCTTATCAACCTTCGAGGGCATATTGTTACAGCTATCGACCTCAGGACAAGGCTAGGGTTCCCGTCCCGCCCCCCGGGTCTTTGGACTAAGAGTCTGGTGGTTTTGACAATGGATGGGCCTGTGGATCTCCTGGTGGATCAGATCGGGGATGTCATCGAGGTGCTCCCTGATCTTTTTGAGTCTGCCCCTGAGACGCTGGATGAGCAGTTTGGATCGGTTATAGACGGGGTATATAAACTCAAAGAGAGGCTGCTTCTGGCGCTCAATATCGATTCGGTCGTGCAGGCAGTAGGATAAAGAGCAGTAAGTAGGAGCGGGGTTATCCCGTCCCTACTGAGAGTGCAACTACGTACCACTTAACAGGGAGGATATATCATGGGCATTAAGAACGGCTTGACATTAAAACAGAAGCTTGTGGGTATGGGGGTAATTGGCATACTTCTGGCCCTGTGGCTTGGCGCCGTTGGCTATATTGGCATAGGCAAGGTAGACAGCTCTATGGATGGGGTTGTAGTGGCGGCATCTGCGCTTAAGAACCACCTAAGCGCAGATATGATGCACGATGCCTTAAGGTCGGATGTACTTGCGGCCATAACATTTGCTGACAGCAGGGACCAGGAGAAAAAGAATGAGATATTGAATGACCTGGCTGAGCACTCGAAACTCTTCCGTGACAATCTATTAGGCAGTGAAGGATTGCCTCTTAATGAAGAGGTAAAAAAGGCATTAAACGACATAAAACCGGCATTAGATGCGTATATTAAGGATGCAGAGGAGATAACCTCATTGGCATTTAAGAACCGCTCGCAGGCGCTCTTCAAGCTTGATAAATTCTTTACGGTATTTGAGACCCTGGAGGACGAGATGTCGAAGCTTAGCGACTTGATAGAGAAAAACTGGCTTGAAATACAGGCCGCTGGAGATAAAACAACAACGTCTTCGAAAAATATGATCATTATTATGTCAATTATTACCTTCATTGTTCTCCTTGCCTCAGTTGTCGTTGCATTCTTCATGTCCAATGCCATAGGGCATGCCCTGTCCGAGGCAGGCCGTATTGCTGTGGCAGTGGCCGGAGGAGACTTAACCGTAAGGGGCAATGTCACACGAAAAGATGAGACAGGTAAGCTTGCTATAGCGCTAAATGAAATGGCCGACAATCTCATGGGTATGATTGGCCAGCTCCAGATTAGTACGGGCCAGATCTCTATGACATCAGGAGAGCTGGCGGCATCGAGTATGCAGATGGGTTCTAATTCAGAGGAGACCAGCCGCCAGGTAAGCAGTGTTTCGGCGGCAGGGGAACAGACAAACCGGAATGTCCAGACAGTTGCCTCCGCGGCAGAGGAGATGACGGCCACGATAAAGGAGATCTCAAAGAATGTCCAGGAGGCAAGCAGTATAACTTCCCAGGCAGTGCATGTAGCTGAATCAACAAACCAGACCATCTCGAAGCTGAACGACTCAAGCGCTGAAATTGGCAAGGTGGTCAAGGTAATTACCTCGATTGCCCAGCAGACAAATCTCCTGGCCCTAAATGCCACTATAGAAGCGGCCAGGGCCGGTGAGGCAGGAAAGGGGTTTGCGGTGGTGGCGAATGAGGTAAAAGACCTGGCCAAAGAGACTGCAAAGGCCACAGAGGAGATCAGCCGGAAGATCGAGGCCATCCAGACCGATACCAAGAGCGCTGTATCAGCAATCGGGGAGATCGGGCAGATTATTGGTAAGATCAATGAGATTTCAATGACAATAGCAGGGGCAGTTGAGGAGCAGGCAGCAACAACCACTGAGATCAGCCGGAACATGGCAGAGGCGGCCAGGGGGACAAGCGAGATGGTCCAGAATATCACATCGGTTTCGACCGCCTCAAAGAGTACGGCTGAGGGCGCTGCCAACGTTATGGCTGCCTCTCAAATCCTCTCGAAGATGGGTGAGGAGCTAATGGCAGTAGCAGGCAGATTCAAGATCGAATCCAATGGATATGGGAAGACCGCAAGAAAACAGCAACAACAACGACAGGAAAAGGCGGAATTAGCCACCGCAGCCTAATAAAACGAGGACAATAAAATGTCAAAAAACAGACCATCATTTATCAATATGAAATTAACCCTGATCTTATTGCTTGCAGGATTTGTTTTACTGCTGCCCATCTCCTTATTTGCTGAGGAGAAACAAACCATAGCAACAGACCGTCCGGATTTTGTCGAATCAAGTAATACAGTGGGAATGGGTCGATTTCAGATTGAGACCAGCATAAATCAGGAGAAGAACAAGGTTGGCGGATCTAAGTCTTCTGTCTTGACCTCGCCCACACTCATGAGATTAGGCTTCTCAAAGACATGGGAATTGCGCCTTGAAACTGATGGCGGGAATATGACCGAGGAAGAAAATGGCGCAGGCACACAAAAGGAGGAAGGGTTCTCCGATATCTCACTGGGGTTTAAATGGCACACCCATGACGGTGAGGCAGGATCAATAAGTCCATCCGTAGGATGGTTAATCCACACGGACATAAGCTCAGGATCAACCAAATTCAGGGGCCGCGGTGCCCGTCCCTCGCTCCGTGGAGTAGCGGAATGGGAGTTTCCGCACGATTTCTCCCTTGGCGTCATGTCAGGGGTCATTTATGACTTTGATCAGGATGATCAGCGGTTTATCGGGGGTATATTTGGCCTGGTAGTCGGGAAATCATGGTCTGACAACTTCAGGACATTCCTTGAGGTCGCAGGCCAGCAGCTTACATCAAAAAAACATGGCGGGAATGTAGTTACATATGATGCAGGTGCGGCATATCTCATTCGCTCAAACTTGCAGATCGATACCGCGGCGAGCATAGGCGCCACTAATGATACGCCTGATTTTTCCTGGACAGCAGGGGTATCCATGCTCTACTAAGATGCGACCCCAAAAAGGAGAATCCAGATGAAGGTATTGATTGTTGATGACTCAGGGTTGGTCAGAAGGCTTATGAGAAAGATGATTTCTGATCTGGGCCATGAGCCGCTGGAGGCGATTCACGGAAAAGATGCACTGAAACAATTGGAGGCCCACCCTGATATCGGACTAATGATGTTAGACTGGAATATGCCCGAGATGAATGGTGTTGAATTATTGGACGCGATTAAATTGAGATGGGATCCGGTAAAGAGGCCCACTATCATAATGGTAACAACAGAGAACCAGATGGATAAGATCGTCCAGGCCCTGGCCAAGGGGGCAAATGAATACATAATGAAACCTTTCACAAGGGAGATCCTAATAGAAAAGCTGTCCATACTCGGGATCACAAATGGCTGCAATTAATGAACCAATCCGCGTTCTGATTGTAGATGATTCTGCCGTAGTCAGGCGGGCAGTCTCTGATGCCCTCTCATCAGACCCTGAGATTGCAGTTGTCGGAACCGCATCTAACGGTATTATTGCCGTTCAGCGTATCACCCAGTTAAATCCGGATGTTATTATCCTTGACATCGAGATGCCTGAAATGGATGGATTCGGTGTGCTCCGCGTACTCCGGGCCAATTACCCGAAGATCAGGACGATTATGTTCAGCTCCCTTACTCAGCGCGGAGCTGTACAGACTATCGAGGCATTATCACTTGGGGCCAATGACTATATTGCCAAACCTGCATGTATTACCCATCTGGGATATAAAGATATGCTTAAAGGGGTTGCAACAGAGTTGATCCCGAAGATCAAACAATTTAGTCAGGGTGTAGGGTACAGGGTACAGGGTACACCCCCTACCCCCCCCCCCCCCCCCCCCCCCCCCCCCCCTCCTCCCCGGGTGCGCCGTTCGCGATCCCC
>CAZYNY010000048.1:0-5390 GCA_964648095.1 uncultured Nitrospirota bacterium | reverse complement strand
CTACCCCCTACCCCCTCTGTTCCCAGGGTTGTGGCCATTGGCATATCCACAGGAGGCCCTGAGGCATTATCAAAGCTAATTCCGGTATTACCGAAGGGATTCCCTGTTCCTATTATGATAGTTCAGCACATGCCGCCAGTATTTACAAAGCTCCTTGCAGAGCGTCTCAGGTCTATCTCTAAGCTTAGGGTTATTGAAGGGCATGAGGGGGTGGAGCCGGAGCCTGGTGTGGTCTATATTGCCCCTGGGGATTTTCATATGACCTTGCAGCATAGGGGGGCCGGCGCTGTGATCTCCTTAAACCAGGGACCCCCGGAAAACTTCTGCCGTCCGGCAGTAGATGCACTCTTCCGTTCTGTAGCAAAGGTCTATGGACCCAATGCCCTGGGGGTCATCATGACGGGGATGGGACAGGACGGTTATAAGGGTGTAATGGATATGAAGAAACAGGGCGCCCTGGTTTTTGCCCAGGACCAGGCCAGCAGCGTGGTCTGGGGGATGCCGTCGGCTGTAATCAATGGCGGGTTTGCGGATTGCGTATTACCGCTGGATCAGATAAGCAGCGCCATAGAGGAATGTGTATCAAGAAATCAGGTTAAGGTTTAGGTTGAGGCTGAGAAAACCTGAAACCTTAACCTTAGCCTTAACCTCAACCTTGGCTTTTATTTAGGTGTAAATCGGCTATGGTAACTCAAGAAACACTCAACTTTTTATTCTCCCTCCTCCACAAGGAGAGTGGGTTGGCGCTGGATGATTCCAAGACCTATCTGATTGAGACCAGATTGGATCCGATAGTAAGACAGGAAGGTTTTTCATCGATAAATGACCTTGGCCGGCACATGAAACAGCATCCATCTCAGCCTCTTCGTCAAAAGGTTGTAGACGCCATGATGACCAATGAGACCTCCTTCTTCAGAGATGTAAAACCCTTTGAACTTCTGAAAGGTGTTGTCATTCCAGATCTGTTAAAGGCCAATGAAAAGGGCCGCAGGATCAGGATCTGGACAGCAGGTTGTTCAACAGGTCAGGAGCCATATACCATTTCGATGTTGCTTTGCGAGATGGGTCCTGCGCTTCAGCAATGGGACATTGGCATCCTTGCAACAGATATTGCAGATGGGGCGCTGGAGCGGGCAAGGGCAGGTATTTATTCACAGTATGAGGTTCAGCGCGGCCTCCCTGTTACATACCTGACCCGTTTTTTTAATCAGCGCAAGACAGAATGGGAGATAAAACAGGAGGTAAAGAGACTGGTAGAATTCCGGCGATTAAATTTGTTGTCCGGCTTTTCACACCTCGGGATATTTGACGTTATCTTTTGCCGAAACGTCCTTATCTATTTTGATGCAGATACAAAGGTCAGGATTATGGAACAGTTTGCCGATATCCTGGCATCCGGAGGTGTGTTTTTTCTGGGCGGGGCCGAGACACCCTTCGGTATCACCGGCAAATTTACCCGTATTGAGACGGAGAAGGGTGTTTGTTATAAGAAGAACACCATTCCTATGCAGGCATAAGTTGGTGTGTTTGCAAATAGTTGATATACTTATTGTATAAGATCGATATGTGGGCCTGCTTTAAGGAGGTGGGGGTGGATGGTAAAAAAACTAAGCCTTATTATTTCTAAGAAGTATGGGCTGCTGGGTGTCGGGCTTGGGATCTCCTTCTGGGCGCTTGATTCTGCCATAGATGCCTTTATTTTTCATAGGGACACTTTTTTAGGGCAGATATTTGCCTTGGATACAATGGACGCCTGGACGCGCCCGGTAGTTATGCTTATCCTGGCTATTTTTGGCTTCTGGGCCCAGGGCGCAATAGACAGACAGAGAAGAATAATGGCGAATGATATCACTGGAAGGAGGCAGTCGGATGCGCTGATCCATCACCTTGCCTACAATGATCTTCTAACGGATCTCCCAAACCGCCTCTCCCTGCATGACGATATAGACCGTGCCATAACCAGGGCGCGGAAGGATAGTAGATCCTTTGCCCTCATCGTGATAAACCTGGACCGCTTCGAGGAGATTAATAATACCCTGGGCCATAATAATGGCGACCTGATATTACAGGGCGTCGCCGTACGCCTAAAAGGGATCTTCTTGCATCCTCACACCGTGGCGCGCTTAGGCGGTGATGAGTTCGCAGTCCTGATTCAGGGGGCAGATACAGATAGCGCCAGGATAGGGGCAGAAAGGATAATAGGGGAGATAAAAAGACCTTTTCCTGTAGCGGATCTCCTGGTTGAGGTCTCATCAAGCATAGGGATTGCGTTCTTCCCCGGTCATGGTGAGGATGTGCACACCTTGATCAGAAGGGGAGAGATGGCGATGTATGCGGCCAAGCGGACAGAAAGCGGGGTCTGTGTCTACTCCAGCGAATTTGACCAATATTCTCCCGCCCGCCTTGCCCTGATGGGTGAACTCCGCCATGCCATAGAACAAGACCAGTTGTTCCTCCTGTATCAGCCGAAGATAGACCTGAAGACAGGCAAGACCATAGGCGTTGAGGCCCTTGTCCGCTGGCAGCATCCGAAATCAGGCGTCATACCTCCCAATGACTTCATCCACCTTGCAGAGAGGGGAGGATTAATTAAGGAGCTTACACTATGGGTGTTAAAAGATGTGCTAAGCAAGTCAAGGGGCTGGCTTAAGTCAGGCATTGAGGTTTCTGTAGCAATAAACCTCTCGGTAAAGAGCCTCCATAACCCTCATCTTTTAGATCAGATTAAAAAGCTTCTCATGACCTGGGGCATAACACCGGGCGCTGTCAGATTTGAGATCACTGAATCTATCATCATGTCTGACCCCAGGCTTGCCATGGAGATCATCACCGATCTTACATCCATGGGCATCAGGTTTTCTATCGATGACTTCGGCACAGGGTACTCCTCACTTGGTTATCTGCAAAGGCTCCCTGTGGATGAGATAAAGATAGATAAATCTTTTGTCATGAATATGATGAAGGATGATAATAACTTAAAGATAGTCCGCTCCGTCATAGAGCTTGGCCATAGCCTGGGCCTGAAGGTGGTGGCCGAGGGTGTGGAGGATAAGGAGACATATGATAAGCTCGTCTTGCTTGACTGTGACTTAGCCCAGGGGTATTACATGAGCAGGCCGATCCCATTATCGGCATTTATAGAGAGGATGACAAATGAAGGCAGCAGAAAAAAATATCCTGTTGCGGTAATGACCTGAAAGCCAAACCTTTTAAGCATGTCATCCGTTAGATCCTGCCTCAGGCAGCCGGCGCTCTTTCTTGGCAAAGCCATGTTCCTCCCAATTCTCTCCTGAAAGCCTCATAACAAAACACTAAAGTTTTAATCGATCTATTCCGATCTATGTAATTACCAGGTTATGAATGTTATGCCAATGTCAAGAATGTTATGGCGAAATAAAAACGATCTTAACTAAAGAAGTTGTGTCCTGGTAGATAATGAGGGGGCTAAAGTTTTATACCCCTATATCCGATAGATATATCTAAGAAGTAAATAAAGGCATCTCCATCGAAGGTCAAAAACCTGCGGGAGTCGGTAGAGATCGCAAAGCAACTCAATCTCTAAGTCTAAAAAGGAAGCTGGGGATGCAGCATGGAGTATGCTATGCATAGTATTTCTCTTGCCGAAAGACGCCACACGGCTCTCGCTCATTTAATATCAGGTCTTATATTAAGTTCCTGCGGGTTTATCGCAGTATATTTCACTTATAACCAGATATGGCATCTGGTTTCAATGGGAATAGTATCTTTCGGATGGGCCTTTATCTTAATGCAGGGACTTAAGATGCAGGGCAAACAAACAGTTGCCATTAATAAATATGACGCCTTGATAGAGGAGTTTTACTCGCTTGGGAATAACCTTTCAGCAGGCCTCAAAGGCCGGTTTTTAAAAACCAGGGGAGAGCTTGGGCAGATCCAAAATCTAATGAGGGATGCAGCAGAAAAGCTGACCCACAGTTTTACAGGGCTTGAGTCCCAAACCAGGGCGCAGCAGGAAATACTGTTAAGTCTTACAAATCAGTCATCTGATGGAACAGATAGCTCCGACCTGTCTGCGTGCGAGCACGCACAGGCAGATACTATGGACTTTGAGAAGTTTACAAGTAGGACAGCAGAAATCCTGGTCAACTTTGTCGATACTATCGTGAATACCAGCAAGTACAGTATAAGGCTGGTTGAGAAGATGGAGGATATCACCATGACCATGGATGCCATACTACGTGATGTGGCAGGGGTTGAGACCATTGCCAAGCAAACCAAGCTTCTTGCACTCAATGCAAACATCGAGGCGTCCCGGGCAGGCGAATATGGGCGCTGTTTTGCTGTTGTTGCCGACGAGGTCCGAAAGCTCGCCCGTCATTCGACTGATCTAAGCGAACGGATTAGCGGGCATGTACATGAGATACAAGGGTCATTGCAGGAGGTTGGAGGGATAACTAAAGACCTTGCATCTAAGGATATGAGTTTTGCCCTCAAGGCAAAGGCAGATCTAACTGACATGATGGCCAGGATAAAGGTATTAAATGAAAGGATGCTGGAATGCATGCGTGAGATTTCTCGCATCAATACGGATATCCAATCTAATGTGAATAGCGCCGTAACCTCGCTCCAGTTTGAGGATCTGGCTACCCAGCTTGTAAGGCGTATCGTAAATCACCTGGATGGAATAGAAAAGATGCTCAATAGCATTGGCAGGATAAAAATGGGTGGAGATATCAGGAAAGTGGATGGGGATCTGATATCCAGGATTAAAAAAGAGATAGAGGATGCCATTTCGTTACTTGAAAAAAGGGATGATGAATCAATAAGACAGGAGCGGATAATCGCCGGAAGCATAGAGCTTTTTTAAGCTCATCCACCCTCTCCACGCCGGTGGAGAGGACTTCGTCGTGAGCTCAGTCGAACGATAAAGGTGAGGGAGAGGTTAACTATGGCAAAGGTAATCTTAGCAGTAGATGATTCTAACTCAATAAGGCAGATGGTGGTCTTTACCCTGAAGGGCGCAGGCTATGAGGTGGAGGAGGCGGTGGACGGTGAGGAGGCGCTGAAAAAGGCCAAGACAAAGACTATTCACCTGATCCTGACAGATCAGAACATGCCTAAGATGGATGGACTTACCCTCATCCGGTCCATCCGTACATTGCCACAATATACGAAGACACCGATTCTTATGCTTACCACTGAGGCAAGCGATGGCATGAAGGTCCAGGGAAGGGCGGCAGGAGCGACAGGCTGGTTGGTCAAGCCCTTTAACCCTGAGAAACTTTTAGAGGTAATAAAAAAGGTGATCGGATAATGAATAGAGGTAATATATATGCAGATAGATAAAGGCCAATTCAACCAGATTTTCTTTGAGGAGACAGCAGAACACTTGTCAGATTTGGAACGGCTGC
>CAZYNY010000047.1:0-21988 GCA_964648095.1 uncultured Nitrospirota bacterium | reverse complement strand
AAGCCCACCCGGATCGACTATTACGCCCGATCCGAGAGATTGCTCCTTTCTCTCCTTTGGAACCCCGCGTCTTTGGAACTCATCACCAAAAAACCGCCGAAAGAAGGGGTCCTCAAAGAATGGATCAAGCGGGGATCTGCCGGGACCCACCACCTTTCTGGTGGTTGAGATATTTACCACTGCCGGCGTTGCTGTTTTTGCCACATCAACAAAGCTCTGTCCTGTAAATGGCAGGGGAACCGAAACCTTCCTAACCCCTTCATTTACAGCCTCTCCGCTTGAAAACAGACCGAGGTCAGAAGATATGATCATCCCTGCTGTGATACCCAGGCCAATTAAGAGGATTGCGAGAAGAAGACCTTTAATCCTTTTACGATGTATAAACTTATCCATAAATCCCTCCGAAATGATATAAATCTGCAGAATTATTTATAATTTAATAATAATGTTATCTAAATTATACTATCCCCAAAAGGAAAAGTAAACCATTTTGTCAGGGATTAGCCTACCCTTTAAACTATGTAATCAGTTACATAGTGCTACCCTTATATTTCATATCATCTCTCTATTTCTTCTTTACTAGCTTATATTTTCATATTATAATTCTCCTGGAAAAATAGGAGGTTATATCTTCTATAAACAATTATCTTCCTGGCATCTCAATTGCATGTCAAAGGTCAAATAAGATGAACCATCTAACTAATAATAAGGGTTATACATTAACGGAGCTTATGGTTACGGTGGCAATTATCGGTATAGCAGTCGGGATCGCCGTACCATCCTACTTATCCTTTGTACCCCACCTCCGGTTAAATGGAGCAGCGAGGGACCTGATGTCTGATCTCAGATATGCCAGGTCGCTTGCAGTTGGTCAAAACCAGAAGTATAAGATGGTCTTTGATGCAGCTAATGAAACTTATAAAATCCAGCGTACATCAGATAGCACTGAAATAAGAAGTGTAGATTATAAGGATCCTAATCAAAACTATAGTGGAATACGCATCGTTAGTGTCGTAGATAAAAATAGCACCGATATCACCATAGTAGAATTCAACTTTAATGGTACGGCAACAGCAAATCTTCTCGACACAAACTTGCCGGTTACCATAACCATCCAGAGAAGCGATGGGACTGAGACTAAAACAATAAAGGTAACCAGGTTTGGGCGTGTATATGCTGAATAGGATTAAGGATCAGAAGGGGTTTACGCTCTTAGAGATGCTCGTGGCAGGGGCCATCCTTGCTATCGGTCTTTTGGGGATTGCGGCCATGATGATCAGTTCCATGCAGGCAAACAACCAAGCGAGGAGGACCAGCATAGCCACGAACCTTGCCCAGCAGAGGATAGAGGAGATGAGGAATATCCCCTTTGAAAATCTATATAAGACCGATCCCTCAAACTCCAATAAATCGTCGAATGAAGCACCTGCTAATATGTCTGTCTCTAATGGCACAGCCACCCAGACTGTTATACCGGTAGACAATGGTGTAAATTCTAGCCCATGTGATGCTACCTATCCATGTGGAGATGTTACATCAGGCAACAAGGTCTGGACATACAGCCTCTCTTATACAGATCCTGATACAGGAATAGTATTTCGAAGGATATGGACAGTACAGAGAAACCCTGATATAGACGGCGACAACAGCCTTGGTGCCGACGGCCTCACTAATACAGATACTGATGAGCAGAGGACTATAAGGGTTGAGGTAATCGTTTCATGGAGCGATCTATCAAAGATAGACTCATCCGGAGCCAGACAGAAAAAATGGCATAAGGTCTCTGCTGCGTCAATTATTGCAGGGTAGGAGGAAAAGAGATGAAAGAGATGATGGATAAGAAGGGCTTCACCTTAGTAGAACTCCTGGTAACCCTGGCCATTGCAGGGATCGTAACAGCCGCCATATATGAGATCTATCTCTCTATCCAGAAACAAGAGGTAGCCCAGGAAGAGATAGCCGATATGCAGCAGGGTATAAGGATAGCTACAGATCAGATAACAAAGGAGCTGCGCCTGGCCGGATACAACGGAAATGCGCCTATTGTTGGGATAGTAGGATCAGATAATACAAATTCAATAACCCTGGACAAAAACAATACTGCAAAATGGGTTAAACTTCGGGGGGACTTCGATGGGTCTAATGATGGGGTATATGAGGAGATTAAATATACTGTTGACGCAAATTCTATGCTAAGGAGGTGCTCCTGGAAATCAAGTGATGTCGGCACTCCCTGTTTATGGGAGGATTTTGTCCCGAATATCCAGGCTGTCGTCTTCTCATTCTATAATGATCAGAATAGTGCAATATCCGTTAGCGTGGATCCAAACGCCGCCGACCCCTCTGATGATGTAGCCACATCTCTTGTGAGGAGGGTCTCCTTCAATGTAACCGGGACAACCAAACAGCATGCCCCCGACACACCTGTCGGAAAACTCTGGGCTAACAGTCCCAGCTCTGCCTCTACAACAAAATATAAGACAGCACAGCTCGCTTCAGACGCGGTTTTAAGAAATTTTGGTTCAACTGCCTCTGATACAACAGCACCAAACTGTCCTACAAACATAAATGTGATAGCAACTGGCAACTGCGGTGAACTGCAGGTAACATGGGATTGGTCGGACAAAAATCCACCTGAGGGGGACCTTGCTGGATTTCTGGTCTATTATCAGGCAGCAAATGGCATGGATACAGGGAGCATGACAGTATCAGATCCGAGCGCGAGGTCTGCCTTCCTGACAAACCGCCTAACCGGTGTATCCTATAGCATAGATGTAAGGGCCTATGACAGATACTTTAACAAAAACACCACCTGCGACCCGCTCCCTTACCCTACGGCCACACCAACCAACTCCCTTGGCGCCCCAAATCCGCCGGATAACTTTCAGGCCACGCCCGGAAACAATCAGGTGAAATTGACATGGAATCCTATAGACACAACCATAGCCAATAACAGGGATGTAAAGGGTTACAGGATCTACAGGGGGACAACAGCAGACTTTACCCCAAGCAGTACAAATATGATCGCCTGCGAAAAACTAAAAACCACAGACGATGCCGTACCAGGATGCACCAATAATGTCTTAAGCACAGCAGATGCCGAGGCAGGCTGGTCAGAGACGACATCCTTTACTGATTCAACTGCCGCAAACTGTAATAAATACTATTATATAATCAGGTCTATTGACACCTGCCTTACTGAAAGCGCTAATTCCACAGTTATAAGCGCCACCCCGCCTGATAATGACAAGAAACCGAATACGCCTGTAATCACATCTCTTGTTGCCGGCGATGATACATCCTCTATCATTGTGAACTGGACATTGGTCTATGACCAATCTGATACAACCCATTCTGCACCCAGCCTATTCAGGGTATTCTACAAGAGGAGCGCAGATTCTGCCTGGAACCAGTGGGGGGCTGATATACCGATAGATATTACAAATCCAAGTACACTCTCCGGGATTGCTACCCTGAACGGGCTCCTTACAAATACCCAGTATGATATCAAGATATCGGCCTTTGATTCGACAGCCAATTGCTCGAATGAATCTGATGTCACTGCCAGCAACACAGGGACTATATCTACAGCCGCCTGTGCGCCAAAGATAACGTGGAGTGGGAGGGGCGGACATTTTATCTTTCCTGGAATCACCACCACCGGGCAACCCTTGGCAAACTTTAGCCAGGTAGGCACAGATCCAGGTACGGTGGCAAACAGCAGGTTCCTTACGTGGCTAGTTGATCCGCTCGACTGCACGCCCGATTCAAGCAACTACGACAGACAAGGGTTCGATTACAGCAACCCTCCTGATTATACAACTCTCTCCCCTGCGCAGGTAGAATTCTATATAAACAACGAGGGATCCTCGACAGATACAGCAGCAAATATACCTTATAATTATACGGGTGTCACTCAGTTTGTGGATAGCGCTCCACGGAGTGATGACGGCTATTATCACTGGCCTGTCTACCCGTTAAACCCGGTCCACATAGATACCACAAGGCTTTGTGATGGGACCAAGGACTTCACAATAAGGGCAGTGGATGGGGAGACCTATACTGCGGAGAATACGATCATCCTCGAGATAAAAAATGGCGGTATTGTCCAGAACAGTTCGCAGGCCACCATCACAAATATCACCACACCAAATGACTATCATAACCAGGTGATATTCGGCCTCAGAAACAGCAGCACAGTGAGAAATCTCAGGATCAAAAAGATGGCCTTCTCCTGGAATGACCCGATCCTTGGCAATCCCTTTGTCAACCTAAAGAAGATAGAGGTCTTCAACTCAAGCAATATATTGATAGGCCTCTTTGACGATACAGTCTCCCCTGTAGATACAACAACCGGGACGGAGGTTACTCTTACGACCATTCCGGAGTTAAATACCGGTTCTACCGCCGCTGTAAATCTGACCTTTACAAGGCCTGATGGGAGCGTCCCTTCAACAGCGGATATGCGGGGGAAGGGCATCACGATCGACAGTGTCACCTTTGAGGACAGCATAGAGACGAGCTTGAGCTGCACTCCAACAAACCTTGCCACTTTAACTACATCGTCTGACCCTGTTGCTGGAGGGGTACAGCAGGATAAGCCGACGGCCGGCACCGCTGCACAGACTACCGTTGGTCTCACTGTGGCTGCAAATCTCTCTGTGGGTGTATCGCTCCCTGTAACCGATTCAACAGCATCTGTCACATCGGCAAGGATACAGTATGCCGTTGTTACAAACAGTTCAACAACAGCGCCGACAAGGCCATCATCCCTCACAGACTTAGGAAACTACCCGAACCTGGTAACCATGACATTTGATTCATTTTCTGGCCTCTGGAAAGGGACAATACCTTCGAATAACGATTCCAGGGTCTGGTATTTTATTGAGGCGGTAGACTCTATCGGCAATTCAGATATCAGTCCTGACACAGGCGCCTACACATATGCCCAGTGCGGGACTACAACTCCTACTGTTGTGTTTAATTCCCCGCCGACACCGGCCGATAACTCCAATGTAAACAATCTTGTTACGATCGAGGTAACCGCCTCATCTACTGCCGGGATAAGCAGCGTTGTCCTGTTCACCGATCCGGCAAGCTCTGCCCTTATCATACCCGCTACTACTATGGTGGAGGTATCAGCAGGGGTATGGAGGGGTAGCTATGATGCCACGGCAGGAAACCTGCACCATCTACTTAAGGTAACAGCCACAGATAAGTGTGGGAATCAGCAGACAATATCAAGGACATATAACTAGGGGCTGTTGATTTTTTAAATGGATATAGGATAATCTATTAAGGAGAAAAACCATGAAGATAATAGATAGAAAAAGAATAATAGAAGGTGACATTGCTTCTGGCGAAGCAGGTTTTGCCCTTATCATAGTGATGCTCGTCCTTGTGATGATGACCATATTGGGCCTAAATTCCATCATGACCTCAAGCACCGATATCCAGATCTCAGGTAATGAGAGGGTTGCGGCTAAGACGCTATCTATTGCTGACGCAGGACTAAACCATGCGATGCGGAAGCTAAGAGGGCAGGACTTTGATACACTCCTGACAACTGCCACCATTGCTAATGATGGATTTGTCCCTTTAGATTTTGATCCAGGTGTCGGCATAGTAAATACAATCTCCTTTGATGGCGGAACCTATTCTATCTCCATAAGAAATAATCATATGCCTGGTGATTCACCACAAGATACTACTCCCGATATCTACAAAAATGATGTTGATGGTTATGTAATCGTGAGATCAGAGGCAACATACAATGGCGTTACAAAGATCATTGAGGCTGAGATAAGAAGGATAGCCGCAGACTTCCCCATCGTAGGCGGGTTCGGGCTTGTCGGGGCGCTTGAAGAGATAGATATAGACGGCAATGCATTTTCTATCTCAGGCAATGATAATAACCCACCCGGCTGGCCTGCAACAACAGCATGCGATGCCCAATCAGGGATTGCTGTGAGCGATGCAGCAGCACAAACCGTGATAAATAATACCCTTACAGCGCAGGAGGCAAATAACATAAATGGCGTTGGAGGCCAGGGTTCAGGCTCTGTGGATGTATATGGAGGTTTTGATGCCGGCGGAATCCAGTCAACCGCGAATCTATTGATGGATTATGCCGACAGGACCATTACTGTGCAGGACGATAATGTTACAATGGAGAATATCAGTTGGGGCACATATGATAACCCCCAGGTCACTGTCGTAGATTTCAAAAATACCGACGGTGAGAGGGAGCTCAAGATCAAGGGGAACAGCACAGGATACGGTATCCTTATAATAAATGCCATAAGTAACGAAGGTGGCGAGCTTGATTTAAGAGGGAATTTTTCCTGGTATGGGGTAATAATCTTCCTCGGTTACTCAGAGGTTGAGCTTGGCGCAGGCGGCAACATCCAAATCTACGGTGGGATGCTGGTTCAGAACCAGGGAGGCGGAGATCCAGATAATGAGGTCGAAATAAAGGGAAATACAGATATCTATTATAGCTGCGCCGCAGAACAAAAGGCAAAAAACTATAGCGCCCTGGTTGTAAACTCGTGGCATGAGGTAAGCTCATAAGACATTGTTGACATGTTGAAAGCACCCCCCACCCCTCCCTCCCCCTCAAGGGGGGAGGGTAAAGGAGGGGGTGGCGGTGAGTAGGATTGGCTGAAAAGCTTGGGGATCTTCTTGTCAAGGATAGCCTGATAACAGAGGAAGAGCTTGCCCACGTCCTTGAAAGACAGCTTACAGTAGGCGGCCGTCTCGGCACGAATCTTATAGAGCTTGGATATCTAAGCGAAGAGGAACTTGCAGGCTTCTTAAGTAGAAGATTGAATATACCCTTTGCAAGACCCAAGGATTTTGACCGGATAGATCCCGATGCATTAAGGCTCATTACGCGTGATCTGGCCAGAAAGTTTAATATAATACCGCTGCGAAGAGAGAAGAACACCCTGCATATTGCCATGCTGGACCCGACAGACTTTGAGGCAATAAACGAGATCGGCTTTTTGACAAACTGCTCTATTAAGACGTATATAGCCGCAGAGGCCAGGATACAATTTGCACTCGAGAAATATTATCAGGTGAGCAGGAAATTGCGATATATATCGATCCTTGAGGAGGAGAGAAAAAAGTTAACAGAAGAGGATGTAAAAGAGCAGAAGAGGCTTAGCCCTGAAGAGCTTGATTCGTACCTCAAGATTGCAAAGGAAGATCTCCTTCACACAAAGGAGAGGGAGGAGATTATAGGGATCTTGATGAAGAATATAGGCCTTGTCCTTGACAGGGCTATAATATTTATAGTTAAGAAGGGGGTCGTATCAGGCTGGAGGGCGTATCCGTCTCATACTGAGAAGGAGACGCTGGAAGGCCTTGAGATCAGACTTGACCAGCCGTCGATCTTCCTTGACGTTATTGAAAGCAAGGAACCTTATAGTGGTCCGCTCATCGCTACCCAGGGGAATCAGATCCTCCTGAAAAGGATTGACGATCGCTTTCCAAAGGAGGTAATTGCAATACCCCTTACAATAAAAGATCAGGTCGTGGCAATCTTATATGGGGACAATATTAAGTCCGGCAAGGGGATCTCCGAAATCGATTTCATTAAGAAGCTGGCATGGGCAGCATCTATTGCCCTGGAAATTTTATTATTAAGAAAAAAATTAATGTCAATTTAGGGGGCATCTTTGAGTCCATTCAGGCGTAGAAGGTTCTATATACATCCTATCCAGAAGAGATACGCATTCCTCACTGCAATCCTGCTTATCGCATACACATTCCTGATAGTCCTGACGCTCTTTATCCCTCCGGCTATAACCCTTATATCCGGCTCACCGATTGAGGAGAAGGCACAAGCAGCCATGCAGTATATAATCTTAGGCGAGAGGCTATGGCCTGCAATAGCCATAAGTATCTCTGTTTTGGCCGTTATAAGCGTCTATATCACCCATAGACTTGCCGGTCCAATATACAGGTTTGAAAAGACAGCTAAGCATGTGATAGGCGGCGACCTCTCAGTAAGGATCAAACTCAGAAAAGGAGATGACCTGAAGGAACTTGCCAACCTCTTAAATCAGTTATTGGGAAACATAGACAAACCAATGATCAACATAAAAAAGATGGAGATGGATGTGGGGGCGGATCTCCATAGAATCCTGAATGACTTAAATGGTTTAGAAGGCTTAAATAACAGGCAGGAGCTGATTGAAAGAATGGAGGTGATTATCGAAAAGAATAAGGAGATCAGGGATATACTGGGTAGGTTTAAGTTGTCGGATCAAAATGAAGAGAAAAGATAAGGGCTTTACCCTTATAGAGCTGGTATTAGCGCTCTTAATCACCGCTATTTTGACGGGGATCGCCATCCCTTTATATCAATATTTTTTAAAGAAGGCAAAGCAGGTAGAGGCACAGCTCGCACTGAAAGAGATCGTAAGGCTTGAAAGGATCTATTATGGCGATCATGATATTTTTTCCAGCAGCATCACTGATATAGGATTCTCACCTATGCAACCCTTAAGTTACTATACAATTGCCATTGAACCCATCTCAGATCCTAATAAATTTACAGCCAGGGCCGAAGGAAACTTAGATGGAGACCCGGATCTGGATATTTGGCTCATCAACGAGAAGGAAATCATTATCCACCTTGCCGAGGATTAGCAACAAACAAATTAGTAGGGGCAATTCATGAATTGCCCCTACATCCGTTCGCAACAACTGCTCATCGATATTATATAAACCGGTTCCTGTCTATAAGGGTGATAAGATAGCTTTGTCCTCCTTATACTCTCAAGCCCTGAGTCGTCCATAGTGTTTATGAACCTGACACCTTCTAGTCCTTTGCATAGTTCCCTGAAGATGAACTGAGGAAGCCCTCCGGCAGATCTATCCACAATTTCAGATAAGACAACAACAATGTCCGTATTTAACCTGAAGCCAAAGGTATATCCGGCTATAGACCCATTGATCCTAACGGTCCGGCCGATCAGATCAAGGCGATCGCAGTCTATCATTGCCCTTCTGTGCGCGGAATATGAATCATAGAGCATCTGCCGGCAGGTATCATCCTGATTTGACACATATCTCTCCTTCATCCAACGTATATAGAGGGACAGGCAGTCACCAAGATCAGAAGGCCTAAAGGGCTCATAGCTATAATTGAAATGGCTCAGGAAGCGATTAACAGAAGACCTCTTCCCTTTATAGGGGTTGCCTTTAAGCGATACAAGATCATCCCTCCTGTAAATATATTCGTAACCCTTCAATGCGTGTCTGTATCCAGGCGATAAGATCTCTTTTAATTCCTTATCATCAAGATCCTCGATCCGTGATACAGAGGGGTTTTTATTGACCTTAGCCATTATCTCAAATGCCTTAGCAGATGCCGGCCTTGGATTATTGCCTGCCGGAGGTATAGGCATAAATATGTTTTGGTCATATTCTGCAAAGACACAGAGGCATCCATCTATTATCTTCCAATAGTAGCTAAGGAGGTCTCCCCAGATATAATTTGTAATGAATGAATGGGATGATAGTCTGCTTGTGCCGAAGAGAAATTTATCAAAGACAGGTTTATCTGATATACCAAGCGGTTTTAAATCCGGCGGTATCATTACCCTTCTTTCTTCCGGGGATATGGCAATATCAAGTGGAAACATGACCCTTACATCATCCTGGAAATCGCCGATTATACCGGAAAACCCTTCCTGGTTTGAATTAGACGAAAGAAGGTCGGCATAATACCCAACATCAGCCGTTTTTATCTCATCGGAAAATGGACACTTTGTGTCCAGACCGATAAGAAGACATGCCTCATCAGAGGCCCTCATGACAGCCACCGGATATATCCTGCAATCAAGGGGCCTCATTTCATATATGGTACACTTATTTTCTTCGGGATCGAAAAAAGGACAAATATGCAAATCCCCATAAGGTATCAGATCTATCTTGCAGCCATCCAGCCTTTTGAATGGCACAGGAGAATTCCCGGCATTAATCAGCCTCCCTATCTCATCCCTTGAAAAATACGGCCGCAACGGGGATTCTTTATCAATAAACCTGCAACAGACATCGCATTTAAAACAGAGATCTGATTCTACCAGAGGCCTCAGTGCAATAGTGTTGATATTATCAAAACACATTTTTTTATTATATCATACTGCACCGTTGCCCTTCGGGTCAGTGCATTATTCCAGGAAGTTTAAGGTGCTTACCAGCTCTTGTAAATATCATACATTAATAACCGAGTGCGTCGGCTTGACATATGCTTCCTGAGTAGGGTATAAACTTATTCTAAAAGGCTTTAAATGTTCAATCCTTACCAAGGTTACAAGTTTATATCCATTCTTTTATTTTTGATCCTTACCTATTTTATCTTTCAAGGGTGCGCAAAGAAGGACCAGGATAGGTCATTATATTCCCAGAAGCCTGTCTGGACCAACTATCAGATAAATGGTAATGTGTATGCCCTTGCCTTCGAGGAGAATTTTATCTGGGTCGGCACTGACAAGGGTCTCCTAAAATATGACATGATAAAAGACAGGATAACGGAGAGGTATGATGCGAAGAGCGGTTTGATATCAAATGCAATAACCACAATTAAGATCGGCAAGGACGGCGCCAAGTGGATAGGTACCCATGGGGGAGGGCTGGCAAGATTTGATGGTAAATCTTTTAAGACATATACAGTCCCTGACCTTGCTGACCCCTATGTCTACGATATCGTCTGGGATAGTGACGGGTCTATGTGGGTTGCAAATTGGAAGGGTGTGAGCATATTTGACGGGAGGGGATGGAGATCATACTCAGTTGAAGACGGCCTTCCTGATGAATGGGTCTACGCAGTGGCCATAGACAAGACCGGGATTAAATGGTTTGGTACGGAGGCAGGCGTAAGCAGCTTCGACGGAAAGATTTGGAAAAACTATAACCATGAAAATGGTCTTGGGGCAGACAAAAAGGAAATAGGGGACTATGAAAGGACAGAGGTAAAGAGCAGGTACCACGCCCAGGAGCCTGAGAAATCAGTGGAAGGATACAATCCTAACTTTGTACTTTCAATAGCCGTAGACTCAAACAATGACAAATGGTTCGGTACATGGGGTGCAGGGATAAGCAGGTTTGACGGAAATGGATGGAAAAACTACTCTGTAAGAGATGGATTGGCAGGAAATTTCGTCTCAGACATCACAATAGATAAGAACGGAGTCTTATGGGCTGCCACCGAAGGAGGGGTCAGCATGCTGGATGGAGAGAAATGGCGTAGTTTCAAGGGAAAGGATGGTTTAGTGGGAGAAAGCCTCTTTACCGTTGCCATAGACAGGGAGGGATATAAGTGGTTTGGAGCCATAGGCGGAATAAGCAGACTCGATGGATTTTCACCGCTCTCAAATACCTCCAATTAAAAATCAGACCTGCCCTAATACCTGCTCATGCCTGTATGCGGTTTTGTACGTAGAGGTCTGCATCTATTATTTTGCAGTCCTTTCAGGGAAGAGATTTCTTAATCTTTGAATTATCGGCAGGCCATCTTTTTTCATCTCTTTGATGAAGATCTTGGTGAGAATCCTCCGGAGTGTGGCCGCATCTACCTCCCTGGTCATCTTCCCGCCGATTATCACTGAAATCGTCCCCATCTCCTCCGATAATGCTATTGCCACTGCATCGGTCTCTTCTGTTATGCCCATGGCCGCCCTGTGACGCGTACCGAATATCTTGCTTATATCAGGGCTCAGACTTAAGGGAAGGAAACAGCCTGCCGCAACAATACGGTCCCCTCTTATAATCACTGCCCCGTCATGTATCGGCGATTGAGGAAGAAAGATGATGTTTAGGATCTCCTTTGAGACCTTTGCGTCAAGTTGTATCCCCATCTCCACTATCTCCCTCAGGTCTATCTCCCGTTCAAGGACAATAATTCCACCGATCTTCTTATTTGCAAGAGAGACAGAGGCCTTCACAATCTCCTCAAGGGTCTTGAATTCCTCCATAGGTGTAATATTGCTAAAGGGGTTCTTCCCTATCTGTGCAAGCGCCCTTCTTATCTCCGGCTGAAATAGTATGATAAGAACAATTACAATCTGGGACCAAAGCTTTGTAAAGATCCAGTCCATTGTATATAGTTCTATCCACCTGGATACAATAAGGACCAATAGGAGTACGGTAAGGCCGGCCAGCATCTGAAATGTCCGTGTCCCCTTTATGACCAGTATCAGCCTGTAGAAGATAAAGGCGACAAGGAGTATATCCAGTATATCCTGCCACCTTATGTTCCGGATAATCTCAACTACCATGTTCATGTCTGCTATTATTTTTTATGGCATCTATCATCCTGGCAACCTGGACCATAGGCCCCACATCATGGACACGGAGGATATGGACCCCCTTTAATATCCCTGCTGCCGCCGTAGCAGCGGTCCCTTCGAGAAGAAGGCTGAGGTTAAGGTTCAGGCTAAGGATATTTCCTATGAATGATTTCCTGGAAGTACCTAGAAGGATCGGATATCCAAGACCCCTTAGTTCGTCTATTGCATCTAATATCACAAGGTTGTCGGAGACCTTCTTTCCGAATCCTATGCCGGGATCAATGACTATCTTATCATGCCTTATACCGGCAGAGATTGCATAGTCAATCCTCTCCTTCAGGAATGAATAGATCTCTCCCATAACAGAATCATATGATGGTGCATCCTGCATCTCTTGTGGGGTTCCCTTCATATGCATTATGATGACAGGCGCCTCCTTCCCCGCTGCCAGGCCCGCCATCTCCTGATCAAACCTGAGACCGCTTATATCATTTATGATCCTTGCTCCGGCATCAAGCGCCGCCCTGGCAACCTCGGATTTATATGTATCGATTGAAATGGGCACATCTATCTCATTTGAAAGCCTCTCGATTAAGGGGATGACCCTCCTTATTTCTTCTTCCGCAGCAACAGGCTTTGCGCCAGGTCTTGTCGATTCGCCTCCAATATCTATAATATCTGCACCCTCTTCTGCCATCTTTTTTGCATGGGCTACAGCCTTTTCTTCTTCCACGAAGAGACCGCCATCTGAGAACGAATCCGGGGTTACATTCAATATCCCCATTATATGGGTTCTGGTGGAAAGGTCGAGACTAAAACCCCTTCCGCTCAGGACAAAGTTCTTCCTTGAGTATTTGACTATGGAATCCCTGATCTCAAGGGCTACTTCGGATACCTCTCCGCCGACCCCCTCCATGCTCTCTGCAAGCAGCATGAAGGAGTCCTGTCTTCCGGAAAGGAGCAGGCCCTTTCCATCCCCATAGTATACTGACCCACCATGAAAGAGCATCTCTTTCTTAAGCATATTGACCGTATCCTGGTTCCTGGTCTCGACCAGGAGGATACATCTCTTAGGGATAATCTTATTGCTCTCTTCCTGGGACGGGGTTATGCCTTCACGTTTGAGTCTTGAGAGTATTAATTCCACATCGTCCATCTTTAATATCCTTACGTGACCCATATCTCCTCTCCATCTGAAAAATGTTCCTGATCGAAGAAAATCCTGCAATAAAAAAGCGAATAGAAATAAATTAGCTAAACTTTTTTAAGGTCATGATTTTTTTATTTTTTGGAAGGGAGGCAGTGTAGGTACAATTAAAATGGCAGATACAGATCTTAGGTCAAAGATGGCGCTGCCTCGCTTATAATCTTGTCGATCTCCTGCGCATCAAGCACCTCCCTTTCCAAAAGGGCCTCAGCAATACCCTTTAAGGCATTCATATTTTTAATAATTATATCCTTTGCCCGCTCATAGTTCTCAAATACAAGGCGCTTTACCTCATTATCTATATCTATGGCAGTAGTTTCGCTATAATCCCTATGCTTGGCTATCTCGCGGCCCAGGAAGATCTCCTCTTCCTTCTTGCCGAATGTAAGCGGCCCCATCTTCTCGCTCATCCCCCACTCACAGACCATCTTCCTCGCAAGTTCAGTCGCCCTTTCAATATCATTCCCTGCCCCGGTTGTTATATGCTTTAATAAAACCTCCTCCGCAACCCTTCCGCCTAAGAGTATGGCAATGGTGTTGTACAGAAACTCCTTCGGATAGTTATATCTGTCATCCGTGGGAAGCTGCATGGTAACCCCAAGCGCCCTTCCTCTGGGTATTATAGTCACCTTATGGACAGGATCCGTGCCGGGGAGTATCTTGGCCACAAGCGCATGACCGGCCTCATGATAGGCTGTATTCCTCTTCTCTGCGTCGCTGATTATCAGACTCTTCCTCTCAACGCCCATAAGCACCTTATCCTTGGCAAACTCGAAGTCGTCAATCTCTACAGCCTTTTTATTCTTCCTTGCGGCAAGAAGCGCCGCCTCATTTACGAGATTCTCCAGATCTGCGCCTGAAAAACCTGGTGTCCCCCTTGCAATTACCTCAAGATCCATTTCCTTGGGAAGGGGTATCTTCTTCGTATGGACATTGAGTATCTCCAACCTCCCTTTCACATCAGGCCTTGAGACGACTATCTGTCTGTCGAACCTTCCCGGCCTGAGCAGGGCCGGATCAAGCACATCAGGTCTGTTTGTTGCAGCGATCAGGATGACACCCTCACTGGTCTCAAAACCGTCCATCTCAACTAAGAGCTGGTTTAGGGTCTGTTCCCTTTCATCGTGTCCGCCGCCAAGACCTGCGCCGCGCAAACGACCCACAGCATCTATCTCATCGATGAATATTATGCAGGGTGCGTTCTTCCTTCCCTGCTCAAAGAGGTCTCTCACCCTTGAGGCCCCGACACCGACAAACATCTCTACAAAATCAGAGCCGCTGATACTGAAAAAAGGCACTCCAGCCTCGCCGGCTATAGCCTTTGCCAGAAGGGTTTTTCCTGTGCCCGGCGGACCGACAATAAGAACACCCTTCGGAATCCTGCCTCCAAGCTTCTGGAACTTGTGGGGATCTTTCAGAAACTCTATGATCTCGGTGACCTCTTCCTTGGCCTCATCTATCCCGGCTACATCTGCAAAGGTGATCTTCTTCTTTTCCTCAGCAAGAAGCCTTGCCCTGCTCTTTCCAAAAGAGAGCGCCTTATTTCCCCCCATCTGCATCTGTCTCATCAGGAAGAACCAGAGGGCAATTACAAAGATAAGCGGCCCCCATGTGACCAGAAAAGCTATATACCATGGATTCTCATCAGGCGGCCTGGCAATTATCTTGACATGCCTTTCCCGAAGTATCTTCACCAGGTCCGGATATTCTGTTGTATAGGTCTTAAACTTCTTTCCATCCTTCAGGAGACCGCTAATATGATTCTGCTTAATAACAACCTCGGCAACCTCAGATGCCTCAAGTTTATTCATAAAATCACTGAACACCAGTTCCTCTTCCTGGGGCGGGGTTATGAACGTAAACAGATTAAAAAGGAGTATCATAAATAACCCGACAACCACCCAGAGTACCCAATATTTATTCCGTGATTTCAAGCTAATTCCTCCAAAAATGATCTTATCATGCCTGCCTGGCCTTGAGGCCTAAGGCTCTTCACCAAAAATTCTTTAGGAAAAATTCTAACATACTTTCTATTGTATGACAATATAGCAGCGTTGAGTTGTAGGGGCGAGGCGACGCAAGCCCCTTATAGATCTATCCAGCGAGCCGGGCGAGCGTTGAGGGGGAGGCTCCATCCAGCTTTGCCGGTGGAGGGGGCGACGCAAGCCCCTATAATAGACTCGCCTACTCCTCATCAACATTCTCCAGCACAGCTATATAAGGCAGGTTTCTATACTTATCCTGATAATCCAGTCCGTAACCAACCACATATTTATTCGGTATCTTGAAGCCCACATAGTCAATCACAACATCTATCTTTCTCCTCTCCTGCTTATCCAGGAGTGCACAGAACCTAAGAGATTTGGGTCTGCGGGAAAGGAAGTTCTTCTTCAGGGAGTTGACAGTAAGCCCGGAATCAACAATATCCTCAACAATGAGCACATCCTGTCCTGCTATATCTGTTGTAAGATCAGATATCACCTTTACCCTTCCGGCAGTCTTACTCTTAACCCCATAGCTCGAGACCATTATAAAATCGACCCTTACCGGCAGCCTTATAGCCCTTATGAGGTCAGCAAAGAAGGCAAAGGCGCCCTTTAATACACCGACCACGAGCAGATCCTTGCCTTCATAATCGATCGATATACGCCTGCCTAGTTCCTTTATCCTCCTCTGCATCTCAACCTGTGTTATTATCGGTTTTCCAAAGATGCGCTCTGACATCTCAATCTCCTCTCCTCAGAATTTTTACCAGGAGTGTCCTCTTTGTACCATCCCTGACCTTAAACCTATCATCCTGCCTTACACCCATAACCCAGAGGATCCCTTCCGGAGATACCAGCAGGGGTATCCCCCCTCTTTCCTCAAGGGGTATCTTCATATCAATAAATATATCATGCAGTTTCTTTTTCTTTCCACCCATCCCAAGGGGATAAAGGATATCTCCCCTCCTCCTGTTTCTTATGAAGAGAGGAGAAGAAAACATTTCAAGATCAAAAGAGGCACCTTTGCCGGCCCCTCCGCTATAGATGAAGGGACCCTCCATAATTGAGGCCTCTATCTCCGTTAATGTTGGCTCCAGAGAGACCCTTCCTGGTACAGGCAATACAAGATTCCGCTCTTCGCCGATACCAATACACAAAGCAGACTGTCTTGCTGAGGGGACTAAATCCCCACCAAGGGAGACAATAATCCGGTTATATCCCCTTCTGATCCTGACCCGGCCGGGGAATGTTATAACAGCCCCTATCCTTCCTTTATCCGCCATCCGGAGGGTCTCATCGATCTGAACAAAACTGATATTATCAACATCCCCCTTGACACGCCTCACGGCCTCAAGGATCACCCTCCTCTTGACAGCGGTGTGATGCTTCGAAAAAAGTCCAAGGTCAAGCTCAAGACCCCGCTCCCCTAGTGAGCCTGCCGAACTATCACTGACAATATTATCCAGGATACCGGATGAATATTGGGAGAGGAATTCATTCTCCATACATAATATTTCGGCCTCCCTGTTTAAGATATCGTATATGCCGGGGCTATATCTTTCAGCCAAAAGAGGCAGCAGTTCATGTCTTATCCTGTTTCTGAGATAGATAGGTTTCTCATTAGTCGGGTCATTAAGGAAAGGGATATTTGTCCGGTTCAGATAATCAATTATCTCCGCCCTTGATACAGAGAGGAGCGGCCTGATTATCATCCCCCTACCGTAAACCGGGATACCAGAGAGTCCCCTGGAGCCGGCCCCCCTAAGTAGTCTGGCCAGTACTGTCTCTGCCTGGTCGTTCGAGGTATGTCCAAGTGCTATCTTTGTCCCCCCAACCTCCCTGGCCACCTTAAAGAGAAATTTATACCTGATCTCCCTTGCGGCCGCCTGGGCGGAAAGGCGATTCTTCCTTGCAAAAGCCGGCACATCGATCGATTCAATTGTGACAGGGAGGCATAACCTGTCTGCATAGCTTCTTATGAATTCCGAATCCTTTTGGGATTGAAGGCCCCTGAACTGATGATCCAGATGGGCAATATGGAGACTTATATCCAGCTCTTGATAAAGCACTGTCAATATATGGAGCATGGCCATAGAATCGGGGCCCCCTGAAAGGGCGACAACAATCCTATCGCCTTTTGAAATCAAACTACTTTTTACTATGTCCCTGTTCACCTTTCTTATAATCGGCTCTAAACGCATACTACTTAATACCCTTGACATAGCTTGCCCTGATACCCCTTGTTTATCCCTTAAAAAGAAGCAGTTCCTTTGCACGTCTGATATCGTCCTTGATCTGCCCTATAAGCAGATCCCTGCTTTCAAAGGTCACATCATCCCTTATATGTTCGACAAAGGTTATTCTGATTCTCTTATCATATAGGTTTTTGTCGCAGTTGAAGATATGCACTTCCACCATCTTTTCATTTATACCAAATGTAGGCTGATTCCCGATATAGGTAACCCCATCCCTCGATGTCGCATCAATGGTGACCTTTGCAGCATAGACACCATCTTTGGGTATCATCTCATCAGGCGGCCTGACATTTGCCGTTGGATAACCCAGATCCTTGCCCCTGTTTTTTCCTGCAACAACCAAACCCTCTATAGAGTAATATCTCCCAAGGAGCCTTGCAGACTCCGCTACCCTTCCGTCCCCGATAAGTCCCCTGATCCTCGATGAGCTTACCCTCGCCCCGTCCAATATCACAGGCATGATCGTATCTACCTTGAAACCGAATTCCCTCCCGAATCTTTTGAGATCATCTATCTTTCCGCTCCTTTTGTAGCCGAATGCAAAATCTTCCCCGACATATATCTCCTTTGCGCCTATCTCCCCATGAAGGATATTTGCAGCAAACTCATAGGGAGACAGATGTGAAAATTTCTCATCAAACCTGGCACAAATTACCATATCTACCCCAAGCCCCTCTATGAGCCTCATCCTCTCATCAAAAGATGTCAGGAGCTTCAGGGGTCTATCAGGTGCGAGCAGACTGAATGGATGGGGTTCAAATGTAACCACAATGCCTGTACCCCCCCTTATCCCTGCCTCTTTCACCACAGACTGCATTATCACCTGATGGCCCAGGTGAAGGCCATCAAAGTTTCCTATTGTAATAACGGGATAGGTAAGCCCTTTCTTAATGCCTCCTATAGGTGTATCCGGAAAATTATGGATGATTTTCATTATTTATTTAAGATTCTGGCCGCATCCCTGGCAAAATAGGTAAGAATAAGATCGGCCCCTGCCCGCCTGATAGAAACAAGGATCTCCATCATTACCCTATCACCATCGAGCCAGCCTGCATTTGCAGCAGCCCTGACCATGGAGTATTCCCCGCTTACGTTATATGCGGCCACAGGATAATTAAACTCATTCTTTACCCGGTATATTATATCAAGGTATGCCAGGGCAGGCTTAACCATGATAATATCGGCCCCCTCCTCAATATCCAGAGCCACCTCCCGCAATGCCTCTATGGCATTCGGCGGATCCATCTGGTATGAGCGCCGGTCGCCGAACTTTGGCGTTGAATCTGCCGCCTCCCTGAAAGGGCCATAGAATAAGGAAGCATACTTTGCGGCATACGACATAATAGGTATATCATGGAAGCCGTTGCCGTCGAGGGCCTTCCTTATTGAACCTACCCTCCCATCCATCATATCGGACGGCGCTACCATATCAGCGCCCGCCTCTGCGTGGGAGAGGGCCATCCTGGACAGGATCTCAAGTGTAGGATCGTTTAAAATCCGCCCATCCTTAACCAGACCGCAATGACCGTGAGATGTATATTCATCAATACAAACATCTGTTATAACTGTCAGGCCATGTACCTTGTCCTTCAGGGCCCTCACTGCCTCCTGCACAACCCCCTTCGGGTTATAGGCCTCGGAACCTGTTTCGTCCTTTCTGTCCGGTATCCCGAATAGGATTACGGCAGGAATTCCAAGACCGGCTACCTCCTGAGCCTCTTTTGTGAGCATGTCTACGGAAAACCTGAAAACCCCCGGCATAGACCCAATCTCCTCTTTTTTCCCCTTCCCGCATACGACAAACATAGGATAGACAAGATTATCTACAGACAATCTTGTCTCCCTGACCATCCTCCTTAAGTCTTCTGTCTGACGTAGTCTTCTTGGCCGGTAAATTGGAAAATTCACTTTAATATAAAATAGTACTTGGGTTTTTAATCTCTTAGTATAGATTATAGTCTTTTGCATGCTTCTGTCAAGGTGATTAATGCTTTTTTTGGGGACTTTGGTAAGGGATAATCCCCATAACGAAGTCATGGGATAGAAGGGGACAACTATTCTGGTTTTTGTAGGCTGGACTTCCGCTGAATACAAAACCTGGATATTATTATAATAGGCTATCTGCTGTTGCGGGTAAATTAAATGGGAGCTACCTCTCCTATCTCATGTCCGCGCTGTCTTCCGTCTCAATCCCTTATTCATCAGGTCTTAGATTCTCACAGCGCCCTATTTTTACTGTGAAAATTCAATTGTTTATAACACACCTTCCTGTAACCTATCCCATTTTTTGAGGTTTTTAAAAAATCAGTTTAACCTGCTATGAGACATAATATTTTTCATGGGGTAAGTGTTTGCAAATAAGCTGTCACTTTTGTTTTAAATCGCAAGAAGATATCTTCTATATTTTCTATGCCTTCCTTCATCCGGTTCCAGTCTAACTGAAAACCATATCCATGATAAACAACATGCCTGAATTTGCGGAAAGGAGCCATGGCGGATTCCAAAGATTCATCGAATAAAACAGGCAGAGGACTATGAGAAGGAGCACAGAACCTTTTAAATAACTCGACATGCCATGTATCACCAGCCGGCAAGGGGATAGAATTAAAACGGCTGATGCGCTTGAGGATATTTTCTATTCCGCAATAGAACTGGGCCAGAAATGCGGCGGCAGCGGTCTTTTCGCGAATAGTCGGTTCTCTATCCATTACATCCTTACGCAGGGCTGACAGTTCCTGCAACAGGGATTCAATTAATTCAAGCTCGATGCTGATTTCTTCACGTAGTTCCTTAGCTGTCATAATAAGACCTTGCCTTTTGTTGCAACATGTCTGGTAAATCGGGTTGGTGGAGTCAATGGCACTATGTCAAGGGATATTTCCAATTCTTCCTCAAGTCTCGCAGCCAGCTCATAGAGTTTCCATCCCGAAACTCCGTCACAGGCTAAATCAATATCCCTTGCCTCCATTGGTTTTTCAGCCGCGCTGCCAAAAAGGATTAAACGCGTAGCACCATAAGATCTTGCCAATGTAACTATCCTCTCAATTTGTGCCTGGTTAATCGCCATTTCTATATCTCCTTTCTGCGATCCCTTTGCATAATTCATCCCTGCTGCTTGTATTTGATTTCAACCGCCCTGATCTCTTCTTCCGAAAATCTTTCTTTGATTATCCCTTTGAGAGACTTCAACCCGCCATCTTTTTTCTCTTGTCTTAAGGATCCTTTTAATACCTCGAATTGCATCTCAATCGATTTAATTTTCGCTATTACGTTTTTGTCCTTCATTCTATGCTCCCCTTATACCTGCCTGCATACAGGAAGGTTGCATAATCTAACACTTTTACTACTAGAGAACATATTAAAACCTAATACTATAGAGGTCAATCCCTTATTCATCAGGTCGGGCGTAGCCAGTCATAAGTCTTCAGTCAGGAGTTTTTAGTCTTGAAATAAAGGCCGAAAGCATGGCCCTGACCTCATGATTGCCATTTTCGATATCTTGATGGGTTTCATCTTCGATATAGCCCGATTCAAAGCATAGTAAGAGCCAATAGTCTGTTTCCGTGGCCTCCCTTCTCGCAATCGTTAATGAATTTTGAAAATTATTCCCTTTATTCCCGCCATACCCTTCTGCAATATTAGAGGTTGAAGATCTTAACATTTGTTTCTTAATTATTCCGGCCTCTTGTGTTGTTAAGGCGTCTATTCCTCTTTGCCTAAGGACCTTAGCTAATTGGATGGGTGCGTCTTCATCGAGGTATAGTCTGATTTTCACAGACCAAGCTCGTGCCTTATCTTCTCTTCTGTATCAGACTCCATATCATGATCAATCTCTTCCTGGTGGTCATAGTAGTAAGAAAGTGCATCATAAATCTGCGCCAGGGTAAGATGCGGATATTTATCCTGGATCTCCTCAGGAGTATCACCCATCTTATGATAAAAAACAATGCTGCGGACAGGGGTTCTAGTGCCCACGATTACAGGCCTTCCTCCCTGCACACCTTCTTTTTGTCTGACATATGGATGAATTGTCTTTATCCCCATTTGCCCTCCTTCGCGGAAAATCATGCAATAAAAATACAACAAAAGGTAATTTTTATCAACTTGCAAACCAAATCACCGAAAGACAGCAATCCCTTATTCATCAAGCGGACAATAGACCGGAAGTCCAGAAGCACGGAAGTAACTTACCGCCTTCCTCACCTCCGCCCTTCCGCGCTATCTCCGTCTCAATCC
>CAZYNY010000046.1:0-22419 GCA_964648095.1 uncultured Nitrospirota bacterium | reverse complement strand
TGAATAACAACAGATTAGATCCGATCTCTGCTATACCATCTGGGGTGAAGATCCGCTTCATTGTCATCGGGATCTGGACAATTGTTAAGGCTTAGTCTTTTACCTATTTAAAGGGGCTAGCGTCGCCCCCTCCACCGGCAAAGCCGAAGTGAGCATCCAGCTTGGCCGGTGCAAGCGCGGGGTGTGGGGGCATCGGAGGAGCTACTGCACCGCACGGGTCCCCACAGATGATCGTCGCCTCCCCCTCACACGCTCACGTTGTTCGCTCGGTAGATCTTAAAGGGGCTGCGTTGCCCCTACAACGCAACGCTCACGTTGTTCGCTAGGTAGATACCGAAGGGCTTGCCCGTGAGTAACTATTTGAATGGCCAGAGTTTAGGTATTGCAATCATTGAGATAATAAAGATAATCAGTGAAAGGATCGCTCCATTCTTTATGAAATCGGAAAACTTATACCTTCCAGGGCCGTATACAAGGACGCAGGCAGGTTCAAGCGGAGTAATAAGCGAACAGGAGGCCGCTATTGTAACTCCCACTACAAATGTCCTGGGATTAACACCTATTCCGCCAGCGCTATGGATTGCTACGGGAAGAACCAGAAGAGCGGCCGCAACATTTGACATAGGCTGGGTGAGAAAAAGCGTTAAAAGAAAGAATCCTGCAAGGAGCGTCATAGGCCCATATTGCCCAACGAGCTTAACTATCCCGCCTGCAAGATACTGCGCCGTCCCGGTAACCTCCATGGCGGTATTTAATGAAAATATCGCGCCAATCAGGATGATCAACTTCCATTCAATGGATCGATATGCATCTTCTATATCGAGACATTTGGTTAATATCATCAATACTGCGCCTATTAAAAAAGCCAGGGAGATCGGGAGTATATTAAGCGACCCGGATATAATTGCCCCGGCAAAGATAGCTATGGCATAAAACCCTTTTTCCCTCCTAACCTTTTGAGGGGTTGCATCTCCCAGGAGCATTATCTCAGGGTTCATCTTAAATCTGTCGATCTTTTCTTTTCTTCCCATGATCAATAAGACATCGCCAAACTGTAATGGGATATTCCTTACCTTCTCCCTCTGCGCCTCACCATGCCTGAAAAGAGCTAATGTATTTAGACCGTATACTTCACGGATCTTAAGTTCTTCCAGGGTCTTTCCTGTAAAGGCGGAATGTCCGGGAAGGATAAATTCAATCATCTTCACGTCTTCATCTTCAAGGTCACGATCATTTATCATTACATCAGATTTTATCTCTACGCCCTTTTTTACCATCATCCTTTTAATGTTCTCTATATTGCCTTTTACCAGTAATATATCCCCGCCCTTGATAATTTCCGTTGATGTCGGTACAAGTATCTTCCTGTGGTCCCTCAATATACCTACGACAACTATATTATATTTTTCTCTAAACTCATTAATCTTAATAGAATTGCCTGCAAAGGGTGAGTTATCCAGGATCAATAGCTCAGTTAAATACTCCCTTAGTTGGTAATTTTCTATGACCGTGTCCTTTTGCCTTTCAGGAAGAAAGCGATAGCCGATTAACAGGAAATAGAGTATTCCCGTACCGACAATAATGATCCCGATAGGTGTTAATTCAAACATGGAGAGAGGCGGCATATTGTATTGAGATAGTGCACCGGAAACAGCGATATTGGTTGAAGTGCCTATTAAGGTACAGGTTCCGCCCAGGAGCGAACCGAAGGCCAGGGGGATAAGCAGCTTTGATGCGCTTATCTTGGAATGCTTGGAGATCCCTAACACAGCAGGAAGTAACATTGCTACGGTCCCGAAAGTAGAAAAAAGGGCTGAGGGGGTGGAGACAACCACGAGAATAATGAAGATTAATTTTTTTTCTCCAATCTCAGGCATTTTTAAAATCAGCTCTCCGATCCTGTCGGCTATGCCTGTCTTAATTATTCCGCCTCCCATAATCAGGACCCCTGCAAAAAAAATGATCATTTCATTGCCAAATCCGGCAAATGCCTGCTGTGCGGTCAGGATGCCTGTTATTACGAGAGAGGACATTATTAAGATTCCTATGATTTCTACGGATAATATTTCCAGGGAAAAAAGGACTATGGCTGCTGCAAAGATAATTAGTACAATTGCTATACCCATATTGGATGATCCTTTTTCATTAAGTAGTTAGAAAAACGGCTTAAAATATATATTAAATTGCAGAGAAGAGTCAAATTATGGACTGCTTTTGATGAAAGGAAAATGAGCATCGGATGAGGCTATCCGGCATTATTTTAGGATCTGGGTTATATGTACTGCCTTTACAGGTAATTTATTTTTCTTTAGACCATAATTAAGCTGGATAATACAACTTGGGCATGCTGTTGCCACAATATCTGCGCCTGACTTAACAATATTGTCTACCTTCCTGTCCAAAATCTTCATGGAAAGGTCATTGTGCCTGATACTGTATGTCCCGGCCCCGCCGCAGCAGATATCCGCCTCCTGCATCTCCCGGAACTCGACCCCCTTTATCCCCTTTATTAGCCTCCTCGGTTCCGCCGTTATCCCCTGAAAACGGCCCAGATGACATGGGTCATGCCATGTGATGACCTTTCCATTGATCTCAGGCAGGCCCTCTTCATCCGCTATGGGTATAAACGCGGTGATGTCCATAACCTTATTTGAGACCCTGATTGCATCACCAAGTCTCTTTTTGTCGTTCTGGAAGAGGAGGGGATATTCCTTAAGGAATGATGAACAGGATCCGCAGTCCGTAACAATAGTATCAACATCGAGGTCATTCAATCTGTTAATATTCCTCCATGCAAAGAGGCGGGCCGTATCAAGATCACCATAGCTGTAAGGCGGCAGACCGCAGCAGATTGTTTCCGGGACTATTACCTCAAACCCCGACCTGCCAAGAAGGTCCAGTGTGGCAAGCCCAATATCTGGAAGCAGATGGTTTACGCCGCAGCCTATGAAATAGGCAACCTTCCCTTTTGAATTCTCCGGTCTGAAGAGGGTTCCATTAATCCTCTCCCTCAATGATATACGCGGTATATCCTCAACAAGCCCTTCTGCGTGGTCGAGATATGGAGAGACCGCCTTCAGAATGCCGGTCTTACCTGAGATCCCTGAGATACCGGAGCCCTTTCCTATGGATAATAATTTAAAGACAAATGAGAGCCGGTCCTTGTCAGGCAGTATCTTCTTGAAGATGAAATCGAGTAGTCCCCCCTTTTTGTTCGGTGTAATTATGTTATGTCTTCCTGCAAGCATCAAGAGGTCTGTCTGGATGTCTGCGGGACAGGAGGTTACACATGCCCGACAGAGAAGACAGGAAGAGATGGCGTCTTGAGAGCCCTTTTCTGCTTCCAGCCTCCCCTCAAGGATCGCCCTTAATATAACATTCCTTCCCCTGGCAACAGAGGTCTCAATGCCGGCCGCCCTGTATGTTGGGCAGACAGACTGGCACAAACCGCACCTGCTGCACCTTGACAACTCATCAAGAAGAGACTTTTTTTCCCTTAAGTCAAGCATTAGTACCACCCCATTATGATACCATAATTCATGATGCCCAAAGGGTCTATCCTCACCCTGAGCCTCTCCATAACCTCTGTACCATATTTTATTTGATTGTTTCTGATAAGAGGCCCGGCCCGGCCAGCGGAGATTCGCTCTGTGGTGATTGCAACTCCCTCTTTTGAGGCTGCCCTGTATATCAGATCCAGGGATAAATCAACGTCCTCCTTTTTAGTATCCCATATCAGGAGCTCTGAGACCCCCATGGCCGGGTATGCAATTATACCAGCCAGGGGAACCATTGAATCAATGTCCCTGATAAATCCTGACAATTTGGCAGGATCAGTCCTCGTCTTAATGGAAATAACAGGAGGGACAGACCGGATTGCGAGAAGAGACCAGACCATATTTTCCTGGTCCTCTGTCAGATCAATCTCCCTTATCTTATGAGCCGCCACAAGAGAAAATATGTCCCTGACACCCCTTTCAACATCCTCTTTATACGCATCAAACCCTATGGCAAGAAGGTATGTATCAATGCCGGTGATGACAACGGAAGACCTTCTGTTTAGCAGGGCAACCCTGCCTGGCCTTGCATCCATCCGTGAAAGTTCCCTGGCAAGCGCAAGAAGAGGATCAATGGCACCAGATCTAAGGAGGATAGTTGCGGACGACTCAGGGATAGGGTATACCCTTAAGGTAGCCTCTGTTATGATACCGAGTCTTCCGTATGACCCGACAAATAGCCTTGTGATGTCATAGCCGGCTACGTTCTTGACCAGCCTCCCGCCGCCGGTTATCAACTTCCCTGAAGGCGTGACAACCCTTATGCCGAGAAGGGTATCCCTTGAAGTCCCATAAGAGACTACCCTGGGGCCATACGCATTTGTGGCAATCATCCCCCCTATGGTCCTGTTATAAGGAGGATCAAGGGAGAGGAACTGTCCCGATTGAGCGAGTGTCTTCTGAAGCAGCGACAGGTCTATACCTGCGCCTACCGTAACAATCATATCATCAGGATCATATTCTATTATGTTATTGAGCCTGGCAAGGGAGAGAAGGGCGTATCTTCTGTCATCCGGTTCAAAGGGGGGGATTGCTGAACTTGAACCTATGATCCTGAGGGGAAGTTTTTCCCTGGAGCATGCATATACAATCTCCATGATCTCCTTTGTATCAGACGGCTCAAGGATTATCTCAGGCTCTCCCCAGTCGTCAGGAAGATGGAAAGAAGGGGAGAGGGCAACCCCTTTTTCATCCCCCCCTAAATTAATGGGGGAATGAGGGAGGTTAGGCGGAAGGACATCTATCTGAGGAAGGAGCTTTCCGGGATTCGATAGATTCTGAGGATCAAAAAACTCTTTGATCATCTTAAAGAAAGCAAGCGTATCCAGATCGAATTGTTTGGACATGGACGATATCTTCTCTATACCGACCCCATGTTCTCCGCTTATGGTTCCACCGAAGCTGATACAGGCAGAGAGCATCTCATCGCCGGCCCTTCTTACCCTTTCATTTTCTTCCTTGTCCCTTTCGTCAAAGAGGATCATCGGGTGAAAGTTCCCGTCCCCGGCATGAAATACATGCCCCACATCAAGATGATAGCGATCCCCTATTTCCAGGATTTTTTTCATGGCCTGAGGGAGTCTGCTCCTGGGGACCGTCCCATCCTCAATAAGTATACTAGGCCTTGCCTTCGCAAGGGAGGCGAAGGCGCTTCTCCTCCCCTCCCAGAGCTTGTTCTTCTCCTCCTCAGACAAAGCCATTCTTATCTGGTATGCGCCGGCCTGTCTGCATATCTCTGAGATCTTCCTGATCTGCTTTTCAAGGCTGTTGACCAGTCCGTCTACCTCAATGAGCAGTACAGCCCCTGCGTCCTTTGGGTAGCCTGCATGGATTGATGATTCAACCGCCTCAATAACCCGCCTGTCCATCGCCTCCAACACGGCCGGTACAATACCATTGGCTATAATCGATGATACGGCCGATACAGCATCCTCTATATTACTAAAAATGCAAAGGATCGTCTTTGTTTCCTCAGGTCTTTTTATTATCCTTAAAATGATCTTTGTAACGATGCCGAGTGTCCCTTCAGACCCGACAAAAAGGCCCAGGAGACCGCCCAGTCCTGGGTCACGGCTCCTTCCGCCAAAGATTGCGACATCCCCTTCAGGGAGGACGACTTCGATGCCTGTTACGTAATTTAGAGTCCCTCCATATTTTAAACAGTGGGGGCCGCTGGCATTCTCTCCCAGGTTTCCGCCTATAGTTGAGACTCTCTGACTGGCAGGATCCGGAGGATAATAAAACCCATATGGTGACAGGTAGTTCTGGATGTCAAGGTTTACTACCCCGGGCTCAACCAGCAGTACCATATTCTCCTGGTCTAACTCCAGTATCCTATTCATCCTGGTAAGGAGGATGACGACCCCACCTGAGACCGGTACGGAACCGCCGCTCAGGCCTGTGCCGGCACCACGGGCAATAAATGGGACATGGTGACGATTTGCGATCCGGACTATATCTCTGACCTGTTCAGACCTATCAGGCGTTGCAATAATGTCCGCGAAACCCTTCCCCTGTGATGCGTCATAGCAATAGGTCAGGAGGTCTGATTTTTTATAGAGTAACGCATCTTCTCCTAATGCAGCCTTCAGGTCTCTAAGTAATGCAGGGTTCATTCCTTCATTGTTTTATTTAAAAGGGCTAGCGTCGCCGACATCTTATCTGGGGGCCTGTGCGCTCCACCTTCAGCGGATGCTCCACTGCCCCCAGGCCCCTCGCTCGGACGGGCAAAGCCCGATCCTCGCTCTCCACCGGCAAAGCCGGATGGAGCCTCCCCCTCTCGCTCTCGTTGTTCGCTATGCAGAAACCCGTGGGATAGCCCGCGGGTTTCTGCTATTCCCTCATTTGAAGGAGCATCTCAATCAGCCTCTCTTCTGAGATCCCAAGTGATCTGTAATGGCTGTAATATGATCCTATAATATAATTATAGCCGTTTTTCGGTGTCATCTCCTCTCTTAGCTGTTTTGCCCTGTCGAGGAGCTTTTTTATTAATTCCGGGGTTATCTCTATACCGGCGTCCTTTATCGCCTTTTCGTTCCTGGCAAGGACAGACTCAATTGCTGCGGCGCCGCTATGTTTTCCGAAGATAAATTTTTGTGTCCCTCCTACATCCTTCTCTTTTATAAACTGGTATATGGCCGGGTGGATACTTATACCTGCCGTATGTATACCTGATTCGTGGGAATAGACCCCCTCGCCAATAATAGGCTCATGAGGCTGGACAGGGATCCCTGAGAGGATTTCTATCTTTCGTCGCAGATCCATAAGCATGTCATATCTGAACCCCGGTATCTCGACCCCGTAGAGGTTTCTCAAGACCATTACTGCCTGGTGAAGCGATGTATTGCCGGCCCTCTCCCCAATCCCGTTTGCAGTAACACCGGCATAGAGGGCGCCATGGGCAAGTGCCCTTACCGTATTTATTGCCCCCAGGCCGAAGTCGTTATGAAAATGTGCTGTCATAGGGATATCGCCAAGCACCTTGACTATCTCAGGGATATAGTAATCTACTGCTTCAGGTGTAAAGACACCGCAGGTATCGGAGAAACACATCCTGGTCCCTCCCGCCTTTACGCATGCAGACGCCCATTCCCTGGCGTAAACGAGATGCCCCCGCGATGCATCCTCTGCTGCAAACTCGATCCGGTCGATCCCCCTCTCCTTTGCGTATCTGATCGATTCCGTGATCATATTTATATTGGCATCCCTGAAGAAAGATACAGGGGTATCAAGCCATTTATCGCCTGACATCCCCTCCCTCTTTAAGAGCATCTTGCCAAGTTTATACTTTAGATGAAGGTCAGAGAGGGTAGACAGTATCAGGATGCTTGCATCATTAGGGGATGCCCCTATCTCCTTTAAGGTCTCAATCACAAGATCGATGTCGCCATGGTTAGACCTGCACATGGCAAGGATCTCGACATCCTCCCTGATCTCGCCCCTCTTCTGTGCTGCAACAACAAGCTGGAGGGCCTTCCTGTCAGACTCTGAGTTGATAGGGAATGCCACGTCCATTACATGGACCCCCATATCCGAGAGCATCCTCGCAAGGATCAACTTCTGGTCAGGAGAAAAGGCGACACCAGGCATCTGCTCCCCATCCCTTAGTGTATCGTCATATATCCTAATCTTTTTCGGGTCAGGGAAACTAAGATGCCTTGTGTGGAATGTCGGGGGAATAGCGAGACTGTCTAATGGTTCTGTTAGATCCATATAATTATTGATAGTTTGGCCCTACCGGGTAAGGTCATATAGTGACTTATCGCCATATACGCCCCATTTTTCAATGGCTGCATGAAGCTCCTTGTGTTTGGCGGCGGCATCCTTTAGGTCTATGCCGGAGATAGCGGCCTCAATTGCCTGATGGAAGGCTGTTACACCAGCGCTGGCTCCTCCGGGGTGACCATGTATCCCTCCGCCTGCCCCAATGATTATATCAGCGCCGAAGTCATCCATCATCTTCGGCACGATGCCGGGGTAGATGCCGGCGGCAGGGCCGGGCAGTGAACTCTTTAGCTGGTAGAATGGAGACCGGAGCTCCTGGGAGATCCGAACCGCCCTCTCTTTAACAAGAGGGACCTTTCCGTAAGGGCTGGGATATATGATCATATCAGAGCCTGCGAGCCTGGGGAATTTTCCTAAGATCAGGCTTGATGAGACCCCATAGTCTGGTGATAGAAAAAAGTTGCCGGCCATGGCAGGATGGGTCATGAGCGGGACGTCAATCCCGGGGTCTTCCGCTAAATCGGCCAGCGCGCCGAAACCTACTGTGTAGGTATTTACCATGAGGCAATTGGCCCCGGCCTTCTTTGCCTTTATTGCCTTCTCATACATCGCCTTGGGTGAATCTGTAATATTTATTGCATAGAGCACCTTTCTTCCGGTCTCCCTATGGGCCTTATCAGCGGCCTTAAGGCACTCTTCGAGCCTTGCCTCTACTGGAGCTACCTTTGGGTCTGCAAGGAGTTCATCGTCCTTGATAATATCTATCCCGCCTAAGGCCATCTCATAGAAGAGCTTTCCTAATGTTTTTGGTGGCGCGCCTATGCAGGGCTTGAACATCCCGCAGATAATCGGCCTGTCCTTGATATCAAGGAGTCTCCTCACCCCTTCTATTCCAAACCTGGGTCCCTTGAAGTTCCTGACAAAAGACTTTGGGAGGATTACATCCAGCAGCCTTATTTTTCCGGCCATCGAGATATTTCCGTAGAGGGTGGTGAGAAGCTCCGGGATCTGCCCGTTGATATTCTCTGCCGGGTATGCGATCTGCACAAAGAATCGTCTTGTCTTTACATCTTTCGGAATCATCTCCTGGTAGTCCGGGACCTCATGGACCCCGATTACCCTTGCAAGGTGTGCCTCCCTTATCTCTCTGGTCTCCTCAGGGACAGGTGTCCATGTGCCTGTTGACTGCTCAACCGCTATAGAGGCCGATCTAAGCAATATATCTTCTGTCTCCGTCTCCACGTAATAATGGGCTATGATATATTTTTCCCTGTCTATCCCCTCATAGATGCCAAAGATCTGGGGTTCATATCTCATTATTTTCTCCTTGGTTTTTGGAGTGAATATTTTTCTAGTATAGTTTCTTTCATGGGGGATAATCAAGGGCAAATTAGTGGTTAAGTTATGAATAACTCGCCTTTCAAAATCTAATTTGGACAACAGTGATTTTTCATGTTATTATGTCAGGATATAAATTGAATTATTATGGATAAATTGATGACAGGTCAAAGACTTATAGAAGAATCTAACAGGTATCTGATGGATACCTACAAGAGGTTTCCGCTTCTTATAATAAAGGGGAGGGGGACCAGGGTATACGATATAGATGGGAGGGAGTTCATAGATTTTGTCTCCGGTATTGCCGTGAACAACCTGGGGTACTGCAACAATAAGGTTACCATGGCCATCCAGAAACAGGCGCAGAGACTAACCCATATATCAAACCTCTACTATAGCGAGCCGCAGATCATGCTGGCGAAGATGCTTGTGGAGAACTCATTTGCGGATAAGGTCTTTTTCTGTAACAGTGGGGCCGAGGCGAACGAGGCGGCAATAAAACTGGTAAGAAGGCATGCAAGAGAGCATTACGATGAACGATATGAGATTATAACTGCGCTCAACTCTTTTCATGGCAGGACTATGGCTACGATATCGGCAACAGGACAGGAGCGTTTTTGGAAGGGTTTTGAGCCGCTCCTCCCAGGTTTTAAATTTGTTCCATACAATAATCTGGATGCCGTTGCCGATGCTATAAACAGCAAGACCGCTGCTGTCATGGTCGAGCCGATACAGGGTGAAGGCGGGGTTATTGTTCCGGATGATACGTATCTCCCTGGTTTAAGGAGGTTCTGTGATGAGACCGGCCTCCTCCTTGTGCTTGATGAGGTGCAGACAGGGATAGGCAGGAGCGGAAAGCTCTTTGCCTATGAGCATTACAATATGGAGCCTGATATCATTACCCTTGCAAAGGGTCTGGGAGGCGGTATTCCTATTGGAGCTATGCTTGCCAGGGCAGACATTGCCAAGTCCTTTACCCATGGCGCCCATGCCTCTACCTTTGGCGGTAATCCTGTAGCATGCACATCTGCCCTGACTACCATTGAAACGATACTTGAACATGGCTTTATACTCGACAATTGTACAAGGATGGGGGGGTATATGATTGATGGGCTAAAAAGGCTTGCCAACAAATACCCATTCATAAAGGATGTAAGGGGAAAGGGGCTCCTGATCGCCATGGAGCTCAGCTTTAAGGGCGAGGAGATTGTGAACGAGTGCCTTGAGGAGGGCTTCCTGATAAATTGTACATCTGAGAGGGTGCTGCGTTTCATGCCGCCTCTGATTATCACCAGGGATGAGATAGATATGCTTCTTGGTGTATTAGATAAGATTTTCAAGAAGAGAAGTACATAGTGAAGAGGGATTTTTTAACCCTGGATGATATCAGTTCTGTTGAACTGGAATCTATCTTTAAGAGGGCCGGAGAATTTAAAGATGGATACTTCAAGGAGACGGGTGTTCCTGCCCTGAGAGGGAAATCAATAGGACTTATATTTGAGAAGTCATCTACGAGGACCAGGGTATCTTTTGAGGTGGGGATAAATAGGCTTGGAGGACATTCTATCTTCCTCTCCTCCAGGGACATCCAGCTTGGACGGGGTGAAAATATTACTGATACAGCAAGGGTATTGTCCAGCTACATGGATGGTCTCGTGATCAGGACATTTGCCCATGATGCAATAGAAGAGTGGGCAAGATATGCCTCGGTTCCCGTTATAAATGGGCTCACAGACCTGCATCACCCATGTCAGGTGATCTCTGACCTTTTTACGATAAAGGAAAAGAAGGGGAGGTTTTCAGGGCTTAAACTTGCCTATATCGGCGATGGAAATAATGTTGCCCATTCCCTTATCGAGGGGGCATCAAGGGTAGGGATCAATATCTCCCTGGCCTCCCCTAAGGGATATGAGCCGAGTGATGAGATAATTGGGAAGGCAAAGGCGGATGCCGCAAGAAACGGATCGTTTATTGAGGTTACAAATAATCCCCTTGATGCTGCCGAATCAGCAGATATTATCTATACGGATGTATGGACCAGCATGGGTCAGGAAGATGATCATGAAGAGAGGCTTAAGGCATTTAAAGGCTTTCAAGTCGATCTGGACCTCATAAAAAGAGGTGACCCATGTCTTTTAGTGATGCACTGCCTTCCGGCCCACAGGGGGGAGGAGATTACTGATACAGTAATAGACGGCAAGAATTCTATAGTCTTTGAGCAGGCAGAAAACCGCCTCTATGTCCAGATGGCCATACTTGAGATGCTTATAGGTGAATAAGATTATGATGATTTTTTTAAGGCTGCATGCACAATGAATACCCTGACAGCGAGCGGAGTCGAGCGTAGGGAGGGGGAGACGACAATCATCTGTGGGGGCCCGTGCGGTGCAGTTGCTCCTCCGATGCCCCCACACCCCGCGCTTGCACCGGCAGAGCCGGATGCTCGCTTCGGCTTTGCCGGTGGAGGGGGATGGTCGCTCCCCTATAATAGACATGAATAAAAAAATAAAAAAGATAGTAATTGCCTACTCAGGCGGTCTTGATACGTCTGTTGCCATCAGGTGGTTAAAGGAGACCTATGGCTGCCAGGTGGTAGCGTTCTGTGCTGACCTGGGGCAGGGAGAGGACCTCTCGGTAGTAAAAGAAAAGGCGCTTAAGACCGGCGCTGATTCGGTATATGTTGAGGATTTAAGAGAAGAGTTTGTAAAAGATTTTGTCTATCCTATCCTAAGGGTGAACACCGTATACGAAGGATGCTACCTCCTTGGGACATCCATCGCAAGACCTCTGATTGCCAAGAAGCAGATGGAGATTGCCGAGAGGGAAGGCGCTGATGCAGTTGCCCATGGTGCAACAGGGAAAGGGAATGACCAGGTAAGGTTTGAGCTTGCATATCTTTCCCTGAACCCGGAAATCAAGATCATTGCCCCATGGAGGATCTGGGAATTCAGATCAAGGAGCGATCTGATCGCCTATGCCAAAAGACATAATATACCTGTCAGCGCGACAGTAGAAAAACCATACAGCATAGATATGAATCTCTTTCATGCGAGCTATGAAGGCGGTGTGCTGGAAGACCCCTGGTTTGAGCCTAAGGACAATATGTTTCTCATGACCGTTTCTCCGGAGAAGGCGCCGGACAGGCCTGAATATATCGAGATCAACTATGAAGGCGGGAATCCTGTCGGCATAAACGGGGCAAAGATTACGCCGGCAGAGATCATGATAAGACTTAACAGGCTTGGCGGAGAGCATGGAATAGGGAGGGTGGATCTTGTAGAGAACCGTTATGTCGGCATCAAGTCCAGGGGTGTTTATGAAACGCCGGGGGGTACAATTCTCCACGCTGCCCACAGAGGGGTGGAATCAATTACTATGGACAGGGAGGTTATGCATATCCGGGATTCAATGATGCCGAAGTATGCCGAACTTGTTTATTATGGCTACTGGTTTTCCCCTGAGAGGGAGATGCTTCAAAAGGCCTTCGATGAACCGCAGAAGGCAGTTACAGGGACTGCCAGGCTAAAGCTTTATAAGGGATCTTGTCATCTTGTCGGGAGAAAGGCGGTCAGGTCGCTCTACAGTAAGGATCTGGCGACATTTGAGGAGGAGGCAGTGTATGATCAGAAGGACGCTGAGGGTTTCATCAGGCTCAATTCACTCAGGCTCAGGATGAGGGCCATGCAAAATAAGGAAGGTTAAGGTTGAGGTTAAGAGGAAGGTTGAGGCATGAAAACGAAGATTAAACCCTGGGGCGGAAGGTTTATTGAAGAGACCAATAAGAAGGTAGAGGAGTTTACCGCCTCAATCTCATACGATAAGAGACTATACAGACATGACATTAAAGGAAGTATTGCGCACTGCCTTGCCCTGGCCAGGGCAGGGATATTATCCGGCCATGAGTCCGAGACTATAATTAAAGGCCTCAAAGATATATTGGCGGATATCGAGGGCGGCCGGTTCACATTCTCCGTTGAGGACGAGGATATCCACATGGCCATAGAAAAGAGGCTTATTGAGAAGATCAGGGATATCGGCAAGAAGCTCCATACGGGCAGAAGTAGAAATGACCAGGTGGCATTGGATATCCGGCTCTATCTGACAGAGGAGATAGATCTGATCTTAAAGAGGATCGGATCCCTTCAGACTGTTATAGTAGAACTTGCAAGGAATAATATAGAACTGATAATGCCGGGCTATACACATATGCAGGCTGCCCAGCCGGTGCTTTTCTCCCACTATATCCTTGCCTATTACGAAATGCTTGAGAGGGATAAGGGGAGGTTTGAGGATTGTCTTAAGAGGGTTGATTCCATGCCGCTTGGTTCAGGGGCCATTGTTGGTTCAAATTATCCGGTGGACAGGGAGTTTATCGCTGCCCAGCTCGGGTTTTCTGCTACTTCAAATAATAGTGTCGATGCGGTGTCAGACAGAGACTTTGCCCTGGAATTCCTGGCAGCCTCTGCAATTACAATGATGCACCTCTCAAGGCTGAGCGAAGAGCTTGTCCTCTGGTCCACAAGTGAGTTCGGATATGTTGATCTTCCGGATGCGTTTTGTACCGGGAGCAGTATGATGCCACAGAAGAAGAATCCTGACGTGCCGGAGCTGATAAGGGGAAAGAGCGGACGGGTATATGGTTCGCTTGTATCCCTTCTGGTTACCATGAAATCACTGCCGCTGGCATATAACAGGGATCTCCAGGAGGATAAGGAACCCATATTCGATACCGTGGATACAATAAAGGACTCTCTTGAGATATATGCCGGGATGTTAAAGGGGATAAAGCTGGACAGTGAGAGGATCAGGAGGGGCGGGGAGAACCACCTCCTCCTGGCAACAGACCTTGCAGATTACCTTGTAATGAAGGGGCTTCCATTCAGGAAGGCCCATGAGGTAGTCGGCCGGATTGTTCAATTTTGTATTGAGAATAAGAGGAGGATTGATGATCTGACATCGGAAGAGTTCAGGTTATATTCGGAACTATTCGATCGGGATCTGAAAGATTATTTGTCGGTTGAAGGGTCAATCAACAGGAAGGACCAGGCCGGCGGTACCGCAAGAAAGAGGGTAGAAAAGAGGATCACGGAAATAGAGGCATCAATGAAGAAGCCGCCAGAGGGGAAGTGCAGGTGACTTACAATAAAGGTAGGCTTAGGCTAAGGTCGAGGTTGAGGATCGGATTCTTCCATGCCGTAACCTTAGCCTTAACCTTAACCTTCTTCTTCCTTGCCATTACGAATGGCTGCGGGAGGAAGGGCGCTTTGATACCTCCAGAGGATGGAAAGAAGAAGGAAGGAAATGGGTTTGTAAGTTCGATCCGGTTGGCGGATCGACAATAATATACAATTTTAGGGGTGCGACATGAAATTACTTCTTATTTCTCCTGAACTCAAGGATTCACATTTCAAGTTTTCAAAAAAAGAGGTTAAGAGCTTCTGGTTTCCAAGGCTGAGTCTGACTACCATAGCGGGTCTGACGCCTGCGGACGTGGATATCAAGCTCGTCGATGAGAGCGTGGAGGATGTTGATCTCAATATGGATGTCGATCTGGTGGGTATCTCTGTAATGACCTTCATGGCCCCCAGGGCATACGAGATTGCGGACCACTTCAGGTCCAGGGGGATAAAGGTAGTCCTGGGAGGTATCCATCCCAGTATGCTGCCTGAAGAGGCGAAGCTACATGCAGATGCAGTTGTCATAGGCGAAGCGGAGGAGATATGGCCAATGTTGATTGCGGACTTAAGGAAGGGTGAGCTTAAGCCTTTATACAGGATGGAGCGGTATCCGAATCTTGACATGATGCCGCCTCAGAGGAGGGACCTCTTAAAGCAGGGCGCTTATATGACCACCAACTGTGTCCAGACCACAAGGGGATGTCCTTTCGACTGTGAATTCTGCTCAGTTACCATCTTTTGCGGGAATACCTTCAGGCTCCGGCCCATAGAGGAGGTCGTAAAAGAGGTCGAAGGGATTAAAGGCGATTTTGTCGCCTTTGTGGATGATAATATTGCCGGCAATAAGGATTATGCAAAGAAGCTATTTAAGGCGTTGATACCACTTAAGAAGAAGTGGGGGAGCCAATGCAGTCTCACAATGGCCCGGGATCCTGAGCTTATGGATCTGGCGGAGAAGTCCGGCTGCGTGGCCATGTTTATCGGGATCGAGACACTTTCAGAGGAGAACCTGGCATCTGCAAATAAGTCTATTAACAGGGTAAGGGAGTATGAAAAACAGATAGCGATATTCCATGACCATGGTATGATGGTAAATGCCGGGATGATCTTCGGATTTGATTACGATGATGAATCTGTCTTTGAAAGGACCGTCGATTTCCTTATAAAGAACAGGGTTGAACTGGTGCTTTTTTCCATCCTCACTCCGCTGCCCGGAACAGCGCTTCATGCGAGACTGGAGAGCGAAGGGAGGATAATCGACAGGAACTGGGCGCACTATGCCGGGAGACATGTTGTATTTAAACCCAGGCTACTTTCACCCGAGGCCCTTGTGGAGGGTTATTTCTGGGCGTATCATAAATTCTACTCGATCCCTTCCATAGTAAAGAGGATGCTCCACCCCCAGCAGAGATTCATAGGCCGCCTTGGCCTTAATTACGGTTACAGGAGGATGGTATTAAGGGCGCCCGAAGGGAGGCTCAGCCCGCTCTCGCGGGTAATAAACAGCCTTCATGGAAAATTTCCTTCCTTTGAAAGGGAGAATATGGTCCCGAATGCCTTGAACAATATCAGGGAAAAGGTGGGGGAGGTATCGGAGCAGATCGACAGGTTCCTCCATGTTAAGGCAAGGAAGAATGTCGACCTCTCATCACTCCAGGTTGACCTTGCCGGGACTATGGATAAATTAAATGCAAAGGAGATCAAAAAGAGGATATTAGCTGCCGCAGAAAGGGCCAGGATGGACATATTCGTAAATTTTGAGAACCTAAGGCATATAACCCCCAGCGGTCTTAAGGCCCTCATTGACAAAGACCTCCTCAGGGCTATCGGGCCTGATGTAAAGATCAGGTGCCTGAACCTCAAGGCCTCATTTAAGCATGTAATAGATGAGTTAAAGTTTAATAATATCAATATAGAGACGATAGAGTAGGAGGTTCCGGGCAGCAAGATATGCATGAGTTTAAATACAGAGATAATGAGCTGTACTGTGAAGATGTCCCTGTTGCAAAGATTGCGGGAGAGGTAGGGACCCCTTTCTATCTCTACAGCTTCAAGACGATAACAAATCATTACAGGGTTTTTGAGTCATCCTTCTCCGAAATACCCCACATAATCTCTTTTGCCGTAAAAGCCAACTCGAATCTTGCCATATTAAATATACTGGCCAGGGAAGGGTGTGGAGCTGATATAGCCTCAGGAGGCGAGCTTTTCAGGGCGCTTAAGGCAGGGATAGATCCCAGGAAGATAGTCTATGCCGGTGTTGGAAAGACAAAGGAGGAGATAAGATATGCCCTTGAGTCTGACATCCTGTTTTTTAATGTAGAATCCCCACAGGAGTTAAAGGCCATAGATGAGGTGGCAGGGAGTTTAGGCAGGAAGGCGAGGGTTTCGCTCAGGGTCAATCCGGACATAGATCCCAGGACCCACCCGTACATATCAACAGGTCTCAAAAAACATAAATTTGGGATAGGCATAGAACGCGCCATGGATGAATATAAGACAGCCAGTTTGCTGAAGAATATTGACCCTGCCGGAGTGCATTATCACATTGGCTCTCAAATGACCGAGATAGAACCCTTCATAGATGCACTGAAGGGTATACTTTCCCTGGCTGCCGGCCTTAAGAGGTCAGGTATAGGCATAAGATATATAGATGTCGGCGGGGGTCTTGGGATTACCTATAATGATGAAGAACCGCCGCATCCAAAGGACCTCGCAGAGGCAATCATGCCTTTAATAAAGGACCTCGGTTGTGAGGTGATCCTGGAGCCCGGGCGGATAATTGCAGGTAATGCCGGTATACTGGTTTCAAAGGTGCTCTATATTAAGGAGGGGGAGGGAAAGAGGTTTATCATTGTTGATGCCGGCATGAATGACCTGATAAGGCCGAGCCTTTATGAGGCATACCATGAGATCTTGCCTGTAGTTAAGGATGATAGGAGGAAGGTGGTTGCCGACATCGTGGGACCCATATGCGAGTCTTCCGATTTTCTGGCAAAGGAGAGGGAGGTCAACGAGTTTTGCCCCGATGAACTCCTTGCTGTTATGTCAGCCGGTGCCTATGGCTTCACCATGTCATCCAATTACAACTCAAGGCGCAGGGTACCGGAGGTACTGGTAAAAGGAGATCAGTATCATATTGTAAGAGAGAGGGAGGAATACAAGGACCTCATTAAGGGCGAGGTAATCCCTCAGTTCTCCGGCAAGGAGATATGATCAAGATACCTTTTTACAAGATGAGCGGCAGCGGAAACGACTTTATCCTGATCGACAACAGAAAGGGTATCTTGTCGGGCATGGACATGGAGAGGCTTACCTCCAGGGTCTGCGCCCACAGGCTATCTGTTGGCGGGGATGGTCTTATCTTCATAGAAGAATCAAAGATAGCGGATTTCAAGTGCACCCTCTATAATGCCGATGGAAGCCGGGCAGAGATGAGCGGAAATGGAAGCCGCTGCACAGCAAGATTCGCTTTTCTCCTGGGCATCGCAAAAAAGGAGATGACCTTTGAGACAGGGGCCGGTGTTTTAAAGGCAGAGGTAGAGGGCCACCTCGTAAAGGTATCATTTCCGCCTCCAAAGGACTTGAGGCTTAATATAAAGATCGATATCAATGGCGAAAGATTTGATGGACATTTCATCAATACAGGCGTTCCTCATCTTGTATATTTAGTGAATGACGTTGAGCGTCTTGACCTAATAAAGATTGGAAGGGCAACCAGACAGCATAGTATCTTTTCGCCCGCGGGGACAAATGTTGATTTTGTCAGATTAATCTCCGGCAATAGGCTTCAGATAAGGACCTACGAGAGGGGCGTTGAGGATGAAACGCTTGCATGCGGGACCGGCTCTGTTGCCTCTGCTATAATTGCCGGCATTCTTAAGGGTGTTAGCTCTCCTGTCATTCTAAAGACAAGGAGCGGCAAGGAACTGATAGTCCACTTCAAGAGGGATGGGAAGCTGTTTTTCGATATCCTCCTTGAAGGAGATGCGATGGTAATATATGAAGGAGAGATGTGGGAAGAGGCATGGATGTAGATAACATTGCTGTGAAATCATTGGGCTACCCACAGCGAGCAAAGCGAGCGTTGAGGGGGAGGCTCCATCCGGCTTTGCCGGTGGAGGGGGCGACGCAAGCCCCTGTAATAGATCGGAGGGAAGATGTTTGAGGGATCAATTGTAGCTATTGTTACCCCTTTTAAAGATGGGAAGCTGGACGAGAAGGCCCTTGGCGACCTTATTGGATTCCATATCAGTTCAGGTACGACTGGGATAGTCCCCTGCGGGACTACAGGTGAATCGGCAACCCTTACCCATGATGAACATAAGCGGGTGGTGGAGTTTACGATAGAAGCTGCTGCAAGAAGGATAAAGGTAATAGCCGGTTCCGGTTCAAACTCCACTGATGAAGCAATAGTCCTTACAAGGTATGCCAAGGAGGCTGGAGCGGACGGGGCATTGCTGATTACTCCATATTATAATAAGCCTACTCAGGAGGGGCTTTATCTCCATTACAAGAAGGTTGCAGGGGAGGTGGATATTCCCCTTGTCTTGTACAATGTTCCCGGAAGGACAGGGGTTAATATACTCCCATCCACTGTAGCCAGACTTGCAGAGATCAGGAATATCGTTGCTATAAAGGAGGCCACGGGTTCCCTGCAGCAGATATCAGAGATTATAAGCCTCTGTGGCGACAAGATCACTATACTTTCAGGGGATGATTTTACAGTGCTTCCCACCCTTGCAGTTGGCGGGAAGGGCGTGATATCCGTTACGGCAAATATCATCCCAAAGGAAATGGCATCAATGGTTGATTCCTTTATGAAGGGAGATTTCAAGAAGGCCAGGGAACTGCACTATAAGACCTTTCCCCTCCATACAGCGATGTTCCTTGAGACCAATCCTATCCCTGTTAAGACTGCCCTTAATCTTACGGGAAGGATTTCCTCAGAGATGCGCCTTCCGCTCTGCCAGATGTCAGGGGCCAATAAAGAAAAGCTAAAAGAAGCGATGAAGGATTATGGGCTTATCTGATTCCATGATTGAAGAACAGCGAGCGAAGTCGAGCGTAGGGAGGGGGAGGCTCCATCCGGCTTTGCCGGTGGAGGGGGACGGTCGCTCCCCTAATGAAAGATGAGGTTAGGATGATAAAGGTTGTCGTATGCGGTGCAGGCGGGAGGATGGGCAAGAGGATTATCTCCCTTATTGGGGATTCGGAGGATGTAAAGCTGGCCGGAGCGATTGAAAGGTCAGGTTCGCCATATATTGGGTTAGATGCGGGTGAAAATGCGGGCGCCGGTCGTTTGGGCATCGGCATTACTGACAGGCTTGATTCATTAGCAGATCTGACTGACGTTATTATAGACTTTACCGAGCCTGCTGCTGCTATTGAGCATGTAAAGATCTCAAGGGAAAAAATGTTACCTGTTGTTATCGGGACTACAGGTTTTTCAGGAAGGGAGCTTGATAAGATATCTGATGCGGCAAGGATCATCCCGATCGTTATTTCACCTAATATGAGCATAGGTATTAATCTGATATTCAAGGTGATTGATGATATCGCTAGAAGACTTAGCAGGGATTATGATATAGAGATTGTCGAGGCCCACCATAGACTGAAAAAAGATGCCCCGAGCGGTACTGCTATGAGGATGGCGCGTATACTTGCAGGCGCCAGGGGGCTTGATCTGGATAAAGCAGGGGTATATTCAAGAAAAGGAATGATAGGGGAGAGGGGTAGAGATGAGATCGGTATCCAGACTATCAGGGCGGGCGATATAGTTGGTGAGCATACAGTAATATTCTGTGGCCCAGGTGAGAGGATCGAGGTGACACACAAGGCCCATAGCCGTGATAACTTTGCAAAGGGGGCCATAATCGCAGCATCATGGCTGTCAAAAAAAGCCCCCGGGCTCTACGATATGATGGATGTTTTGGAGCTGCGCACGAAATGAATAAACAGCGAGCGGACGCGAGCGTAGGGAAGGGGAGGCTCCATCCGGCTATGCCGGTGGAGGGGGATGGTCGCTCCCCTATAATAGGCATGATGGATGTATTAGGGCTAAGAGCTTAATGAATAGATTTACAGCGAGCAAAGCGAGCGTTGAGGGGGAGGCTCCATCCGGCTTTGCCGGTGGAGGGGGCGACGCTAGCCCCTGTAATACGTATGATGGATGTTTTAGGATAAGATTAAGTTAACAAAAAGGAGGATTCATCATGTTAAAGCGGATTCTTGTATGCTTAATTGTCATATCTCTGGGAACGACTATTTCTTCCGTTGGTTTCGCAGAGGATAATGCCATGAGAGAGGTCTTCAGGGATGGATTCTACGGAGGTTTGGCCGGGGCCTTAGTTGGAGGGGCATTTCTTGCCTTTAAGGATGAACCCGGGGATCATTTAAATTACATTGCCTATGGCGCAGCTGGAGGTGTCCTTGTCGGTACAATTTATGGGTTAGCCTCAGTTAGCAGGGCCTTTGCCGAGGTCGAGAATGGAAAGGTCTACGTTAACCTCCCTTTACCCCATACCGGGATCAGCAGGATAGGATTAGATCGGTACGAAGTAAATTACTCTTTGAGTCTCCTGCGATATAATTTTTAAGTATATTTATAACCGTAAAAAAATAATAAAAGGGGAAGACTCGAATGTCTGGATTTAAGATTGAGACGGCAGAGAGGTTAAGGAATCTACCTCCCTATCTTTTTGCGGCTATTGACAAGATCAAAAAGGAGGCAGTGAGCAGGGGCGTAGATATTATAAATCTTGGCATAGGAGATCCTGACCTCCCGACGCCACCTAATATCATAAGCAGATTAAATAAGGCATTAGAGGATCCAAGGAATCATCAATATCCTACCTATGAGGGGATGGCCGGCTTCAGGAAGGCTGTGGCAGACTGGTATAAAAGACGCTTTTCAGTAGACCTCGATCCTGAGACCGAGGTGTTAACTTTAATAGGGTCCAAGGAGGGGATCGGTCATATACCATTGGGATTTATAAACCCCGGTGATATTGTGCTTGTGCCTAGTCCGGGATATCCGGTCTATTCGATAGGCACGCTCTTCGCCGGCGGCAGGTCATATTGGCTGCCACTATTAAGGGAGAACCATTTTCTCCCCGATCTGGCCTCCATACCGGATGACATAAGAAAGGCTTCGAGGCTGATCTTCCTGAACTATCCCAATAACCCGACATCTGCTGTGGCTTCAGAAGGGTTCTTTGAAGATGTGGTGGAGTTTGCCTCAAGAAATAATATCCCTGTCTGCCATGATGCCGCCTACTCGGAGATCTATTATGACAATATCAGACCTCCAAGCTTCCTTCAGGCGGATGGGGCGAAGGATGTCGGTATAGAGTTCCATTCCCTTTCCAAGACTTATAATATGACCGGCTGGCGTATAGGTTTTGCAGTGGGGAATAGAGAAATGATATCTGCCCTGGGAAAGGTGAAGAGCAACCTCGATTCAGGTGTATTCCAGGCCATCCAGGAGGCAGGGATTGAGGCATTATCAACAGATGATGCGGCTATTAATGAGAACAGGAGGAGGTATCAGAGGCGGCGGGATATGCTCATATCAGGACTAAATAAGGCAGGGCTGGACGTTGAGATTCCTAAGGCGACCTTCTATCTCTGGGTTTCAGTCCCTAAAGGGTTTACATCAACCGGATTTGCCATGCATCTGCTCGATAAATGCGGGATAGTTGCCACGCCCGGGAACGGCTTTGGTGATGCCGGTGAAGGATATATCCGCTTTACCCTTACCGTGGCTGAAGAAAGGATTGGCGAGGCGGTTGAGAGGATCAGGCTCTTGCTATGAGCGGGGGAGATGAAGATTGGACCCGATCCTATTTGGGACTTGGATCTAACATAGGTGACAGGCAGGCTAATATTATAGAGGCCATAAAGAGGTTAAATGCAATACCAGGTATAGTCATTGTTAACAGATCATCCCTTTATGAAACCGAACCTATAGGATACAAGGATCAGGACTGGTTCATTAATGCAGTAATCGGGATGAAGACGACCCTTTCACCAGGGAGACTTCTCGATGTCTGTCTCGGGATAGAGGATGAGATGGGGCGTATAAGGAGGACAGAGAAGGGTCCAAGGGAGATAGACATTGA
>CAZYNY010000045.1:0-22819 GCA_964648095.1 uncultured Nitrospirota bacterium | reverse complement strand
GTTACCACGGTTTGCGTTGGTCTGATCAGATATCATTATGTTTTCTCCTCCCCGCTCTCTACTCTAATTTATCATAGGGGAGGTGTCTCAACATTATTGACACAGAGGGGAATCACTAACAAAAAAACCAGAGGTAATTAATCAGAAAATAGCTGAAATCGTTTCCGAAGCTGTCATAGTCGACCATTACTCAGATCTGAATAGGGGTAATTTCTATTCTTTGGCATATTGTGATCTAGAAAAATTTAAACAAAAGCTAAATCAGATAGAGGAAGTTAGTGCTGAGGTTCTAGAATTTGAACAAAAAAATGAAGAAAAGATTTTTTATCAAATTGAACAGAAACTTAGATCCACACCAAGCCCCAAGAATAGATAGTTTAAAGTGAATTCTGCAAGAAAAGCGGAATAAAAGGTCTTGTGATATCACCTTTCTTGTTGGAGAACCAAGGGGTGGCGCTTCCCATATTTTCTCTGATCAGCCACACTCACCTTCCAAAAGACCGACTTCCGGGATAGTAACTTAAAAGTTGTGCCTGTCAGGACAAGGGCTGCTAAGATTTTAATCGAGAAGTAAAGGCCTGATCATTAAGTATAGCAGACGGGTTGATTTGATATAGTAGTCTTCCCTGATAAGTATTTGCCGGCAACGGCAGCTAAAAGAGAGCTTAAGGGCAAGGTTCAAGAGCTTTGCCCTTCTCAATTTTTTGTTATATAATTTGCGGGCATGATAATATTAAGCAATTTAAAGGGAGGTGAATATGATGAGAAACTTAATCGTATCAGATCCGTCTGTCATGATGGGGAAACCTGTTGTAGCCGGAACAAGAATAACTGTTGAGCTCATTTTAGAAAAACTGGCCGCAGGCGAAACAGTGGAAGAGGTTCTTGAAGCCCATCCAAGGTTAACTCACGAAGGTGTTCAGGCTGCACTTGCTTTTGCTGCGGAGGTCTTAAAAGGGGATGTTGTTTATCCTGTTGCCGGGGCGGCAGCGTGAACTTACTTGCGGATGAAGGCATAGACAGGCAAATTGTTGATGCGCTTTGCAAGAAAGGATATGCCGTTGGTTATGTTGCTGAAATGGACCCTGGAATTCCCGATGATGTTGTACTTGAACTTGCAAACAGTGAAGGCGCCATTTTATTAACAGCAGATAAAGACTTCGGTGAATTGGTATTTCGTCTTCGTCGTCTTTCTTCTGGAGTTGTGCTGGTCAGATTGGCTGGTTTATCCCCAATCAGGAAGTCTGAAATTGTTGTTCCCTTAATCATGAAACACTTCAGTGAGTTGACGGGGTCCTTTTCAGTCATTACCTCGATGGGTATTCGTATTCGACATCAAAAAATTAAATAAACAGCATCACTCTTGTCCAAATGCTCAAGAAAATCAATATTCCAAGACTTCAACCCTGGCTAATTTGGACAGCAGTGCTGTCTCATAATAGAACGTAATTTCAATTTTAATACCCTTAAGAAGGTACCACATTCAATCATGATGATCATTGGGGCAGGAGGAGGCAAAACCGACAATTGACAGCTATTTTCTCCAATGTTAGACTCATCAAATTAGAGAACTACTTATCTATTTATATTTGCGTGTCTAAAAGGTGCCAGGTCTTGACTTGTGAAATAAGGCATAAAATACCGGAGAGGTTATATTTCTCAATTCTCGGCAAAGCAGAGGACTGGTTTAGTAGTTGTATATACAGGGACTAACGCTTGCCTGCGTGTAATATGACAAGACCAACAATCTCATCCCCTTCATAATGGTAGTTAAGGTTCAAAAAACCTTAACGACACCACCTCAGCCATCCTTTCAAAATCTTTGTTATTGTTGTTAAGTGTAGGATGGGGATAATTTCAAAAAGCCTCTTGTAAGACCACGGAATTATCCTGTATGCCTCTTACCTCGAAGCTAACAGAATCTAAGGTTTGGTCTTCTTGATCTACGAGGTCCAATACATATCTTCCTATATAAGGTCTCCAGGTCAAGATGGATCCAGCAGCGCCGACCTCTTTTTTATTTAGCATCCATCGGAGATGATTATTTCTGGGTTGAGATTCAAAGAAGAGCATCTCCCGGCCACCCGGTATATCAGGATCCAAGGCAATAATGGTGTTGTGTGCCGGATAAACAATTTTATAATTTGCTTGACTTATATCCTGCCTAATTCCGGGCGGCTCTGTTCCCTTAATGAACCATTCTTTTCTGGATAGTCCTAATTGGGGAAATTCTATTTGTTTAGCTTCCAGTCCGGATGGCGGCTTTATCGGATGATTCATCCGGTTTCTTTGAAGCCAGTCCATGATCTCAGTCCAGATAGGCGCCGCTCCAGTGATGCCGCTCACATTCCACATCGGTTCACCTGAAAAATTCCCTACCCATACCCCAACCGTATATTTGCCAGAATAGCCAATGCACCAATTATCCCGCATATCCTTGCTTGTTCCTGTCTTTACGGCGCTCCAGAATCTTGTGGATAAGGGATTTTCAAGGCCAAATGTATTGCTTCGACTTTCCCTGTCAGACAGGATGTCTGAGATAATGAAGGAAGCTTCCCTGGAAAATATCCTTTTACGGATAAATTGTGTATCCTTGCTAGGCATAAGCTTGAGTTCGCTCCATAAACCTTCATTTGCCAATGTCCGGTATGCATTTACCAACTCCCATAGACTCACGTCTGCTGAGCCGAGGGCAAGGGAAGGGCCATAGAAATCACCCGATTCGTTTAGATCTTCAAAACCGAGGCTGTTGAGTTTTTGCACGAATGCTTCTATTCCGGCAAGATTTAGCGCTTTTACGGCCGGGACATTTAAAGAGGATGCCAGGGCAGTGCGGGCAGTGACCGGACCCTGAAAATGGTTATCATAATTTCCAGGTCTGTAGATACCGCCAGGGACTGAAATATCAAGAGGAGAGTCGTCTATTATAGAGGCGGCTGTTAGGATCCTTTTTTCAAAGGCAAGCCCATATAAAAAGGGTTTCAAAGTGGACCCAGCCTGCCTTTTAGCATGGACCCCATCAACATAACGGGCAGATGCTAAATCACCATTATTTCCGATATAGGCCAGGACATCGCCTGTTTTATTTTCTACAACAAGAAGGGCAGCATCCTGGACATTTTGAGATTTTATTGATAGAAGGTGTTGTCTTAATACCTCGGTCGCAAAATGCTGTAATCTTCCATCAAGTGTTGAAATTACTGATGTTGAACGATCTGCTTTTTCTTTATACGGTTTCAATAATTGAAGGGCAACATGAGGTGCAAGGGCAACATCCGGTTTAAGGAATCGAGTACTTACTAACCCCTCTTTTACTTTAGAGGTAATCTCTTTGCAATCAATCTGTAATTTCATAGCGCTGCCAAGCAGGCATCCCCTGCTCGCGACTATATCCAAAGGCGCATTGGGCGCCCTGATCAGCGCTGCGAGTATCAGAGATTCCAGGTTGTCCAGACCATGCGGGTCTTTGCCGAATAGACCCCTTGATGCTGCATTGATCCCCTGAAATTCCCCTCGAAATGTGATTAGGTTAATATACGCCTCAAGGATTTCTGGTTTTGACCATTTCTTTTCGAGATCCCATGCCTCCTGAATCTGCCTCCACTTCTGCCATAATGACCTTCTATTTTGTTTTGCATGCAGTTCCTTGTTTAATATCGATGCAAGCTGCATTGTTACGGTGCTTGCACCCCGCGGACTCCCAGAAACTATTATATTTGCAAAGGCAGAACCGATTGACCTCAGGTCAACGCCGCTATGTTTGTAAAATCTTTTGTCCTCGGCATAAATAATAGCCGATAGCACAGCAGGAGAGATCTCTTTAAGGGAAATCCAGTCAAGCCTTCTTCCATGTTTATCTATCCTAAGTTCATGTATGACCTCATGATGACGATCAAGGAGGATAGCCTCTGATTTTTGGTATGCATCCCTGACTGCCTGAAATGAAGGGACGACTGCCTGAGCAGATCTGCTGATGGTGATACAAAGGATTAGCAAGAGAAAAAGACGTTTGATCATTGTTGAATCTCTATCTTTTTATTTGGAATTTCCCCAAACATCTCAGGTGAATATAGCGCCTCAATCCTCGTTTGTGGAAGTTCAAATATGCCGCTCTGATTGAGCCTTACTGTATATTCAACAGTAAATGAACCCTTTGGAACAAACTCATAATATGACCTGAATGACTCAAAGGAGCGCTCTTCGAATGCAGGCCATACCCAGCCTCTATTTTTCTCTCCTTTAGTTGCAAAATTAGAATCCCTGTTGAGCCCGCTTCCAAGGATTGTTCCGCCCGCCGGAATTGGATCGGTTACAGCAACCCAGGTCATATCCGCCTGCGCCTCTATCTCAAGCCTGACTCTTACAATATCGCCCCTGGTCCATGCGCCTGGCTTCTTCTGTTCAACAGGGATCAATGTCCTTTTGATTTTATATCCGCTTGAAAAAGGCTCTTTCAAGGGGATTGCTGCAAGGCTTTGTATTGTTGCCCAGGGCTTTCCATCCCCGTTGTGATTTATGGATAGGTCATCTTTTTGAGAAGGCCAGGGGAGCATAAACGACGCCTTTTTTGAAGAATCCTCCCATTCGTGATCCTTTGATTTTAATGCAAGCTTAGCAGTTGTTATGCCGGATACCGGTATCTTTTCAAATATTGAAGAAAATCTCTCTATTGCGAGAACGCCCCAGGCATTCGCAAGTGTTAAGTTCCATGCGCCTTTATACTGCCTTGCCAGTGTTCCCCTGACGAGCCTTGGTATATCATCCCCCCATTGTTCTAAATCCATGACCGCAAGCAAAAACTTTACTGCATTTAGATCATTTGAGACCATAAGCCACCACAAGCGATCGGTATCCTCTGTGGAGAAACCCATAACCGTTCCCTGGAAATTGAGTCGGGACCTTAAGATCTGTTCGGCCTCTTTCACCCTCTTTTCTCTATTCGGTATCTCATTAACCCTTTTCAGGATACTAAACCAGTCAATAACAGCGGATGTTGGCCAGAGATTTGGCTCAATGGAAATTGATGTAAGGAGTACCGGATTGACCTTGTGCCTCCTTGATAACGCCTCAAGGGCTCCTATCTTTCTGATTGACAGGTCTGCTGTCGGTAAAGAGGCGCCCCTTATAATCTTGCCTTCAACAAATCTTATAAGGCCGTCTGCCATCCTCTGTTCTGAGCTTTCGGGTATATCCCATCCTGCCTCATGAGAAATTGCAATAATGTAAGATGTGAGCGCATCACTGCCATAAATCATTGTTGGGAAATATTTTACAAGGCCGTCAGAATCAAGATAATTTGGAAGCTCATCCATTATCCGCTTCCACATCTCGTTATCCCTCAAAGCTATTGCCTTTGAGACCTTCTGCTCAAGGCAGATATAAGGATACAATTTCATATATTCAATAACCCCTGCCAATCCATTTGAAAGTGTTGTCTGGAGATTGATGTTGATACCACCCCGGCCCGGTATAGCATCGTCAGGCTGTTTAACTGTTATCTTGTAATCCTTATCTATTTGTGTAATTGTTGCCTGAAAGGTTCTTATTGGGACTGAAGGGACCACCTTTTGTTTAATCTTGATTTTATCTCCTATGCCGCCTTTTTCCCTTGCCTCAACCTCATAGGTAAGGGCATCAGTGCCGGCAGGCGCAGAGATATCATAGTTTATCTCCCTGGCCTCTCCCGGAGAAAGGGAAAGAGATATCGGCTTTAATTCCTGTTTCACTTCAATCAGCCTGGCTAAAACATTAATATCCATGATCCTGTCTGTGGTGTTGCGCAAGGTAAACTCTGTCTTAAACCTATCCCCCTCCCTTACCAGGGGTGCAGCCCCTGAGAGGATCATCAAATCCTGGGTAGACCTTATTGATGCAGAGCCTGTACCAAAAAATCCAACACCTCCGGTTGCTACTGCAACAATTCGGAAACTTGTTATCGAATCATTTAACGGAATCTCAACCTCTGCCCTGCCTTTTTCATTAAGCTTTACACGTCCCTTCCATAAAAGGAGGGTGTCAAAGAGTTCCCTTGTTGTCTGTCTTCCGCCGCCTCCACCTGATGGTAATGCCTTTAAACCAAAATGCCTCTTGCCGACAACATGCATCTGCGCCGTTGAGGTGTTTACTTCATACCCCCGTCTTCCCATTATTGCACTCAGGAGTTCCCAGCTATTATTCGGCATTAACTCCAGAAGACCTTCATCTACTGCGGCAATAGCAATCTCACTATCAGGAGGCGGAATCTTGCCGGCTGCTGTCGTTACTTCAACCATAATCTTTGCCTTTTCTCTGACTCTGTATACATTCCGGCCAGGGGATACCTTTACCTTAAGTTCATGACCTTTCCAGCCTACATTTATCTCCGCAATCCCGAGTTTATATGCGGGCCTTCCAAGGTCCACCATCGCAGTAGGTTGAACGCCTGCTACCCGGCCCCTTACAACAAGGACAGATACAAAGATATTTGGCGCAAACCTACCCTCTATAGGGATTTCTATTACCGGCATCTTTCCTGATAGCTGTTTTACAATAGGCTTGATAACCCCCTCTCTTTCAACAGTAATCAGGGCTGTTGCCTCTCGAAAAGGCATCCTCACTTGAAGTTTAGCAATCTCACCCGGTTCATAATGTTTTTTCTCAGGGATTATATCTATCCGGTCGTTATCCTGCACATCAAACCACCATTCATCCTTTCCTCCAACCCAAACATCGCGGTGTGTAGATATCTCTATACCTGAATTATCTATAGTCTTTGCCAGAAGGATGACATTACCTGAAACAGGGGACTTTACCTCACAGATAAGAAGGCCCCTCCTATCAGTCTTTCCCGTACACAGTGTATCTATGCGCTTGACCTCAGTTAGATGCTCATACGCATAAAAGCCGCCGATAAGCCTTTTCCTATGAGAATAGAATTTGCGTTCAAGCAGATCTACGGTAATAGAGGCGTTTGCCACCGGCCTACCTGAAAGTTCAACAACACCTATATGAAACTTAAAAGAATCCCTTGAAAGCGCCCAGGAATCGGGCTTAATCCCGATGGACCATCTTGAATGATAGATTGGTAGACGAGAAGATACTGTCTGGACCTCTCCATTCGGGTCTTTGAACTCAAGCTCTGTAAGGAGAGACATGGGCCCTGTAATCGTCGGTAAATTAGTAACGCTTGTCCTTGCTGTTCCTGACTTATCCAGAATAACTTCCATTGTCTCTATTTTTTGCTGGGTTTCTGTCCCGGTTTTTCCATCTGCATTATCTCTGAATTCACCCTGTCTGAAAATACCTTCTTTAACCATACCCATATTAAAGCTAAAACCTTCAAACCCCTCAAATGACTTTGTCCATCCAGCCTGGAGTTGGCTCTTTAATTTGACAGGAATGTTGCTTGCGCCGCCGCCGGATAGGTATTTTACTGCCAAATCCAGAACAACCTCTTTCGGTAAGATCAATTCCTGGGAAGGAGGTTTGATAATGGCCTTCATAAGGGGAACCCGAAATTCCTCAACCCTGAAACTACCCGACCTCCATCCATCAAGACGCCTGTAAAAATTGTTCTCTTCGCCGCCTGCCTGTTTATCAGACCTCTTTCCCGGTTCTTTCATTAGAAGGACTTCGTATTCTCCTAACTTCGCATTCCTTGGGATCTCCCATGTCGTCTCTGCGATGCCATCCTTATCCCAGGAAAGGGGGAACTCATATTTCTGTCCGCTGCCATAGTGATGGATCATTACTGCCTTAGGCATGCCGGTATCTTGTAACTGAGAAAAACCATGCATGGTATGATTTCTTATTACATGCTTCATGTGTATGGTTTCACCTGCGCGTAAGAGGCTTCTATCAAAGATTGTATGGCCGATTGTCGGTCCCTGATAAGACCCTTCAGGGAGTTGAAACCTCCAGGGCTCAATACCATTTGCCCAGTTTGAGTGCACAAAGGTTAAGTCGTCTCCAAGTTCTGCTGTTATGAAGAGTCCATTATCAAGGGTTTCTCCTGAACAATGAGGCGCATCCCTTTTTGAAGGGAGGCTCAATATGCGCACGATGCCATTTGTATCTGTTTGCCCCTGATAGAGGATATTGCCCTTACAATCTCTTACCTCTACATCCGCATCTTTTACAGGTTTAGCATCATCGAGCGCAGTAACCCAGACAAGGGAAGACTCCCGCCCCCATTTGAAATGAACTGAGAGATTGGTAACAAGCACAGAGGTAGGGACATACATGGCCCGATCTATACCGAGCAGGGAGCTGCCCAGGATGAGACTTTCAATCTCTACAACATAAAAACCTGGTTCTTTCAGTGGAATGCCAATAACCTCAAATGCCTTTGCCCCGTTAGGTTTAGGAATTGAGAAGTTTTTACCTTCAAATGATTTACCCAGACTACCAAAGACTGATTTATCCCTGTTGGTATGCTCCCAATAATTAGCCATCCTTTTCAGCCAATGATAAACTCCATTAATGTTTTTATCCTTTTTCTCAGGTTGAACCTTGAATATCTTTCCTTTTAAACCTTCAAAGATCTCTTTCATCTTTTCAGAGATAGCCCCTTTACCATTGTCTACCTTCATCATCTTTGCAAGGATCTCCGGCTCAATGTTTCGTAATGTTACCGGGAGCATCGGGTCTCCCTTCAGCTCTAATATGCCAAAGCGGGAGGGGAATTTTACTAAAGGCGGGTATTCATCCGTGCGGACAGCAAGGGGATATTTATCGGCATTTGCAAGTCTTCTTCCTGCATCATCAATAAGTCCAGGAGGCACCTCTATTTTAAAATCAGTGCCTTGAGGAAAAGGCGCCTTAAAAATTACGCTCTGGACAAACTCTTTTCTATCTTTTTCTTCTTCTATCTGTTCGCCCTCATCATCTCCACCCTCCTCATTTTCACTAATCCGACCACCTGGCCCTGCCTTCCACTTCTTTCCATCAGATGACCTTAACTCAATCTTCCTTGCCTGGTCCCAGGAGACGGGCGCAGAAAAACTAAGGTATATAGATGAAATGGGGATACAATCGGCCTCCTTATTCTCCTTCTGACAATGAAAATAGGCAGTAAAGGGGCTTCTTGTCCTGAAGTGGAATTTCTGGTCTTGTTCATTCGCAACGCTACTTTTGCTCGTTACCCCCTTACCCCAGATAAGGCCCACCTTTGTATCTGCTGGAAATCTCTGTTTTGCCTGGATAACAACCAATTTTTTATCTGACCCCTTGTTACGCTTGTACCTATATTGAGTTTCAAGGATCGGCTTTCTTTCTTCTTCAGACAGAATCCTGATACCTACCAACTCCTGTAAACCTTCAATCGAAAATGAGACATTTGATACTATCGATTCATCCGTAGGCTCAGCATCCAATTCAAGGATAAAGATCTGTTCTTCGTCAATATTCGAACCTCCATAAGGGGTAGATGAAAGTATTGCCGGTCCGCCGGTTGAAAAAACAAAAATCTTTTTTCCAATAATTGGTTTGCCTGATAAGCTCTTTAACTCCGGTTTTATATTAAACTCGCAGCGGATGCCCGCAGGGAGGTTTTTATCAAAATCATAAATCCAGTTTTTCTGATCTGCCCATCGCTCAGTTCCCTTTTCAGGACAGTTAATATCAAATGGCTCTGTAAGCCCGCGCGGATCGCCAAAGGGAACCATCTGTTCTGAAAATCTAACACTTACCTGGCGAATACCTTTAACAGTGCCCTGAGGCGAGAAGGTCTCAATATAGGGGCCTACTTCTGCATTAATATGGTTGGGCGTTAATAGTAAGAAAAGAGGCAAAAATAGAATTAATGGCCTTAGGTTCATCTTAGCACCTCTATTTTGATAATTTTAATACAAACAAAAACTTGCCCGTAAAAAGGCGGAATCATGCTCCTCCCTTATAGGAATGAGACCTGAGAAGTATATATGAGCATATAGACCATTTAAGGATTTGTCAAGCAGATATTGCATCATAGCATCATGGAAATATAATTGACAGCAATTTCCTCCAATGGTAGACTGATCAAATTGGAGAACTACTTATCTATTTATCTTTATAAAGAAAGAGATTTTTATGGCAGAAGAGAAGGACCTGCTTAAGCGGATACATGAAGTTCCCAAGAAAGAACTGGATGAACTGGTAGATTTTCCTGCGCATATACATCATAGCGTATACCTAATGAAGAACCCTCCTGCTGAGCGGAAATATCTAAGACAGGAACTGGAAGGGGTTCTAAGTCATTTCGAGATAAAGGTGGAAGATACAATCCTTTCGGAAAGACTCTGTTACGGGCAAAGGATCTTTCCCGATGGAGAAAGGCTCATAATAAGGTGGGAGACCCATACAGAGTATTATAGTTACCAGACCTGGCATATCCCGAAAGACAAGAACAGAAAGATCAATTTCGGTCCTATTGACATCCCGGGATATTTCCTGCCTGTATGCCCTCTGGGGGAAAGGGTCTGTGCCCTGGATATAATAATAAGTACAGAGAAGAACTTTGATCCACGCCAGATTGATGAGATGATACCGGGGAAAAAATTACATGGAAGCAAGATATTCGACGGAAAGGTCGAGATAAGGACCAATTTTAAGCTGGATCAGCATTCAAGGGAACGCTATATAGTATTTTCTTCTTCGCCTGATGATCTAAAGCGGCTGGTTCCCAGGGTTGTAGAGTGTATTTCAATGCTGGAAAACTATTATCACCTTATTCTGATTCCCCTTCCCAAATTCTCCTTTGCCGTTGATGAGATTTTTAAGATTGAGAAAAGGCAGCTTGAGAAAAGAAGGATTATTACTGAACAGCTTGGAGAGGAAGATTCTAATAAATTGCAGGGATGGCTGCAGGAACTCACAGAGGCATTAATGGAGGTGAACCGACTAAGCGAATCAATGAGATATCATCTTTCATCAGCCTTTCCATACGATTTAATTATCAGGACCACCCTGGATGAGATCGATGAAAAACAGGTAGAACACCTTCCTACGCTTCGCTATTATATGGCAGGCCGGATAAAGGGTATTGCAGATGGGTATCAGCGCCTGATTCTAAGGATAGAGGCGGCAGAAAAGGCCTTTGAGGGTATGATAGCCATACTTAGAACAAGGATTGAGCTTCAACTGCAAAGACAGAACCTAAGCCTCCTTGAGAGCGTAGACAGGACTATCAAGGTACAGGTACATCTCCAGAGGATGGTAGAGGGTCTATCGGTCATAGTCCTTACCTACTACCTTACATCCCTTGCGGCTTATTTGTTCAAGCTCCTGGAAAGCGCAAAGATCATCTCTAGCGCCACGATAGCAACGGCCATCTTTATACCTGTTGCAGCGATAATTGTCCTACTGATTACCCGGAAAGCTGCTAAGCTCCTGGAAAAAGAATAGTGGGCTCAGGTCATTCTCCCAGCGTAAGGTTTGCAACGGGGGCAAGATCTAACGAAGAAAAGCGTTTATTCCTGAAATGATGCCGGCCTGCAAGGGCAACCATGGCGCCATTGTCCGTGCAGTAACGCGGTCGTGGGATATGTATCCTGATCCCCTCGCTGTTTCCCCTGCTTCCCATCTTGTCCCGCAGCATACTGTTTACTGCTACGCCGCCGGCAACGACAACATCCTTTACATTGTATTTATTGGCCGCAAGCATTGTCTTTTCAACCAGCACATCCACAATTGCCTGCTGGAATGATGCCGCTATGTCAGGTATCCTGACGGAAAGCCTGTTCCTCTCTGATCCATAGAGAGTGTCGTTGTTGATATGATTTAACAGTGCAGTCTTAAGGCCGCTGAAGCTGAAATCAAGCGATTCCCTGGAGAGATAGGCCCTTGGAAATCTTATATACTCAGGGTCTCCACTCTTTGCTAACCTGTCTATTACAGGACCTCCGGGGTATTCAAGTCCAAGCATCTTTGCCGCCTTGTCGAATGCCTCTCCTGCCGCATCATCCATTGTCCGGCCCAGGAGTGTATAGCGCCCTGCGCCTCTGACACAATAAATGTTTGTATGACCGCCGGAGACGATCAGGGCAACAAATGGCATTATGATATCCTCTTTTTCAAGAAAGACCGAAAGCAGATGTCCTTCAAGGTGATTTACTCCTATCATGGGGATACCCAGAGAGTATGCAAATGACTTTGCAAATGAGACGCCTACCAGGAGCGCTCCGATCAGACCCGGACCATGGGTTACGGCAACTGCATCAATCTCACCAGCCTTTATTCCTGCCGTCTCTATTGCAGATGTTGCTACCTTATCTATTATCTCAATGTGCCTCCTGCATGCCAGCTCCGGCACCACACCGCCATACCTTCCGTGTATCTCAGACTGGGAGAAGAGTATATCCGATAGTACGTCATTCCCGTCACTGACCAGTGCGGCAGCAGTTTCGTCACACGATGTCTCTATCCCGAGGATCAGCATAATTTAATATTTTTCTATGGATTTGTATTCTATAATGCTATCGGCGGTTACGAGAGGTTTGCAAGATGATTCTTGACCTTTAAGATAACTTCCTGACCTTCCCTCTGCCCATATTCAATAAAGCTGCTGTAATGTCTTTTTGCCTCTTCAATATAGCCGGACCTTTCAAGTAAAATCGCAATATTCAGGTGGGCTTCCGGGTAATATGGGTCGATCTTTAGGGCATTTTTGTACAATCTGATCGCCTCTTCATAACTCCCTTCCCTGGAATATAACAGGGCTAGATTATTTAATGCCTGCGGATAATTCGGATTTGACTTTAAGGCAGTCTTATATCTTATCTCCGCCTCCTTCCCCTTCCCCTCCTCCATATATATAAGGCCAAGGTTATTATGGGCGACTGCATTGCCCGGCTGGAGGCTTATCACTCTTTGGAATGCCTCTTTTGCTTCGCTTAATCTCTTAACCCTATAAAGTTCCAGTCCATCCTGATTTAGTCTCGATACCTCATTTGCAATCTTTGGGGCGCTATCCCTATCCTCAGTCAGATTTCCCCTGGTCTGATTTGATTCCCTGCCGGTTATGGGGGTAGATGTCTTATGAACCCCTGAACGTTTATTGGATAACGGGCCTGTTATATTATTTATCACAAAGAGACCCGTCAACAGAATCGAAAGGATAGAAAGGACCGAGATTACGATTATTTTATTTCTATTAAGATGCCTTGCAGAGAAGGTAAATTTCGTGCCCTCTGCCTGAGGCACCCACTTCTCTTCCCTTGTAACCTTTTTGAGCGCCTCATTTACAATGCTCATCTATTTTAAAGGGGCTCACGTTGCCCCCTCCACCGGCAAAGCCGGATGGAGCCTCCCCCTCTCTCGCTCACGTTGTTCGCTTGTCGTTAAACCCCTGCCATCTCCTCCTCTTCCACAAAGGAGGGGGTATTATCCTTCAAGATGACCTTTATCTTCTTCAAGTCCTTAAATCTTCCCTTGATAATCTCTTCTGAAAGGGGATCTTCTATAGCCTTTTGAATGGCCCTTCTCATGGGTCTGGCGCCGTATGTAGGTTGGAATCCTTCTTTTATGAGCCACTTCTTAACCTCAGGCGCAACCTCAATCTGTATGCCCTGTTCAGCCAGACGTTTGCTTAACTCCTCCACCCTGATCTCAACTATACTGAGCAGGTGTTTCTTCTCTAATGGATGGAAGATAACCATGTCATCTATCCTGTTTAAGAACTCAGGATTGAAGGTCTTCTTTAGTTCACCTGTTATATCATCCTTCATCCTCTGTATCACATCCTTTTCGCTTCCCCTCCGAAAGCCAAGGGATGTGCCCTTATCTATAAGTCTTGCACCGAGGTTTGAGGTCATTATGATGACTGTGTTCTTGAAGTCCACCTTCCTGCCTAGCCCGTCTGTCAGACAACCGTCATCCAATACCTGAAGGAGGATATTGAATAGCTCAGGATGGGCTTTCTCTATCTCATCGAAGAGGACAACGGAGTATGGCCTCCTCCGTACCTTCTCTGTCAGCTGTCCCCCTTCTTCATAGCCGACATACCCCGGAGGGGCGCCTGTAAGTCTTGAGCTTGAAAATCGCTCCATATATTCCGACATATCTACCCGGACCAGGGCATCCTCATTGCCGAAGAGGAATTCTGCCAGGGCCCTGGCCAGCTCGGTTTTACCGACACCTGTAGGGCCAAGGAAGATGAATGAGCCGACAGGTCTCTTGGCCTCCTTTAGTCCCGCCCTGGACCGCCTTATGGCCCTTGCAACAGCGGCAACTGCCTCGTCCTGCCCTACTATCCTCTTGTGCAGGTCGGTCTCCATATGGAGGAGCTTCTTTGTCTCCTCCTCTTCAAGCTTAAATAACGGTATCCCCGTCATCTTGGAGACGACATAGGAAATATCTTCCTTGGTCAGGACAGGCCTGTTCCTTTCCTTGTTCTTCTTCCATTCTTTCTTGGACTCCTCCAGGAGTTTCTTCAGTCGCTCCTCTTCTTCTCGTAGTTTGACGGCCTCCTCAAAGTTCTGTAGTGTAATTGAAAGGTCCTTCTCCCTTGCGGTCTTCTTGTACTCCTGTTCCAACGCCTTAAGTTCGTCTGGAAGATAGTATGTCTGGAGTTTTGCCCTGGCGCCTGCCTCGTCGATTACGTCAATCGCCTTATCCGGGAGGAACCTGTCTGTCATATATCTATCTGCTAATTTGGTTGCCTGGTGAATGGCATCGTCTGTGATCTCAACGCAATGGTGTTCCTCGTATCTTTCGCGGAGGCCTTTTATTATGCGGATCGTCTCCTCATTATTTGGCGGCTCCACATATACGGCCTGAAACCTCCTCTTAAGCGCCGCGTCCTTCTCTATATGTTTCCGGTAGTCATCGAGAGTAGTAGCCCCAATACACTGTATCTCACCCCTTGCAAGGGCAGGTTTTAGCATATTGGAGGCGTCTATGGAGCCCTCAGCGGCCCCGGCGCCGACAAGCGTCTGAAGCTCATCTATAAAGAGTATGATATTCCCTGCCTGGATTATCTCCTTCATCACCAGCTTGAGTCTCTCTTCAAACTGGCCGCGATATTTGGTCCCTGCCACAAGGGAGCCAAGGTCCAGTGATATAACCCTCCTGTTAAATAGGTTATCCGGTACCTGGGATGCGACTATCCTCTGGGCAAGACCTTCAACGATTGCCGTTTTTCCGACGCCGGATTCACCAATTAAGACAGGGTTATTCTTTGTCCTCCTGCTCAATATCTGAAGCACCCTCTCAATCTCATCAGACCTTCCAATAAGCGGATCAAGCATCCCCTCGCCTGCCAGATGTGTCAGATCCCGGCCAAATTCATCCAGCGCAGGTGTATTGCTCTTCCTTTCTTTCTCCTTCGGAGAGATCTTCCTCAGGAGGTTTATAGTTATTTGTCTGGCGCTTAACAGGTTCGCCCCGAGGCTGCGTAAGATTTTTCCGCCTATACCCTCTTCCTCCCTCATAAGTCCCAGCAGGAGATGTTCGCTGCCGATATAGTGGTGCCCAAGAAGCCTTGCCTCTTCGACTGCGTATTCTATTACTTTTTTAACCCTGGGCGTGAAAGGGATCTCTCCAAAGGTGAGCGTAGATCCGCCACCAGGCAGATTCCTCTCGATCTCAAGCCTTATCTGCTCCGGTGAGAGGCCCATTTTTTTTAAGACTGCGGTGGCTACACCGTCGGTTTCTCTTATTATTGCCAATACAAGATGTTCGGTTCCGAGATAATCGTTCTGGTGTCTCTCTGCCTCCTCACGGGCCAGTATTATTATCTTTCTTCCTTTGTCTGTAAATCTCTCGAACATCTAAAACCTCCACTAAGTTTGATCTAAGTTTAAAAGACTAACAGGGCTGTTGTCAAGATATTTCCCAGTGCCGGCGCTGTCAGTCAGCTATTTATAGGGGCTTGCGTCGCCCCCTCCACCGGCAAAGCCGGATGGAGCCTCCCCCTCAACGCTCGCTTTGCTCGCTGGGTAGATACCCACGGGCAAACCCGTGGGTATCTACTGATCCACTATTGTTCCGCCGTCACCCTGTTGTCCCTTTGCAGGGCATATCCTTACATACTCACAATATCGGCATGAATTATAATTTTGTTTAGGCGGGAATTCCCTCCTCCTTATTCCATCTCCTGTATCCCTTATCTCTTTTATTGCCTTATCCAGATTCATTGCCGTGACCTCGCATGAGCCTGTAATACCGGAGCCAAGGAAATGGAGTTCAACGATGTCAGGCATCCTCTTATATGTCCTGTCGTATGCAAGAGAATATATAGCCAATTGAAGGCTCTCCTTAGCCTCTTTATCTGCCCGATTCTTATCCAAAACTGCAGAAGATTTATAGTCTATTATCTTCACCAGGCCATTGCCCTCATCCACCCTGTCCCATCGTCCTATTATTCTGTTATTGTCTATAAAAAAACTAAATTCTTTTTCTATGTAGGCGGGAATAAGCCGGCTTTCCTCTTCTTTTCTGTAGAAATCAGTCAATATCCTCCTCCCCTCCTCCAGCCTCTTCTCATTATGTTCCTTACTGATAAAGCCCTCACCTATGCAGTATTTTTCGAATTGTCTTATAATATCTTCCAGTACAAGATGCCCATTTTTTGTTTTAAGCTTTAGATATTCTCCAATAGCCTTGTGTATGGCCTCACCATAGACCCGCAGGTGATGCCTGAACAGGCTGCTGACATTTAATATGTGGCTATATTTGTATTTTAAAGGGCATGTCAGATAATTATTTATCTGATTGTAGCTGAGGGTGATTACATGGTCTTCCGGTATCGATAAACTGCGATCGTAGCGCGGAAACGCGGAAGCGCGGAAGCGCGGAGGTCTCTCCTTCCCCCCTTCCGTCCTTCCGTCCCTCCTCTCTTCCTCTATCCCTAATGCCTCTGATACGAACCTGCTCATCCTTTTTTTCCTTTTACCGCCATAATCCCCGGCGCTTGTTATGCAGAATTCATCCTTTGCCCTTGTCATGCCTACATAGAAGAGTCTTCTTTCTTCCTGAAGATGGTATTTATTGATCCCTTTGTTTTCCGGGTCCGGCAGGTATTCCTTAATAAGGTCTTGAGGTAATTCAATCTTTTCAGGACTATCCTTCCTTGGGAATCTTTCATTGACCAGACCGGGCATAATAACAACCCGGAACTCAAGCCCCTTAGACTTGTGAACGGTGAGCACCTTTAGCGTATCCTCGTCTGAATCTATATCAGTCACAGCTTCTTCGTCTCCGGCTTCAATGAGCATATCAATATGCCTTGCGAATTCCATGGCACTGTCATATCTCGTCAGGCGGCTGAAATCCTCTACCTTCTCAAAAAATCTGGCGACATTCCTGATCTTCAGCGCCGGGAGGGAATGGTCCGGGTCAGAAAGCCTCTTTAGATATCCGCTATCCAGCAGGAATTTGTATAAAATCTCCCCCGGAGATGCAGATCTTGAATATTCAATATATGAATATGTTTCCAGGATAAACCGCGTTATCTTTTCTTTGTCTTCATCGGATATATCCTCTATCCTCGGATGCTCCTGGAGGTTTTTAAAGATTAAGTGCAGCGGGATGTTCAGTTTCCTTCCCATCGAGGCGCATATAGTGACGGCTTGCATACTGATATTATAGATATCAGAGGAGGCAAGATGATGAAGGCTTAAGTTGTCATTGGGATCTGAGATCACACGGAGGAAGGAGAGGAGCAGTTTCACCTCTGTCTGCTCATAGAGGCCGGAGCTTCCGGAAAATATAAACGGAATCCCCCTCCTTTCTAACTCCCGGATATACGGCCGGGCATCTTTATTGGCCCTTACGAGTATTGCAAAATCGGAATAGCTGTATGTACCTCCCGATACCTTCTCTTCTATTAAGGAGGCTATGCCGTCCGCCTCGTCTGAGACAGTAGAGTAAGGAAGATATAGAATCGGGATATCCTCCCTCCTGGCGGACTTAAGCCTCTTGTCGATATTGTTTCTTATCTCAAGTCTTTCAGGATTATTATTCTGAATCAGCCGGTAAGCGGCATCAAGTATTCTTTGGGTGGACCTGAAGTTTTCTGTAAGCACGACCTCCGTTGCATCCGGGTAGTATTCCTTAAACTTGAGGATGTTACTTATGGCCGCCCCTCGGAACTTATAAATAGATTGATCATCATCCCCCACCACCATTATGTTTCTGAATCTCTTTCCAAGGAGCCTGATGAGCTGGAACTGTGCATAGTTGGTGTCCTGGAATTCATCGACAAATATAAATCTGTACCTCTCCTGGCAGGATCCCAGTATCCTGGGATGCCCCCTGAAGAGTTTTAAGGTGAGATTGACCTGATCCCCGAAATCGACAAATCCTTTTTCCGCCATAAGTTCCTGATATCTCCTGCAAGCATATGCCAGCTCTCTCTGTTCTTCCAGGAGCTCCTTAAGCTCCTCATCATCCGGCCTTTCCTGTAACCTCTCTTCCAGGACGGATAAATACCTGATATATTCTCCAGTCGAGACATCTTCGTCTTTTACCCTGGATATCAGGGTAATTATTGCATCTATGAATCTTGTGGGATCGCCAAGGGGCCTGTAGTAGCTGAGGTTTAACTCAAAGAGGTGCTCCCTTAGGAACAAGGCTTGCTCAGGCCGTGTCAGCACCCTGAAATCAGTGTCAATTCCTATAGTCAGGCCCTTCTCCCTCAGGACAGAGTCGCCGAATGCATGAAATGTACTTATGGTATATCCGAATCTCCCCATAGGGAGGAGGATGTCAAGCCTTTCTTCCATCTCTCTTGCGGCCTTTTCCGAGAATGTCAGCGCAAGGATCTCCTCCGGTCTTGCCAGTCCTGATGAGATCAGGTGGGCGATTCTTTGTATAATTACGAGGGTCTTTCCTGTCCCGGCGCCCGCTACGACAAGGAGCGGGCCTTCTGAATGTTTTACTGCCCTGGTCTGTGAGGGGGTTAGCTCCATCAGTTGATCCTTTAAAAAAATTCTACATTAGGGATGATACCGAGTCAATCATATTATCTCCAAACCTGAGCTTGCCGGCACGATAAATCAAGCCCCATCAGGCCCGATAATCCCGCAAGGCTCCACGAGGGGTCCCACCCTACAGACTTGATTATCTAAAAGACAGTCATTATAATTTTTACAATGGATTTCATAGACTTGATAAAACAGTCTGCTAAAAAGAAGATAATTTATACCATTCATGCCCTTGACGAAATGAATAAAGAAGAAGAGATGATAACAACGGAAGAGGTAAGGCATGTAATATTAAACGGAGAAATCATTGAAGATTATCCGGAGGACAAAAGAGGACACAGTTGTTTGATGTTTGGGGTTTCAAATAATAAAAGACCTGTTCATGTGGCATGCGCTCCCAAGGAAGAATATCTTGGTATAATAACAGCATATATACCTTCTTTGGAAAAATGGGAGACAGATTTTAAGACGAGGAGGAAGAGATGAAGTGCTTATTATGTAAAGGTGAGATGGAGAAGTCGTCTGTTTCGTATACAGTTGACAGAAAAGGGTATCATCTTTTTATTAAGAAGATTCCTGCTTATGTTTGTTCTCAATGCGGCGAGAGATACTTTGATGAAAATGAGGTAGAAGCAATTCAGAATATGCTCAAGGCATTTGAGGATAAACTGAAGGATGTTTTAATAGTAGCATAGTTGATGCCGACAGGAAGGAAAGAAGAAGCATGGATTTGGTTTATGTTCGATGCGAATCCGAAAAATAGTGAATTCTATTAGTGAGATACCAAAATTTATCTCAGAAGATGAGGAACGGGCATGGTGGGCAGACCATGATTTCAGTGATAAATTTTATAAAGAATTAAAAAGACTTTCTTGTCCAGCAAGAAAATGTCCAACAGTCAGTTTGGCAAAGGGAGGCATTGGTGGATTTTCAAATAATGTCGTCATGCCTATGATTTCCTTAATAAAGGGATTTAAACGAATAGTCACTATCCCCCAAGGGGGATTCGGTTTCTTGCTATCCTGGATGCATGGATATCCCTCCATGCATGGAAATCCATGCATGGAACAGATCATCAACCCCGCCTAGATTATCCCCGATAAATAAAAATTAATATGAATCAATTAGTTGAGAACAAACATATCTCTGGCAAGAGGTTTGCATCCTTTAATAAATGCAAAAGGCAAAAATTAACTTGCAAAGTAGGGAGGGATATGATATGAAAGTAAATCACAAAACAGTATATCTTCTGCTTTTTCCTTGGGTCATTGGGCTTCTTGTTGGTTGTGCAGGGGTTAAGGTAAAGAGACTTTCAGACTATAACCCGCCCCAATGGGCCCTAAAAGGGAGCGGGGCATCTGGTGGGGATAAGAAGAGGGTTTTATATGGGATAGGGATAGGATCGGGGATTAAAGATCTATCGTTGCTGCGTCAGGCCGCTGATAACCGGGCCAGAAACGAGCTTGCCAAGATACTAGAGGTATATACCTCTTCCTTAATGCGTGACTATGCGGCCTCAACTACGGCCGGGGACACCGATGTGAGATCAGATGAGCAGCATATAGAATCAGCCGTAAAGACAATAACGTCTGCCACCATATCAGGGATAGAGATCGTAGATCATTGGGAGCATCCTGGAAATGGGGATCTATTTTCTCTGGCAAAGCTTGATATGGAACAATTCAAGCAGAATATAGAAAAGGCAAAAGAATTAAATAGCCAGGTGCGGGAATTTGTAAGGGAGAATGCAGAGAGGTTGCATGAGAAGCTGGAGAAGGAAGAGCAAAAAAGGTGATGCAAAGTGCAAATTTCAAAGTGCAGATTGCAAAATCCAAGAGTTAGCGTAGTTGCCCATTTATGGGCATTGTAGGGGCGAACCTGTGTGTTCGCCCTCTTGAGAAGTTAAAACAACCGATGAATCGGCAGGCTACCGGGCATATAATAATGAGACTTGCATGAGTCGTAGGCTCACAGAGGTAAGACATGCGACAAAGGACGATAGATCCGAATAATAAAGATGTAGGGGCGACCCGCTGGGTCACCCAAGAAAATGAAAACAATGATAACAAAAGGGCGATTCACCGAATCGCCCCTACATCAATATTATATAATACGACCTGGTTTTTGATATATCTCCTGGTCGGTTGTGCCGGATACAATCTTATTATCTCCAAACCTGAGCTTGCCGGCACGATAAATCAAGCCCCATCAGGACCGATAATCCCGCAAGGCTCCACGAGGGAGACCTTTACCCAGGACGACCCCTTTGCCTATGTCTTAATAGAGTTAAAAGATCTAACCGGCGAGCATGAATTAAGGTGGCGCTGGGTGGACCCTAAAGGAGATGTCTATGTGGAGACATTGCCGGCGCTTCTTGGCAAAAAAGGGTTCCGCTATCCAAATATTAAGGTCTCACATAAGATCAAGATAGAAGGGGAAAGGGCAGCAGGGCTGCCTGGCAGGTGGAGGGTGCAATTGGTCCTTGATGGCCGGCCTGTGGCAGAAAGGGGGTTTCAGATCTTGGCCAAACTAGATGACACCCCGCCGGAGATCGTCATCCTATCCCCTGGATCTTTGAGAGACTTAACGCCAAAACCTATTGTCTACCAGGATACCCAAAGTATCATAGGCATTGCCCAGGATGCATCCGGTATCGCCAGGATAATGATAAATGATGTCTTAGCAGAGGTCTTTCCTGCATCAAAAGAGGAGATGCAGAAGGCGGGTCTAAGGGGGGATGGGGTAAAGTTTATGGGTGAGGTCCAGCTCAGATCAGGGGAGAATAGCATCCTGGTAAAGGCGGTGGATAAGAGAGGGAATGAGGCGAAAAAGGTTAAATCCATAACATATCAGGTCCCAGACCTGGGGAAGAAGGGATATTATGATAAATCATGGGCAGTGGTAATAGGCATAAATGACTACGATAGGTGGCCCCGCCTAGAGTATGCCGTAAATGATGCCCAATCTGTCAGCAAGAAGCTCAAGGCCACAGGGTTTGATGAGGTGATAGAGATACTGGATAAGGATGCGACAAGGGCTAAGATCTTGAGCCTTCTCGGGGATCAGGATCAGCTCCCTGCAAAGGTGAAGGAGAATGACAGGCTTGTGATCTTTTTTGCAGGCCATGGCCAGACAGAGAAGCTTGCTTCAGGCGGGGAGCAGGGGTATATCATCCCTGTTGATGCCAGTATCACAGGCTATTTCTCATCGGCCATATCCATGGAGCAGGTAAGGGATCTATCTAAGCGTATCCCTGCAAAGCATATCCTCTACGCCATGGATTCCTGCTATTCTGGCCTCGGGTTTAGCAGGGCATCAGGGATAGACCCGAAGGTATCAGGTTATATAGAGGTGGTAGCCAACAGAAGGTCAGTGCAGATGATCACGGCAGGAGGAAGGGGGGAGCAGGCGATGGAGAAGAATGGACATGGGATCTTCACGGAATATCTCCTCCGGGGCCTTGACGGGGAGGCAGATTCAAATAATGATGGAGTAATTACGGCATCTGAGCTTGGGGCATATGTTCCTCCTCGGGTCTCAAATGCCTCGAATAACAGGCAGACTCCCCTATACGGAAGGTTTGATGGGGAGGGGGAGATGCTATTTATTTATAAGAAATAAGGATTCCCGGGGGAAAGGATCAAGATTTTGTAGGGGCGATCCGGCGGGTCGCCCCTACACAAACCCTAGAACCCTTTTATTAGGAGGTAAATCGGTGAGGGGAAAGGAAATATTGATAAACAATAGGAGATCAGATAGGAAAATCACGGTTATCATTTCCATAGTCTTAAGTCTTTTGCTCCTTCTGCAAAGCAGTGCAACCCTGGCGGAAGATGGGCCTACAGTCTATCCCCCTGAGATCTATCAGGGAGAGGATGGGTGCAAGTCAATTTTATGCAAGTGGTGGTTTTGGACTATTCTGGTCATAGTTGCAGGGG
>CAZYNY010000044.1:0-23096 GCA_964648095.1 uncultured Nitrospirota bacterium | reverse complement strand
GAAAGAAGGAGGCGATCAGGAGTACGGGGTTCCTCAAAACCAAGCATCAAACAACGCCCTTCAATTAGATTTAAGCAGTAAAGAATGGTATGCCTTCAAAGACAATTATGGGACTTCCGAGGAAAAATACCTTATAAAATTCATTGATAAAACTTATGACGCCTTGAAATTGAAATGGGACGAAATATTCCTTGTCCGCAATGAACGACATTTCCAGATTTATACTTTTAATGACGGTCAACCGATTGAACCTGATTTTGTTCTATTCCTCAAAAAGAAAGATTCGGATATTTCATTACACTACCAGGTGTTCATTGAACCTAAAGGTGGAAACCGGTTAAAAGAGGATGAATGGAAAGAGAATTTCTTGAAATCATTGAAAGAGAAGCATCGGATAAATGTATTGTGGAAATCAAAGAAATATACTGTTTGGGGAATGCCATTTTATAACGAGGCGTTAAAGAAAACCGAATTTCAAAATGAATTTACTACTTTATTGTTATAGGACAATGTCACCTTCGCCATCCGTGGCTCAGGTGTCATGAAAAGGGTGCCACTTTATCTAAACAATAGCCTTTTTAAAAATAAATTACCCGCTACGGCAGATAAGAGAGCGATTGAAATCGTTGGAGGATAAGACTTGATGAATAAAGGATTGCGACAAGATAGCGCGGAAGCCCGGAAGGGAGGAAGCGGGTAAGAAGTTTATACGCTCTATTTAACCTTCGCGCTTCCATACTTCCGGGCTTCCGGTCTATTTTCTTGATGAATAAAGGATTGCGACTTGTTTTCTTTACTTTTTATGATTCCGGATTTATAATCTAACAAAAATCCTGGGGGGCAATGGTGGAAGAGGATATAGCACCTGGCAGGGCTGATCGGCCTGAAGAGGGAGTTGAGCCGGAAGAGGTAGACAAAGAAGAACTTGGTTCTGCCAAAGAGGTCATCCTCTCCATAGCTAAGGCCTCAAAGACGCTAAGGATATATCTTCCAAACAATCCGATCTATCAGAAATTTCTTCAGGACGCATTTCAGAAGTTTGATAATCACCTGCATGGTTTCGGCGAACTTAGGATCAGGATCAAACAATTTGAGCTCCTGTTTAAAGGTCATGCCGTATATGAGAACACCGACAGGATGGAGTCTATAGCGTTCAAGCTTTTTGCCGATGGCGTAAGGGATATAAGATTCCTTGAGGGCATTGAAAAGGATGAGGTAGTCAAGTTTCTGGGCCTCATCGGCGGTGAATATGACCCGTCCAATCCCGATGATGATATGGTTACACTGCTCTGGGAGAAGAATTTTGCACATATAAAATATACCGTTGCAGAAGATATTCAGCAGTCCGGCGAATTAGCGCCCTCCATTGCCATGAATCCTGAATTCGACATGATGATAGAACAGGAGACATCTGATATTGAGGCCCTCAAAACCAAGGATATATCACCCCTTAGAGAGCTTTTGGGCCCTAAATTCCTGGACAAACCCTTTTCGGTTGTATTTAAGCTGACCGAGGACGAGATAGAAAAGATCAGGAGAGAGATAAAGGCCGAAGAGGATCTGAACCCGGTTAATGAATTAATAGAGATCCTCTCCGACATCCTGTTAATAGAACAGGATTTTGAGTCGTTCAGTGAGATACTGAAAACCCTTGATAACACGCTTGAAGCCCTGGTCATCAGAGGCGCCTTTGAGCATGCTGTCAAGATATTGAAATTCCTCCGCGACCTCCATGGCAGCAACAGCTTACCGGAAAACTTTAAGGCCCGCCTGAAAGCTTCCATTGAGATGGCAGGAAATAGCAATATGATCAGAGAGCTTGAACTTTCAATAAATAAATTCGGGCAGGAGGACTCAGGCCACCTCTTTACCTTCTTTGCGCTCCTTGATAAGAATGCATTGATCCCGCTGTCGGACCTCCTCGGCAGGATAGAGAATATAAAGATCCGCAGGATCCTGTGCGAAACCCTTGTAACGCTCGGAAAAGATAATGTCGATCTTCTTTCCAAGAAACTTGGGGATGAGAGATGGTATGTTGTGAGGAACATGGTTTATATCCTTGGAAAGATCGGCGATCCAAGGGTTATCGAAGATTTTAAGGGGCTGATAACGCATCCTGAGATGAAGGTAAGGAAGGAGACGCTCCATGCCCTGGAGGGGATGAAGGATGAAAGGGCTAAGGATCTGCTCGTTTCATTTCTGGACGACAGTGACAGTTCCATGAGGATCATTGCAGCAAGGGCCCTGGTGACTACAAACTATAAAGGTGCAGCGCAGATCTTCCTTAATATGGCATCGAGGAAGGAGTTCGAGGGGAGGGATTTTTATGAAAAGAAGGAAATGCTTGAATCCCTTAGCAGGATAGCTTCTGATGAGGTACTCCAGGAATTAAGGAGGTTGATAAAGAGGCGGACCTTCTTCCTGTTTAAGAGTGAAAAGAGGGATGAGGTCTCAGTCTGTGCTGTCCTGGCGCTAAAGAAGATAGGGACTGGCAAGGCTGTTGAGATATTAAAAGAGGGGAGCCTTCTGAGGAACCGGGTAGTAAGGGAGGCCTGTGTAAAGGCCCTTGCCGAGCTGGATAGGGGAGTCAGGAAATGAGCGAAGGAAATCCGGACCGTCAGAGACTGAAGTCATCACTTCCCTTTAATGAGGATGCCGCAAAGCTGGGGAAGAACCTTGCGAACCAGTTTTGTGTCCTGATGAAGACCGCCCAGATCCACGACATAAGTAATGTTGCCTTTGATCAGCCCGCGGAAAACTTCATGAAGACATTTGAAGAGATGGTTCGGTCGGGTATAGATATATCACTGAATCTAAGAGGTGACTATCTCTATATGGGTGAGACCAAGCTTAAGATGGATATTGACAGCTTCATAAGTTTCACATCCATTACAGAAGAGATGAAGAAGCGGGGGGTGGGCGGAATTACCTTCAAGGAATCCTCAAGGGTTGGAGACATCAAGAGGTTTATAAGTATATTTGCGGGTATAGATACAAAATCTGAATCACCATATGAGTCGCTGTCTAAACAGATCACAAAAATGGGTCTATTGGGTTTGGAGATTGAGAAATTTGAGGAACAGAAAGAGAACTTTGAGGAGATACTGGAGGATACCAAGGAGATTGCGAAATCTACATATCTTAAGACCGTGACCGCTGTTTCAGAGGTGATGGAGAATCTTAAGCTCGGACAATCTGTCAGTATAAAGAGGGCGAAGAGGGTTGTCCAATCTATGGTGGATTTGCTGCTGCATGAGGAGTCGACACTCCTTGGTCTTACTACACTCAGGTGTCATGACGAATACACCCACAACCACTCTGTGAATGTCTGCATCATGGCGCTCACCCTTGGCCAGAGACTCGGGTACCATAAAAGGAATCTCGGTGAGATTGGTATCGCCTCCCTGTTGCACGATATCGGAAAATCGGAAATACCGTTAGATGTATTGAACAAGCCTAGTGATTTTAGCGAGGAGGAGTGGAAGATAATGCGGAGGCATCCCATCTACGGTGTAAGGTCTATTATTAAGCTGAAGGGATTAAATGAATCTGCTATAAGGGTTGCCATGGGTTCATTTGAGCACCACCTAAACTATGATCTCTCGGGTTATCCCAAGCTTCAAAGGAAGCGGGACGTTACTCTAATAGGGAGGATCATAGGTATCGTTGATTGTTATGATGCCCTGACATCTTCAAGGGTTTATAACAGGGCGCCTTTCCCTCCGGAAAAGGCCTTAAGGTTTATGCTGAACAAGAGTGGAAAGGCCTTCGATCCGATCCTGCTCAAGATCTTCATAAATGCCATAGGCATCTTTCCTGTCGGGACACTTGTGCTCCTTAGTACAAACGAGCTGGGCGTCATAGTTCAGGCAAATCCTAATCCGGAATATATTGACCGTCCAAAGGTCAGGCTTATTACCGACAGATCCGGCAATGAGATTAATGGAGAGATAATAGACCTGACAGAAACCGACCCATCTTCAGGGAGAGTTATGCGCAGTATCATTAAGACTATTGATGCATTGAAATACAAGATTGACGTAAGCAAGTACTTCCGGTAAGCTAATCCCCTGAAAATTATAATCTCTAAGAATCCTGAGAGATTCTCTTTAAGCTACTTCACTCTCAATCCTGACATTTACAAGTCTTGAACGGGGTGGCTCCAATCTTTCAATTTTAATAGTCACGATGGGTCTCCCCTCCTCTCTATGCGTTCGCGCCAATCTGGCATTTTCTTCACAGAGTTCAGGATCATCCTCGGGAAGAAAGAGAATCTCGGCCCCATCAGGTATCCTTTCTAAAAATTCAGGATTCTCCAGGACATACCTGTCAAACTCAATCCCTAATATATGATTCTTCTTAAATAAATCTTCTTTTCTCATCACTTACCTCCCTGAAAGATATCTCTCTCTATATCTTTCCCAATTATTTTCAATATCATCATAGGCATAATTTAAACCTTCATTGAAATCCATATGATAAAACCATTTCTTTTCAGCAGTGCCATCCCGGCGAACGAGATCAAGATGAACATAATCATGTTTTGTATCGTACCGGGCAACAGCCTGCCATTTATTATATATAAAGGCTTCGTATTGAACAAGGAATTCAAGTACTTTTCCTTTCTCAATTATAATTCCACATCTTATCCTATCTTCATCAGTTAATCTTCGAATATACTCTTTACGTCCCATTAAATCCCGCCTGTCGCCTGCCTTGCCTTATTTATCTCAGCTTGCCTGATACCCTCTTTCAACAGCCTCAAGGGCTTCTTCAACGCCCTTTCCTCTCCGCCTGACCGCCTCCTTCAGGGCATCTATGGGCAGGAAGGGATGATGCTTAAGGTATGCAGCAATAGCAGCCAGGTTGACACCCTGCGGATCAGGTATAAGCCCCCTGAAGGGGGGTCTTAAGACCCTTCCGGGCGCCTGCGGGATAGTCAGATCCGCCTCCACTACTGCCAGTCCCTCCGGATTCATCCGGACCAGCATCCCTTCAAGGCGTTTTAATCCGTTGCCGGAGGTGATCAGGATCGCATCCGGCATTGAGATCCCGTTAAAGAGGATCTCATGGGGACTGAAGATCAGCTCGCTCGTAGAAAAGCCTGTCCCCACGGTAACGGGATTATCGTTTTTCTGGGCTGTAAAGAGCCCGCTCAGTACGGCTGCCGCTGTAAAAAGGTGGGCTGCAGATTGTACACCTTCGCCTGCTGTCCCTCCCATAATCAGCCTAAGGGGCGCTGTCAATTGATGGGCAAAGAGCCTGGGGATCCCTTCCTCAGGCCGTTGGTCTGCTCGAGCTGCCGGGTGCGACTTCTCCTTATATCTAATGGCAAACTCCTTTTTGTCCTGATCCTGACTGAGAATCCCAAGACGCCTTCCCTGCTTTTTGAGATCCGCTTTTATCTCCTTTTGGATCAGAGGATTAAACCGGGTGCCGTAGCCTGTGCATAGCTCTAAGATCTCCACCAGCGCAAAGCCGGGATAGGAGATGGACTGCGCGATGATTTCCGGTAACTTTTGGTCTGTGGCCGGAACACGCGCCAGGAATCCGGCGTTGCAGGTGGCCAGCATCCCGCAGATATCAATGGGCGGGATCATGTTGCCCTCCCGGGTAGTAGAGGTGATAAAGTTAACGGGAGTGAAGCCTGAGTGCTGCCCGCCTGTCATACCGTAAAGGAAGTTATTGTGGATCAATACCGTAACATCCGGGTTCATCCGGGCCAGTTCCACAAGGTGTAATAGTCCGATTGTTGCCCCGCCATCGCCGATCATTACAATGGTCTTAAGCGCTGAATCACCGTATAAGGCGTCGGCCAGCTCGATACCGGCAGCAAAGGCGGGGCTACGGCCGTGGGTAGTGTGCACGGTATGTGTCTTGAGCATGCTGTCTACCAGCCCCATACATCCGATATCGCTGACTACTACTACCTTTTCCGGATCCATCGACAAAAGATCCAGCGCCTTGGCCAGGCTTTTATCGATATGGATGTGCCCGCACCCCTTACAGTAAGGAGCCTCCTTACTCTCGTCTATATAATCTCCAATTGCCATATAATTGTAAACGCCTTAAATAAGTTGACATTGAATGCCTGTCATTCCGAACCCTTCGCCATGTCATTCCGAACGAAGTGAGGAATCTTTATCTGGCTCAGGGCAGGCTCCGTGAGGAATCTTAAGATTTCTCAGTCGCTCCGCTCCTTCGAAATGACAACTTTCTTTTGTCGTTAACTATAGCTTCCCTTGGTATATGTGACCTTCGTCCTTTCATGGCTTCTTTAATATCCCGGCCAGGATCTCATCAGGGGTGATGAGGCTTGCTACCTTATTTATCCCAATTACCTCTTCTTTCTTCAGATGGGGCAGGAGTACGGACCGGTACAGGCCTGATATGTTCTCCTCCGGGATGATGACCCGCTTTATGCCCGAAAGGGAAGACATCAGGATTGACTCCGGTACGGGGAATAGAGAATATATGGTCAGATGGGATACAGCCAGACCCTGCATCCTTGCCGTCTGTACTGCGGCACGTGCTGCCCGATCAGTAACGCCATAACTAATTACCAGTGTTTCGGACCCTGCCTGGGGATCGTATCTAACCCATGTAATCTCAGGCATCCGGCGCCGGATCTTTATATCAAGGTGTCCAAGCATGGCAACGGCATCGGGCCCATCCTTTATGAGATCCCCTTCCTTGTTGTGGGCTGAGCCGGTGATGGTGACCTTAAATGGGCCTCCTACAGGGGCAAACAGAGGGGGATCTGCCGGCTGCTTAAAACCATAGGTCAAATATGGCTCATCTCTCCGGAACATCGGCCGGTCTTTTACCTCCGGGTTAGGAAGACGGGCCAGGTCTACTGTTTCCCAGGTCATGGTCAGCTCTTTTTCGGTCAGGAGGACCACTGGGGTGCGCAGGGTTTCAGCTATATTGACAGCACGAATAACGGCCTCATAGGCATCAGATGGTCTGGTCGGACAGATGACGGGCAGGGGATAGCCACCTGAGATGCAGTATTCGGCGAGAAGGATATCCCCCTGGGCGCTCTGGGTGGCCGCGCCGGTGGAAGGGCCCAGCCTCTGGGCCAGCGCGATTACAACAGGTGTCTCGGTCATCAGGGCATAGCCGATGGTTTCCACCATTAGGGTAAAGCCAGGGCCGGATGTTGCGGTCATAGCCTTCATGCCCCGGAGGGAGGCCCCAACGCAATAGCAGAGGGCCGAGATCTCGTCCGGGGCCCCGATCGCTATCCCGCCCAATTTCGGCAACCCTGACATCATGGAGGTGTAGATAGTGCTTGCCGGCGTGATGGGATAGCCGGCGTAGAATCGTACCCCGGCATGAATCGCCCCGCGTGCGATCATATCTGCCCCGGAAACGATTTGCGACTTCCTGCACTCCATTTTTTTGCTTATTTAACCTTGTTGCTCAGGCCTCCGGCCGGTTTATTCCCCCGTAATCGCCTCAATAAGCCTGAATTTGATCCTTCCTTCCAGCCATTTCTCAGGGCACTCCTTTGTATTCATGCTGAATATCCCTATCTCGGAATGTTTAAGAGGCTGCTCTACACCCTTTGGATTCCCAAAGACAATTACCCTTGGCAGTAGTTCCATCTCCTCAGAATAGACCACCTTCCCCTTCTCATCCAGAAGATCAACCTCAACCCGGGCCCCCCTTAGTTTCCTTGTCCCAAGGTTCTCCATCTCTCCGAAGACCTCACAGGAAACCATTTTCTTTTCGAAATCCTGATATTTGTGGGCGTGGAAACCTAAGAACCTGACAGGGCCCGGCTCCTTCCCCTCGGTTACATTAAGTCTAAATAAAAAGGCTAAGGTTACGAAGAAGGCTAAGGTTAAGGCTGAGGTTAAGAATTTCCTTAACCTAGACCTAAACCTTAACCTGCTTTTTTCCCTCAACCTCGACCTTAACCTTAACCTGATTCTCAGATCTTTATTGTTCAACGATCCTCACCTTTCCCTTTAATCCTGATGAGATATGTACCTTCCCGTCTTTGTCTACTATGACACCCTCAATATCAGGAAGTCTCTCGATCAGTTCCATCCCCCTTTCGGTCCCCATAATAAAAATCCCTGTCGCGTATGCATCGGCCGTTATCCCTGACTTGGCTATTATGGTAACGCTCTGGCATTCCCTTGCCGGTTGAAGTGTAACAGGGTCCAGAATATGGTGATATCTTACACCATCCTTTATAAAATACCTCTCATAATCTCCCGATGTTGATATTGCCTCATCGGAAAGTTCTATCTCCGCAAGGATTGTTCCTTCCTTTCTCGGGTGTCTGATCCCTACCTTCCATGGTTTCTTATCCGGTCTCTTACCAAAGACCTTAAGGTCGCCGGCAACCGCTATTATGCCGTCTTTTATTCCGAGACCCTTTATGATCTCCTCTGTCCTGTCTGCCGCATAACCCTTGGCTATACCTCCGAGATCTATCTCCATTCCGGTCTTTCTCAGGAAGAGCTTTCTGCCTTCTTCGTCCAGGGAGATCTCTTTATAATCGATCACTGGTTTTATGCTTTCAAGCTCATTCTCGGCAGGCAGGCGCTCTTCTCCTCCTATATCCCAGAGTTTTATTGCCGGTCCAACGGCAATATTAAATCCGCCGCCTGTATTCTCTGAGACCTTAAGGGATGTCTTCACAACATCAAAAAGCTCCTGATCGACCTTTACTCCCTCAATACCGGCCTCCCTGTTTACCTTTGATATCTCACTCTCATCTATATAGGTGGACATCATCTCTTCAAGACGTCTAATCTCCTTAAAACCTGCAGTAATGGCCAGATCGGCCTTCTCTTCTTCAATTGAGATGGCTGTAATCTCTACAATGGTCCCCATCAGCATCTGCTGTCTTTTGAATACAGATGGAGGCCTCTTGCTGCAACCGAGAGATAGAAGTAGGATTATTAAAGACAGAATACAGAATACAGAATACAGGATACAGGATACAGGAGACAGAATGATGATTTTATTCTGACTACTGACTACTGACTCCTGACTACTTTCTCCTGATGTCATTGCTTGATTATCTCCTCATGGTCTGTCTCTTCAATATTGATGATCTTGCTAAAGGTGTTGACTATGGCCTTTGCCTTTTCGAGGAAGAGTATCCTCTCTCTTTTTATCCCCTCAATCTCAGATCTGAGGAATCCCATCTCCTTTCTTGCAGCCCCGATTATCTCTTCTCCCCTCAGTTCCGCCTCTTTTATTATTAACTGGGCCTCCTTCTGCGATGCCTGCTTAATCTCTTCTACCAGGTCATGGGCCTTCAACAGTGTACTGCTTAAGGCATGCTCCTTCTTTTTTAACTCCGAGAGCTGGTCATCAAGGGAAGAGAGCCTCTCTTTGAGAGAGCTATTCTCTTTTATTATGACCTCAAACTCCTCACTTAGGAAACCAAGAAAGGTGTCGACCTCCTCCTTGTCGTATCCCCGCATCCTCACCTTAAAACTGCTCTGCTTGATCTCCATGGGGGTTATCTTCATAAAGACCTCCTAAATAAGTTAATGCCGTTAAAACCTTATTGCAATCTCCATCAATGATCTTACCAGGAATTCCCTCATAAAATATATGATCAGGATTGCAATAAATGGAGACAGATCCAGACCGATACGGTAAGTCGGCAGTAGTCTTCTGATCGGGGAGAGGATAGGTTCTGTGACCCTGTTCAGGAACTGGACTATCGGATTATACGGGTCCGGATTAACCCAGGAGATAAGGGCCCTGATAATAATGACCCACATGATGAAATTGAGTGCTATATCCAGTATCTTTGCAAAGGCATTTAAAAAATTACCGAGTATAAACATCTGTACAGATTACCTCCTCCCTAATTCCCCGGCCCTGATTGTTGCCGCCTCAATTGCGGAAATGATAGTCCCGCGGACCCCCCCTTTTTCCAATCTATGGAGTCCTGCGATCGTAGTCCCACCAGGCGATGCTACCCTGTCTTTCAGCGACCCGGGATGTTCGCCTGTCTCTAAAACCATCCTTGCCGATCCCATAAGGGTCTGTGATGCAAGGAGCATGGCGGTCTCTCTTGGCAGGCCCATCTTGACGCCGCCATCGGCCATAGCCTCCAATATAAGAAACACAAAGGCAGGACCGGAACCTGCCAGTCCTGTCACTGCATCGAGATATTTTTCCTCCAGGACAACAGACCTTCCTACTGAGTTAAAGACGGAAGAGATCCATTCCGTCTCTTCCTCTGTTACTCCCTTGCCCGGCGCTATTGCCGACAGCCCATCTCCCACCAGCACCGGGAGGTTCGGGACGGCCCTGATTACCCTTGCCTCCTTATCAATGCCTTCTGTGATCCTTGATATGGGTATGCCCGTTACAATCGAGATTATAAGCTTCCCGGGATCGAATTGATCCTTTATCTCCGCTAACACGGAATCAACAACAAAGGGTCTGACAGAGAGGACTATCAGGTCAGAGAGTTTTAATACCTCTTTATTGCCGGATCTTGTCTCTATGCCGTACATTTCGTTGAAGTGCCTTAATCTGTCAGGAGATACATCGGATACAAAGATCTCCTTCTTGTTACACAGCCCTGCCTTTATTATCCCCCTGATCATGGCCTCTGCCATATTACCGCCGCCGATAAAGGCGATCCTTTTTATAGACGCCATTGCTATCCCCTTCTGGGCCCGAATATGGCCCTCCCGATCCTTACCATGGTTGCCCCCTCTTCCACTGCTACCTCAAAGTCATCAGACATCCCCATGGAAAGCTCCTCCATCAAAATACGGTCTATCCCTTCTTTGGTTATTTCCTTTGCCAGTTCACTCAATTTCCTAAAAAAAATCCTTGACCCTTCAGGGTCGGAAGAAACCGGCGGGACTGTCATCAGTCCCCTTACGGAAATATGCTTATACAAGGATGCCTCTTTTATCAGACCCAGCGCCCTCTCCGGCATAACGCCTCCTTTTGTCTCCTCTTCGCCTACATTTACCTCAAGGAGGACCTTCTGTATCAGACCTCTTTTTTCTGCCCATTTATTTATCTCTTCAGCAAGGGGCCTTGAGTCCAGGGAGTGGATAAGATCAAATCTTCCGGCTGCGTCCCTCACCTTATTCCTCTGGAGCTTCCCTATAAAGTGCCAGGAAATTTGAGGAGGCGGCCCTGTTCCTATCTCCGCCATTTTGCCTATCTTTTCTATTTTGTATAAGGTCTCCTGTACGCGGTTCTCGCCGATAATATCCACTCCATAGCTGATAGCCTCTTTAAGCCTTTCTGCAGTAACACCCTTTCCTGCTGCAACGAGTCTTATGTCCCCGGGCCGGCGCCCGACCGATAGTGCAGCCTTGGATATCCTAGCCCTTACAAGCTCCAAGTTATTTTTAATATCTATACCCATCTTCAGTAAAAGCAGGTTAAGGTTGAGGTTTAGGTTAAGTAAATTCTTAACCTCAGCCTTAGCCTCAACCTTCTTCGTAGCCTTAACCTGCTATTCTCCAATCATAATGCCGGAATATATATTTCCTACTACCTTCCCGTCTCTTCTGTAGGAGGGGAGCCGGACCGGATGGCATGATGTGCAGAGGTTTACAGAGAAGGTCCTCTCTTCCCTTATGCCGAGGTCCAGGAACTGCCTTCTGTTGAGTCCTTCGAGATTAAACATCCCCCTGCCTTTATCCCTCTCCTCAATGATATCTTTCCACTCAGGATGTCTCTCCCTTACCGGTTTAAGGACATCATCCCCGACCTCATAGCAGCAGGGGCCTATGCTTGGGCCGAATCCGACAATAAGTTCCTCCTCCTTCGATCCAAAAAACTCCTTCATCTTCATTACAACCTTCACAGGCAGGTTCAATAAAGACCCCCTCCAGCCTGCGTGTACAGCCGCTATAGCCCTGTTATCAGGGTCTATTATAAGGATGGGCAGGCAATCCGCAGTCCTGATCTCAAGGATAATATCATCCTGATCTGTTATGAGGGCATCATAACCATTATTGAATATCCTGCTGTTGCGGAACAGGTCCAGATCAAAGGTCTTTCTGTTAACAACCAGGATGTTATCGCTATGCACCTGTTTTACCCTTATGACCTTCTTCCTGTCCATCATATCGGGCCTTATGGTGAAGTGATGATAAAATCCGTCAACATCGGAAAGTCCCTGCAGTCTGAACGTCTCCTCTTCATAAAGGGGTTTTTGTTCAGGCAACATTTGCAATGGCCTCCATATGCTCCCTTATCAGGATCTCCTTTTTTACGCCGGGGTCTATATGGTCCCATGGCAGGATCTCATCCAGACCCATCTTTCTGTAAACGTAAAAGTCTGTGTCAAGACCAGATTGTCGTGAGGCAGCCTTCCAATTTTCCCCTGAGACAAACTGGTTTAGAAGGATCTTCCCGACCCTCCTGTCACCCCTTGAAAGGAGCGTCTGTATATAGGACCACTTGGGCAGCTCATGTATTATCTTTACATTATTCAGGAGGGAAATCCCCTTTTTAATATATCTGAGCTTCTCTTTTAAGGATTTTACATGGTCCATAGGAAACCATTGCAGGGGGGTATGGGGTTTTGGGATAAAGGGGTTTACACTTAGCGTAAGCTGGCCCATCCTCCCCTTCTCCTTTCCGATCTTCAGCATAATCTCCCGGGCCCTCCTTGTCAGAATAAGTATGGCATCTATATCAATATTTGTTTCAGTAGGGAGGCCTATCATAAAATATAGCTTTATATTCGGGATATCGCTCCTTAGTATCATCTCTATCCCTTTCAGGATATCCTCATCTGATAATTTTTTGTTTATAAGCTTTCTCAACCTTTCTGATCCCGCCTCCGGCGCCAGGGCTATGGTCTTATGTCCGCTCTCTGTCAGCATCATTAATAGATCCGGGGATAACGAATCTGCCCTGAGGGATGAGACGGAGATCTTGATCCCTTCTCCATCCTCCCGGAGATCCTTAAATAGTTCTTTAAAATACGGATAGCTTGATACAGTAGCCCCCACAAGACCGATCTTTTTTATCCTGCTGTTCTTGCCGCTTATTTCCTTGCTTAGCGCCTTAAGGCTTCTGAACCTCAATGGCCTGTAGACATAGCCTTCAAGGCAGAACCTGCATGACCATTTGCATCCCCTTGAGATTTCTATTAAAGACATATCTCCGAATTCCGTATCAGGCGTCCTGATACATGTCTTTGTAGTATGGCTGTCTACCTCCCTGATCCATCTCTTCTTTATCCTCTGAGGCAGGCCCGGCCCGGCAGTAATCCCTTTGATTGTCCCGTCCTGATTATATGAAGGGCTATAGAGTCCCGGCACGTAGATCCCTTCAATCTGTGCCAGACTGGAGAGCAGTCTGTTCCTTGGGTATCCCTCGCTTCTCAACCGGCCGTAAAGATCCATGAATTCTATTATTACCTCTTCCCCTTCGCCGATGATAAAGAGATCCACAAAGCCTGAAATAGGTTCAGGGTTGAAGAATGTGCAAACCCCGCCGGCAATTACCAGCGGATATTCATCTCCCCGCTCGCTGCTTTCAAGCGGCATCCCTGAAAGGCTCAGTATGCTCAGTATGTTTGGGTAATCGTTTTCAAAGGAGACAGAAAAGGCAAGGATATCAAAGTCCATAACCATCCTCTGGGATTCAAGAGAAAAGAGTCCGGCATCAGTCCTTTTGTATTCATTTATATCCTCCGTATCAGGGAGAAAGACCCTCTCAGCGACGGTATCCCCCCTTCTGTTCAGAATACCATAGATCGACTGCAGACCGAGATTAGACATTCCTACAAAGTATCTATTGGGATATGCGAGGGCGACGCTTATGAGGCCGGGATTTCCTTTGTATATGGCGCCCTCTTCTTTTTTCAGGATATTCCTTGCCTTTTCTCTCAGCTTCCGGGACATAAGCCTGTTCCTAGTCTGCCTGCCTTCTTAAGAAGGTGGGCACGTCCAGTTCATCATCCTCATCAACCCTGCCTGCAAGGTCGGAATCCATGACCTTCCTCAAAAAGGTCTGCCTGTCGGCGGTTTTCGTGAAGAGGCTTTTTCCTATTACAGGCCTTGAGAATTCCTCTTTTGACGCTGTCTTTTCAAAGCCTGTAGCTATTACTGTGACTATGACCTCCTCTACCATCGCCTCGTTTATTACGGACCCGAATTTGATATTGGCATCGGCATCTGCGGCCTCCTGTATTATGGATGAGGCCTCGGTTACCTCAAGGAGGGAGAGGCTCGGTCCGCCGGATATATTAAGAAGGACGGCCTTTGCGCCCATAATGGAACCATCTTCCAGCAGGGAACTTGAAATTGCCTTCTGGGCGGCCTCAACTGCCCTGTTATTACCGCTGGACATGCCCATCCCCATCACGGCCCGGCCCATGTGGGACATTACTGTCCTGACATCCGCAAAATCAACATTGACGTGGCCCGGCGTAGAGATAAGATCCGCAATCCCCTTGACTGCCTGAAAAAGGACATTATCCGTCATCTTAAATGCCTCAAGGAGCGGGGTTGTCTTGTCGGCTATACTTAAGAGCCGCTGGTTGGGTATCACGATTAATGTATCAACATGCTTGTTCAGTTCCTTTAAGCCCTCATCAGCCCTCTGCATCTTCTTTGATCCTTCGAAACAGAAGGGTTTTGTCACAACGCCCACCGTAAGGGCGCCAAGCTCCCTGGCAATACCGGCTATAACTGGGGCCGCACCTGTCCCCGTCCCGCCCCCCATGCCTGCTGTAATAAATACCATGTCAGATCCTGCTAATGCCTCCTTTATCTTTTCTGTATCCTCAAGGGCGGAATCTTTACCTACATCAGGGTTTCCCCCTGCGCCCAATCCCTTGGTAAGTTTATTCCCAATCTGGATTTTATTCAATGCCCTGGATGTTCCAAGCGCCTGGAGGTCGGTGTTGGCCGCGATAAATTCCACCCCAACCAGGCCGGATACTATCATAGTATTTATTGCATTGCATCCGCCTCCTCCGATCCCTATTACTTTAAGCCTTGCCTGCCCGGCCTCTACCTCATCAAATAAGAACATAGCCTGCCCTCCTTATTAAAAGAATTCATTGATCCATACCTTTACAACATTTACTGTCTTACTCAACAGGTTTCCATTCGGCAGATCCCTTTTTCTTCCCTTACTGAATGCATACAGGGTTAAACCTACACCTGTGGCATAGATAGGGTTGCTGACTATATCGACCAGGCCGCCAATATTTGAAGGTGAACCCCTCCTGACAGGCAGATCCAGGGTTTTTTCAGCCAGTTCCGCCATGCCGTCCATATTTGCAGTGCCCCCGGTTATGACAACACCTGAGGCGATCATCTCCTCATAGCCTGTCTTTTTCAGTTCCCTTGATACGAGGCTGAAGATCTCCTCCCCTCTCGGTTCTATTATCTCCGACAATAGCTGTCTTGACAATATCCTCGGGGGCCTCCCTCCGACACTCGGAACCTCGATTGTTTCATCGTCCTTTACTAAAGAGGTGAGGGCGCAGCCATACCTCTTTTTTATCTTTTCTGCATCGCTCAAGGGGGTGCGAAGTCCTATTGCTATATCATTCGTCAGGTGGTTTCCTCCTATTCCGAGTACGGCGGTATGGAGGATGCATCCCTCTGCAAATACGGCAATATCAGTTGTTCCCCCTCCTATGTCTATCATAACTACGCCGAGTTCCAACTCATCCTGTGTAAGCACCGCCTCGCTTGAGGCCAGGGGTTGGAGTATTATATCAATGACCTGCAGGCCTGCCCTGTTGGCGCACTTGACTATATTCTGGGTGGAGGTTACCGCTCCGGTAATTATATGGATTACAGTCTCAAGCCTTACGCCGGATATACCAAGGGGGTCCCTTATGCCGTCCTGCCCGTCAAGTATGAACTCCTTCGGGATGACATGGAGTATCTCCCTGTCAAGGGGTATGTTGACCGCCTTGGCGTTCTCTACCACACGCTCTATGTCAAGCTTGCTGACCTCCTTATCCTTTACCGCTATCACGCCTTTGCTGTCAAAACCCTTAATATGGCTTCCGGCGATCCCTGTGTATACTGCGTCGATCTCAACTCCGGCCATCAATTCCGCCTCCTCCACGGCCCTCTTGATCGATTCCACGGTAGATTCGATATTAATGACAGATCCCTTTCTGAGTCCCCTTGAAGGGCTTGTTCCTATCCCGATTATATCTATAGTCTTTTCATTCTTAATCTCTGCAACTATCGCAGATATCTTGGTGGTCCCGATATCCAGGCCTACAATTATGCTTTCTCTTTTAGCCAATTCCCTTCTCTTCTCCCGGCTGTCTTACGATAATTCTTTTGGGGAATCTCAGGTCTATCTCCCTGGGACCTGAAAATCTTCTTTTAATCTGTTCCTCCACCTCAAGGAACCTGACAATCTCATCCCTGGCAGTACCGGTTCCGAGTCTTAGCGTAATATCCTGAAAAAGAAGTTTTATCTCCCCGCTTCTGCTGAGATCCACCACCGGGTTATTATGGGCGTTGCCGGTTAGATCTGAGGAGATCATCTTTATTATTTCAAGGCCCTCCCCTGCATTTTTCCAGTCTACCCTTTTTCCCGGAGAGATTTCAATATGATCTAAGCCCTTTATCAGGGGCAGAAAATCGTATGCCAGGTCCGCCCTCTCAAGTACCATCCCCTCGTTATCAACAAGGTAGGTCCCATTCTTTGCAGCGACCCTCGCCTCAGGCCTCCTTTCCATTATCTCAACGGCTATTGAAACAGGGAGTTCTTTTCTTATCAGGACGTCCCTGACCCATGGGTTCTCTTTGATCCTCTGGTAAGCCTCGTCGAGATCGACCTGAAGGATATTGACCCCGCTTCCTATGCCTGACAAGCTGATGATCTCCTCTTCTTTTAGTCTATATAAACCTGCTATCTTTACAGAACTGACAGTAAAGAGAGGGGTTATGCTGTTTTCAATCCCAAGGAGTATGTAATAGAGTCCAAGAGAGATGACAACGATTGATACAGATCTGACTATTATGCGCCTTCGCAAGATACCTTTCTTCTGATATCTCCTTCCTATTGCTATATCTGAATATGACATCTAATTCCCTTTCTAAGGGGCTCGCGTCGCCCCCTCGCCTATCTCAGGGGAGCGACCATCCCCCTCCACCGGCAAAGCCGGATGGAGCCTCCCCCTCCCTACGCTCGACTCCGCTCGCTGGACAATACCAACGAGGAAAGCTCGTGGATATCTACAAAAATCTATTTAAGGCAAAATATAGTATCTTTTCAACAAGGGCATCAAATCCTATCCCGCTCTTCCCTGCGATCTCAGGAAGGAGGGATGTTTCTGTCATTCCGGGCAGGGTATTTACCTCAAGGATAAAGATATCCCCGCTGTTGGTTACGAGGCAATCCGTCCTGCTGTAGCCTTCGCATCCGATTGCATTATGGGCGGACAGCCCTGCTTCAAGGACCATCCTGTACATGCCTTCTTCCAGGGGGGCGGGAAATATATGATCAGACATCCCTGGAATATACTTGGCCTCATAATCGTAAAATTCCCCTTTGGGCCGGATCTCGATAGCGCCCAAAGGTTTGTCTCCAAGGATGCCTACATGTATCTCTCTCCCATCTATAAACTTTTCTATGAGGATCTCACTGTCATATCTGAAGGCCTCTTCGATGCCCTCTTTTAATCCCGCCTTTTCTTTGACAATAGATACGCCGATGCTCGAGCCCTGACAGCAGGGCTTGACAACGAGAGGGAACGAGAATGTTAATTTACTAAGAATAGATTCAGTGTCTGTCTTTTCGTCTCTTCTTGCAATAAAGAAAGGCGGCACCTGGATATTATGGTATAGGAAAATCTTCCTTGAAGCTGCCTTATTGAGACCCAATCCGCTTGCAAGCACACCCGATCCTGTATAAGGGATGCCGATAATCTCAAGCAGGCCCTGGAGGCTTCCGTCTTCCCCCCCTGGCCCGTGCAGGGCGATAAAGGCCGCTCCTATATTATTGTCCTTTATATTTTCTGCGATCTTTTCGTCCATCTCTATTGGGATAGCATCATAGCCTGACCTCTTAAGTGAGGCCAGTATTGCTGATCCGCTTTTGATGGATACCTCCCTTTCAACAGACCTTCCTCCCATTATTACGCCGATCCTCTTTTTGGTTAAGAGCGCCATCTCCTTAAATTAAACCGTCCCCCTTTTGTTGTTTCCTACAACCTTTATCTCAAGCTCAAGCGTTATCCCCTTCTCCGTTTCCACCTTTTTCCCTATCATCCTTATTAAGGCAAGGACATCCCTTGCTGTAGCCCTTCCCATGTTTACAATGAAATTGGCATGAAGGGGAGAGACCTGGGCATCCCCCACAGTCAATCCCTTAAGCCCTGCCTCTTCAATGAGCCTGCCGGCATAATCCCCCGGAGGGTTCTTGAAAACAGATCCTGCATTTGGCAGGGATAAGGGCTGTGTCTTCCCCCTCCTGATTATTTCGCGCCTCCCTTTGTCTCTTGTCTCCCTCTTTTCGGATCTCTTCAACCTGAGTTCTGCGGATATGATGATCCCCTGAGGCAGACAAGAGGAGCGATATCCGAACCTTAATTGATCCCCCTTTATATCACGTATCTCACCATCCATATCGAGAATCCTGATGCCCCTGATAAGAGGCCCGATCTCCTCCCCGTTTGCCCCTGCATTCATGACTATTGCGCCTCCCAGGCTGCCCGGGATCCCTGATGCGAATTCAAGGCCGGACAGGCACATCCCGGCGGCATATCCGGCAATCAGATGAAGCAGGGTGCCTGCCCCGGCATAGAGACTGTTGTCAGGCAGGGGAGATAGCTTCCTGAAGGATCTTAGATTTATTACGATGCCCTTTATCCCGCCATCCAGCACAAGGAGGTTTGTCCCCTTCCCCATCACAAAGAAGGGCATCCGGTGTTTCTTTATTCCGAGGACGGCCCTTTTCAAGTCATCGACCCCTTCTGGAAAGATCATTGCGTCTGCCTCTCCGCCTATCTTAAATGAGGTATGCCTGTGCATCGGTTCATTGAACCTTATCTCTCCGGAAAATCCAACGAAGGCCTCTTTTATTCTGCCTATATCAGTCATGCCTCTTCCCGTCAGGAAGTTTTGCCAATATTTCAGGACCTGTCTTCCATATATCGCCTGCACCAAGGGTTATCACCATGTCCCCCTTCCTTAAGATGGGTACAACCTTCTCGGCGATCTCCCCTTTCTGCGGGATATATATGATCTTTTTGTGTCCATAACCCCTGATCAGTTCAAATAGTTTTAATCCGGAGATGCCTTCAATAGGAGGTTCACCTGCAGGGTATATCTCTGTAATGATAAGGATGTCTGCATCATAGAAGGATGTTGCGAATTCCTTAAGGAGGTCCCTTGTCCGGCTGTACCGGTGGGGCTGGAAGATTGCTATAAGTCTCCTGTCCCAGCCGGACTTTGCCGCCTTTAATGTTGCCTTGATCTCTGTCGGGTGGTGGCCATAGTCGTCGATGATCATAATGCCATTTTTCTCACCCCTCAGATGAAATCTCCTCTCAACCCCGGAGAATTCTGACAGGCCGCTTCTTATATCCTCGGGCTTAAGATCCAGTTCAAGACCAACACCAATTGCAGCAAGGGCATTATAGACATTATGGATACCGGGCACAGTCATATGGAACCTGCCGAGGTCTTCCCCCTTGAATGATACGGAGAAATTGGATCCCCATTCCTTCAGTTTAATATCCCTTGCCATAAGGTCTGCCTGGACCGTGATACCGTATGTGATATACCTCTTTTGAATAGATGGTATGAGCGCTTGTATCTCTCCTTCATCCAGGCATAGAACGGACAGGCCGTAAAATGGGATCTTGTTTATAAAATCCAGGAAGGCCTTCTTTAGATTTTCCATGTCGCCATAATGGTCAAGGTGCTCTCTGTCTATTGTTGTTACAACTGTTATCGCCGGAGAGAGGAGCAGGAATGACCCGTCGCTCTCATCCGCCTCCGCAACAAGGAATTCGCTTTTACCGAGCTTGGCATTGCTCCCCATGCTGTTTAGCTTTCCCCCGATTACTACTGTCGGATCAAGGCCCGCATGCGCAAGGAGCACGGCGATAATAGAGGTCGTGGTAGTCTTTCCATGGGCGCCGGCAACGGCTATTCCGAACTTGAGCCTCATAAGCTCGGCCAGCATCTCGGCCCTCTTGATTACAGGTATGAACTTCTCTCTGGCGGCGACTACCTCAGGGTTCTCAGGATGAACAGCCGACGATACAACGACAACCTGCGCGCCCTCAATGTTTGACTGGTTATGGCCGACAAATATCCTCCCGCCCATACCCTCTATCCTCTTAATTGTATCTGTATACTGCAGGTCTGAGCCTGTAACCTTGTATCCGAGATTCAATAATACCTCGGCGATTCCGCACATCCCGGATCCACCTATACCTATCAAATGTATATGCTGTATCTTTCTAAACACTATATCTCTCCTCCGGCAAGCCGGTTGCAGATCAGCGCTATCTCCCTTGCGGCATCTCTCCTGCCCAATGACCTGGACCTGCTGCCCATCAGGCGCAGCCCCTCCCTGTCTGAGAGGAGCCTCAGTATGGTTTCCCCCAAAAGCCTTCCGTTTAAACTGGCGCCGTCTATTACTTCTGCGGCGCCTGCCTCTTTAAGCGTCATGGCATTTTTCTCCTGATGTCCGTGGGTAGAGTAGGGGAATGGTATCAGTATGGCCGGCCTTCCACAAGCCATAATCTCTGCAACGGTCGTGGCGCCTGCCCTGCTTACTACAAGATCAGCCAGACGGTAGATCCTGGCTATATCAAAGATATAGGGTTCGACTCTGGCCTTAAAACCCTTATTCCTGTATGACTCCATAATATTAGAAAAGTCAGGTCTCCCTGTCTGGTGTATGATGAAGATCTTATCTTTTAAGTCTTTTATATAGTCAAGGGCGTCAACCATGGCCAGATTTATCGAATGGGCGCCCTGGCTTCCCCCGAAGACAAATAGCGTGTATGGGAAGGCCTCCGTGCCTGCCAGGGGCGACCAAAGGGTATTGTCTATGCAAATGATTTCTTCTCTCACAGGGTTGCCTGTTAGGACCACCTGCGATCCCCTGAAATACCTTTTGGTCTCCTCAAATGCCACGGCGATCCTGTTGGCTAAAGGGGCAAGCAGCCTGTTTGTAATCCCCGGTATTAGATTCGGTTCCAGTATAACCCGTTTGATCCTGAGCAGCATTGCCATGACCACTATCGGGCCTGAGGAATAGCCCCCGATACCCACAACAACATCGGGCCTAAAACTAAGCAATATTTTTATGGAATCTATCAGGCCTATTGGAAGAAGCAGTATTGATGTTATGGTCTTAAATAGTCCTTTATTCATGATCCCGCTGACATGGATTTTTGCCAGGGGGAATCCTTCCTTTTGCAGTACCTCGGATTCAATCCCCCTCGTTGTTCCGACAAAGAGTATATCTGTAATCCCCATCCCCTGGAATGCCCTTGCAAGGGCAATACCGGGATAAAGATGTCCCCCTGTTCCACCGCCGGCTATGAGCACCCTCATCTGCCTCTCCCGTCTTTTGCTATGCTTGAGAGCATCCCCATCCCGAGCATATTTGTAAGGAGTGATGACCCCCCGTAGCTTAAGAAGGGGAGTGCAAGACCTTTAGTGGGCAGGAGACCTGTAGCTACACAGATATTGATAAGGACCTGGATGGTGATCATCATAGTGATCCCGAAGGCAAGGTAGGACCCGAATGGATCTTCCGTCTTTATTGCTATGGTGCAACCCTTTAATGCCAGGAGCAGATAGAGGAGTATGGTAGATAAGACACCGAGGAGGCCCATCTCCTCGCCGATTATTGCAAAGATAAAGTCTGTATGGGGATAGGGGAGGAAAAATAGTTTCTGTCTCCCCTCTCCAAGCCCCGAACCGAGTATCCCTCCGCTGCCAAAGGAGATAAATGATTGCACTATCTGAAAACCTGTGTCTGTTGGATCCTTCCATGGGTTCAAGAATGTCTCCCACCTCTGCCATCTGTAGCCAACCTTCATTAGATAGTATATAACAGGGGTGGAAAGGAGGACAACGAGGAACATATGACTTAGTCTTGCCCCTCCTATGATGAGGAGTGTGCCCGCAACCAACCCTATAGTTACAACTGAACCAAGATCAGGCTCTATAATAATAAGCCCCATTATTATCCCTATCAGTATCAGCGGCGGGACGAACCCATGGAAAAAATCTCTTATCCCATCCCCCTTCCTGGCCAGATAACCGGCCAGATAGATTATGACGGCAAGCTTGGCCATCTCGGAAGGCTGAAAGGAGACAATGGCAAGCCGCAACCACCTCTTTGATCCATTTACCGCTGGGCCGAACAGAGGGGTCAGTACAAGTATAAGCATGAGGCATGAAAGAGCAAAGACCGGTATGACATATCTCTGCCAGGTTCTGTAATCAAGCGAATGTGCTGCCATAAAGGTTATCATGCCCAAAAGACCCCATATCATCTGCTTCTTTAAGAAAAAGAAGGAGTCTCCATATTTTTTATATGAGATGACTGCGCTGGCAGAGTAGATCATGATGAAACCGAAGGCGATCAATATCAGCATGGTAACAAGGATTGTCTTATCAGTCCTCTTTGGCATCTGAACCCCATTGAAGAAGGCTAAGGCTGAGGTTAAGGTTAAGGAACCCCTCAACCTCAACTTCAACCTGCATTTGCCTCAGCCTCAACCTTGACCTCAACCTTTTCTTAGTCCCCAGTCCCCCTAAATGCTATTTACTATCTCCTTAAATACCCTCCCCCTCTCCTCATAATTCCTGAACATATCAAAGCTTGCACATCCAGGGGAGAGGAGCACTATATCGCCCATCCGTCCCCTTTCCCTGGCAAGCCTTACTGCATCAGACATGTCTTTTGCCTCAGCTATATCAGTAATTCCATCGAAGACGGATCGAAGGAGTCCCCTTGCCTCTCCTATCAGGATCAGCCCCTTTACCTTCTTTGTCACAAGGTCTTTAAGGGGCGAGAAATCTCCTCCTTTGTCCCTGCCTCCTGCGATGAGGATAATGGGGGATTCAAACCCCTCAAGTGATTTAATCACGGCCCCGACATTGGTGCCC